>VAZV01000135.1 GCA_005884765.1 Alphaproteobacteria bacterium
GAGCTCGAGACCGACAAGGTCACGATCGAAGTCCCGGCGCCTTCCGCGGGCACGCTCGGCGACATCGTTGCCAAGGATGGCGAAACCGTTGCGGTCGGCGCGTTGCTTGGACAAATCAATGATGGCGCGGGGGGAGCCGCCGCAAAGCCTGCCGCCGCGCCCGCCAAGAGCGCCGCGCCGCCTCCGCCGTCCTCTGCTGCGCCGGCGCCTGCCGCTGCCGCGCCGAAAGCGTCCCCGGCCGACGCTCCGTTGGCGCCGTCGGTGCGCAGGATCTCGGCCGAGAGCGGCATCGATGCGGCGACGGTTCCGGGCTCCGGCAAGGACGGCCGCGTCACCAAGGGCGACATGCTGGCGGCGATCGAGAAGGCGGCTTCCGCGCCGACCCCGGTCAATCAGCCCGCGGCTGCGGTGCAAGTCCGTGCGCCCTCGCCCGCCGACGATGCCGCGCGCGAGGAGCGGGTGAAGATGACGCGGCTGCGCCAGACCATCGCGCGCCGCCTGAAGGACGTGCAGAACACGGCTGCGATGCTGACGACCTTCAACGAGGTCGACATGACCCACATCATGGCGATGCGCGCGCAATACAAGGACGTGTTCGAGAAGAAGCACGGCTCTAAGCTCGGCTTCATGGGTTTCTTCACCAAGGCCTGCGTGCAGGCGCTCAAGGACATTCCGGCGGCGAACGCCGAGATCGACGGCAGCGACCTGATCTACAAGAATTATTACCACATCGGCGTTGCCGTCGGCACCGACAAGGGCCTGGTGGTGCCGGTAGTGCGTGACTGCGACCTGAAGTCGATCGCCGAGATCGAAAAATCAATCGCCGACTATGGCCGTCGCGCCCGCGACGGTCAGCTCAAGATCGACGAGATGCAGGGCGGCACCTTCACCATCACCAATGGCGGCATCTACGGTTCACTGATGTCGACGCCGATCCTGAACGCGCCGCAGTCGGGCATTTTGGGCATGCACAAGATTCAGGAGCGCCCGATGGCGATCGGCGGCAAGGTCGAGGTGCGTCCGATGATGTACCTGGCGCTGTCTTACGACCACCGCGTCATCGACGGCAAGGAAGCCGTGACGTTCCTGGTGCGCGTCAAGGAGAGCCTGGAAGACCCGGCGCGGCTGGTGCTGGATCTGTGATCGGGCTTGCTCGTGTCAGACAGGCCGCCCCCCACAGGACCATGGATGCCATCCGATGGCGAAGCTGGCCGTCCTGAGTGGGATCAGGATGAGGCAGATGACTTCGTTGGGCTTATGGTACTGGTCGGCGTCACATATCTCGAAGCCGATGGGGAGACTGTAGGATCGCAGGCGCAATATTATGGGCGGATTGTCAGCGTGGATCAGATCAAGGGCATCGAGGTTGCTTGCGATGGCAAGTGGGTCGGAACGACCATGACGTTGCCTCCCGCTTTGCGGTCGCTTCACCATGCTCGACCGGGGCAATACAGGCTGCGTTCGACGGGCGAGACGATCGAGGACCCGGATCTCACCACATCTTTCACCGTAGTCGCACCTTTGAAATCATAGCGATTGTATGATCAGCACAGCAATGTTGAGGGGACGGTATTGACCGACAAAGTAGCGATCATCACCGGCGGCAGCCGCGGCATCGGCCGGGCCACCGCGTTGGCGGCAGCGGCGCGGGGCTTTCGGGTCGTCGTTGGCTACGCCAACAACGAGACCGCGGCACGCGAGGTGGTTTCAGTCATCGAGGCGAGCAACGGCAAGGCGATCGCGGTGAAATGCGACGTCGGCGCCGAGAGCGATATTCTCGCGCTGTTTGACGCCGCCGACGCGTTCGGCACGCTCGGTGCGCTCGTTAACAATGCCGGCATCGTCGGGACGACAATGCGTGTGGCGGATATGTCCGCCGAGCGCATTGCCCGCATGATGGCGGTCAACGTCACCGGCAGTATTTTGTGCGCGCGCGAGGCCGTGAAGCGGATGTCGACGCGCCGCGGCGGCAAGGGTGGGGTGATCGTCAATCTGTCGTCGGTTGCGGCCAAGCTTGGCTCGCCCAACACCTATGTCGATTATGCGGCTTCCAAAGGCGCGATTGATTCCTTCACCGTCGGATTGGGGCACGAAGTCGCCGGCGAAGGTATCCGCGTTGCGGCGATCAGGCCGGGATTGATCGATACCGAAATTCATGCGTCCGGCGGCGAGCCCGATCGAGCCCACCGGCTCGCGCACATGGTGCCGATGCAGCGCGTCGGCACCGCGGACGAAATCGCCAACGCCATCGTCTGGCTGATGTCGGACGAGGCTTCCTATGTGACCAGCGCCATCCTCGATGTATCCGGTGGGCGCTAATACCCGTCACACTCCCTAGCTACAGGATTTTATCATGGCGGCTTACGATCTCGTTGTCATCGGCACCGGTCCCGGCGGGTATGTTTGCGCGGTGCGCGCGGCGCAACTCGGCATGAAAGTCGCCGTGGTCGAGAAGAACGCAACGCTCGGCGGCACCTGTCTCAACGTCGGCTGCATGCCGTCGAAGGCGCTGCTGCATGCCTCGGAGATGTTCGAGGAGGCCGCGCATTCGTTTGCCAAGATGGGAATAACCGTGCCCGCGCCGAAACTCGACCTGCCCTCGATGATGGACTTCAAGCAGCAGGGCATCGATGGCAACGTCAAGGGCGTCGAGTTCCTGATGAGGAAGAACAAGATCGACGTCATCTACGGCACCGGAAAGATCGTCAGCGCGGGCAAGGTTGAAGTCTCCGGCGACGGCAAGACGCAAGCCGTCGAGACCAAAAATATCGTGATCGCCACCGGCTCGGACATTGCGCAGCTGAAAGGGATCGAGATCGACGAGCGCCGCATCGTGTCGTCGACCGGTGCGCTGTCGCTCGACAAGGTGCCGGCGAGCCTGTTGATCGTGGGCGCCGGCGTGATCGGGCTGGAGCTCGGCTCGGTGTGGCAGCGGCTCGGCGCAAAGGTTACCGTCGTGGAATTTCTCGATCGCATCCTGCCGGGCATGGATGGCGAGATCGCCAGGCAATTCCAGCGTATCCTGGAAAAGCAGGGCTTTGCGTTCAAGCTCGGCGCCAAGGTCACCGGCGTCGACACGACCGGCAAGAAACTCGTCGCGCTGATCGAGCCGGCGGCAGGTGGACAAGCGCAATCGATGGAAGCCGACGTCGTGCTGGTCTGCATTGGCCGCGTGCCCTACACGAATGGACTGGGCTTGAAGGAAGCCGGCGTCGCGCTCGACAATCGCGGCCGCGTGCAGATTGACCGGCATTTTTCGACCAGCGTTAAGGGCATCTATGCCATCGGCGACGTGGTCGCGGGGCCGATGCTCGCCCACAAGGCCGAGGATGAGGGCGTCGCCTGCGCCGAAATCATCGCCGGGCGCGCCGGGCACGTGAATTACGACGTTATTCCAGGCGTGGTGTATACCACGCCGGAAGTTTCATCTGTCGGCAAGACCGAAGAGGAGTTGAAGCAGGCTGGCGTGGCTTACACCTCCGGCAAATTTCCTTTCACCGCCAATGGCCGCTCCAAGGTCAACCAGACCACCGACGGTTTCGTCAAGGTTCTCGCAGATGCGAAGACCGATCGTGTGCTCGGCGTGCACATCATCGGCATCGAGGCCGGTGAAATGATCCACGAAGCGGCGGTATTGATGGAATTCGGCGGCTCCGCCGAAGATCTGGCGCGTACCTGCCACGCTCACCCGACGCGCTCGGAAGCGATCAAGGAAGCCGCGCTTGCAGTTGGCAAGCGGGCAATCCATATGTGATCGATGCCCGGCCTCGCCAGCGGGTGGAGATGAGCTCTATGCTGCGCCGCCTGCTTCAGCCGTTCTGGATTCTGCTTGCGATCATTTTCCTGATCGAAGCCTGGTTGTGGGATCACCTCGAACCGATCGTGGCCTGGGTGGTGGCGGCGCTCCCGCTGCGCGCCTTCAAGCAATGGCTCACCGATCGCGTCGATACGCTGTCGCCGGCGATGACCCTGATCGTTTTCATCGTGCCGGTGATTCCGCTGTTTCCGCTCAAACTGGTCGGCTTTTGGCTGTTGACCCACGAATATTGGCTGAGCGCCGCCCTCACCATCATCTTCGCAAAGTTCTTGGGCGTAGGCGTCGCCGCGTTCGTGTTCGACGTGACGCGGCCGAAACTATTGGAGATGGCGTGGTTCGAGAAGCTTTATGAATTCGTGATGGCGCTGCGGGCCAAGGCCACGGCCTTGGTCGATCCGGTCAAGGCGCGCGTCGTCGAGATCCTGCGTGGCGATGGCGAGCGCTGGTCATCGCGGATGCTTCGGCTGATCCAGCGCTTCCGCAAGAGCGTGCACGAGGCGCGGTAATCTGCCGGCCCGCATCTCAAGCTGCAAGTGCGCCGGCTAACTCAACTCAGGCGTTCGATCCATTCACGGCAAGTGCAGCAGGTGTGGCGCGAAGATGCCGAGCGCGGTCATGGCGATGCCTGCCAGCGTCAGCAGGCCCGAGATCCAGGCGAGTACGATGATGCCGGTGATGATCGTCGCCGACGCCAGCACGATGCCGATCTGGAACGCGGCCGAGGCAAGTTCGAAGTGGTGGTATTTCGCGGTGGCGAGGTCGCGCTCTTCCTCGGCGTGCTTGGCGCGCTCGGACAATTGCTCGGTGCCTTCACCGGTCTCCGGTTCGGAGCGGTAACGCGCCGCGGTCTTCTGCCAGTCGTCGATCTGCTTTTGCAGCGCCGCCTTGGTGGCATCATCGCTCGCGCCGGCGAGGCTTATTTTGCCCTGGTCGGCCGCCGTCTGCACCGTGGTGCGGCGGATGCTCTTGGCCTGGAAGAACGCCCACAGGTTCGAGGCCTCGACATTCTTGCTGATGGATTCGGTCTGGGCGCCCTTGCCGAGTGTTTCCGACAGCGCCAGACACAGCGCGATGATCGCGATCAGCAAGGCGATCCTTCGGTTTTCGCCGGAGGCTTCCTTGGCCTGATCCGCCTGCTCCATGCTTTCATGTGCGCTCATGATTCTCTCCCTGACCGACTATTCCACGATGGCCCGAACATTGCGGCCAGTGCAAGGGGCAAGCCCAACGGGCAAGTCGATGTGACCGGATTATGTCAGGAACGCGGATGCGTGGAACGATAGACTTCGAGCAGCCGCTCGGTGTCGATCCCGGTATAAATCTGCGTGGTCGAGAGCGAAGCATGGCCGAGCAGTTCCTGGATCGCGCGCAGGTCGCCGCCGCGGGAGAGAAGATGGGTCGCGAACGAATGCCTCAGCGCATGCGGTGTCGCGCTATCGGGCAAGCCCAATGCACCGCGCAATCGCTCCATGGTGAGCTGGATGATGCGGGCCTTGAGCGGACCGCCGCGGGCGCCGACAAAGATCGGCCCCTCCGGGACAACCGGATGCGGGCACACCGCCACGTAATCCGCGATCAGCGCCAGCACGTTTTGCAGCACCGGCACCATGCGGGTCTTGTTGCCCTTGCCGGTAACCACGAGCACGTCGCCGGCACCGGGCAGCGGCACGTCGCGGCGCCTCAAGCCGAGCGCTTCGGAGATGCGCAGGCCCGAACCATACAACAGCGCCATCACGGCGGCGTCGCGCGCCCATATCCAGGGATCGCGGGTCTCGCCGGCGCGCTCATCGGCGTCTGCAAAACGTTTGGCCGCCGTCACCTGGATCGGCTTCGGCAGGGTCTTTCCGACTTTTGGCGCGCGAATGGCGGAGAGTGCGCCGACCTTGCCCTTGCCCTCCCGTTCGAGAAAACGTCCGAAAGAGCGCAGGCCCGCCAAGCTGCGCATCAGCGAGCGCCCGCCAATGTCGTCGGCCCGCCGCATCGCCATGAAGGCCCTGACGTCGCTTGCTTCCAGCAGCGAAAAGCGAGCCAGCGTCACCCGCGTGCCCCAGTATTCGCAGAGGAAATCGAGGCATTGCCTGACATCGCGGGCATAGGCTTCCAGCGTCTTCGGCGACAGCCGCCGCTCGGCGCGCAGATGCGACAGCCATCGCGTCATCTGAAGTGCGATGGTTTCATCGGCGCTGTCGAGTTCGATCGCCTGAACGGCGGGGACTGGTTTTGTCATGCAGCTATCGGCACATTGAGTCTCTTTATTATATCGCATCTCTTTCGTTTACCGTTCGCTAACTGGCGATCGTGGCGCTAAAGCGTGATGACTTTTCTTCGAATCGTCATCCCGCTCTATGCTTTTGTCTGAGCATGATCTTTTTCGGAAAACCGGTATCCACTTTTCCGGATCATGCTTTAGCCTCAATCCGCCCAAGGCCGATTCTCCGATGGACCACATTACGCGCCAGACCAGCTCCTCCGCCGCAGCGACCGGTGTCGTTGACGTGCTGGTGCCGGTCGCGCTCAACCAGGCCTATTCCTACCGCGTGCCCCGCGGCATGGAGCTCAAGCCCGGCGACGTAGTGGCGGTGCCGCTCGGGCCGCGCGAGGTCGTCGCGGTGGTATGGGCGGAGAACGCTAATCCTGATCCGCGTCTGCATAATCGCCTCAAGGACGTCGGTGAAAAGCTCGACGTGCCGGCGCTGACCGGGGAACTGCGCTCGCTGGTCGATTGGGTCGCCAATTACACACTCTCGGCGCGCGGCATGGTGCTGCGGATGACGCTGCGGATGGGTGAGAATCTTGGGCCCGAGCGGGTGCGGATGGGCGTGCGCCTGATAGGCGAAGCGCCAAAGCGCCTGACGCCGGCACGGCGGCGGCTGATCGGGGTCGTGTCGGACGGTCTGTTGCACGGCAAGTCCGAGGCCGCAAAGGAGGCCGGCGTCTCTGCCGGCGTGATCGACGGTCTGGTCGATGAAGGTACGCTCACGGTCGAGCCGATGCCGCGGCCCTCCGCGCCGCCGGCGCCCGACCCGTCCCATGCACAGCCAGAGTTTTCCCGCCAGCAACGCAGCGCGGTCGATGCGATGCGGGCATTGGCCGCCAATGGCAGTTTCCACGTCGCGCTGCTCGACGGCGTCACCGGTTCAGGCAAGACCGAAGTCTATTTCGAGGCGATTGCCGAAACCATCCGCCGCGGCCGGCAATCGCTGATCCTGATGCCGGAGATTGCGCTGACCGGCCAATTCCTCGATCGCTTTGCGCAACGTTTCGGCGTGCCTCCCCTGGAGTGGCATTCAGCGCTGACGCCGCGCACCCGCGCCCGCAACTGGGCTGCGATTTCAGCCGGCGAAGCGCCGGTCGTCGTCGGCGCGCGCTCCGCGCTGTTCATGCCCTATGCCAGTCTCGGCCTGATCGTGGTCGATGAAGAGCACGATCAGGCCTACAAGCAGGACGACGGGGCGCATTACCACGCGCGCGACATGGCGGTGGTGCGCGCCCATCTCGCGAAGATCCCGATCATCCTGGCCTCCGCAACGCCGTCGGTCGAGACCGAAGTCAATGCGCGCAAGGGCCGCTATCAGCGCGTGGTGCTGCCGTCGCGGTTCGGGGGTGCGCACATGCCCCATATCGAGGCGATCGATCTGCGCCGCGAGCAGCCC
The DNA here is from genome assembly GCA_005884765.1 of Alphaproteobacteria bacterium. GTDB lineage: Bacteria > Pseudomonadota > Alphaproteobacteria > Rhizobiales > Xanthobacteraceae > Bradyrhizobium. The sequence goes on from VAZV01000135.1 coordinate 7,471, forward strand.
TCGCGCGGCCGCTTCATCTCGCCAAGGCTCACTGCGGAGATCAAGGCTGCGGTCGAGCGGCGCGAGCAGGCGCTGTTGTTCCTCAACCGCCGCGGCTACGCGCCGCTGACGCTGTGCCGGGCCTGCGGACATCGCTTCGCCTGCACCATCTGCGACGCCTGGCTGGTCGATCACAGATTCCGCCAGCGGCTGGTCTGCCATCACTGCGGCTTCTCGATGCCGCGGCCGCACGTCTGCCCGAATTGCGCGGCCGAGGAATCACTGGTCGCGGTCGGCCCTGGCGTCGAGCGCTTGCAGGAAGAAGCCGCAAGCGTGTTTCCGGGCGCGCGCACCATGGTGCTGTCGAGTGATCTCATCACCTCGATCGAGACCATGCGCAGCGAATTGAATGAGATCGCGGAGGGCCGCGTCGATATCATCATCGGCACGCAATTAGTGGCCAAGGGCCATCATTTTCCGCGACTCAATCTGGTCGGCGTGATCGATGCCGATCTTGGTCTTGGCAATGGCGATCCGCGCGCCGCCGAGCGGACCTGGCAATTGCTCAACCAGGTGATTGGGCGCGCCGGCCGTGACCAGGGCCGCGGCGTCGGGTACTTGCAAACCCATCAGCCTGAACATCCCGTGATGAAAGCCCTGATCGCCTGCGATCGCGAGGCGTTTTATGCGAGCGAGATCGAGGCGCGCGAGCGCACCCTCTATCCGCCGTTCGGAAGGCTGGCGAGCCTGATCATTTCGGCGGGCGACCGGCCGACCGCGGAAGGTTTTGCACGAAAGCTCGCCGCCCTCGCGCCGCGGGATGAACGGGTGCAATTGTTGGGACCGGCCGAAGCGCCGCTTGCCGTGATCAAGGGCCGCTATCGCTTCCGCCTGCTGTTGAAATCGGTGCGTGGCTTCGATCTGTCGGAATATCTGCGGCAATGGCTCGCCGCAGGTCCCAAGACCAAAGGCAATCTCAAGCTCGAGGTTGACGTCGACCCGCAGAGCTTTCTGTGACGCAAAAAGCCTGCCGTCATGTGCGACGGCAGGCTTTTTTGGCGCGCAGGAGATTCTGCGGCCGTTATGCCAGGAAGCGCTTGCGGGCTTGATGAAAGCGGCGATCGAGACGCCTTACGAGACGACCTCGGCGGTGACCTGGCCGATGCCACCCAGGCCGATGGCGCGGGCCGCGCCGGTCGACAGGTCAAGCACCCGGCCACGGATGAACGGGCCGCGATCGTTGACGGTGACAATGACGCTGCGGCCGCCATGGGTGACCCGGAGCCTGGTGCCGAACGGCAGCGAGCGATGGGCGCAGGTCATGGCGTTCTGATTGAACCGCTGACCCGAGGCGGTTTTGCTGCCGGACTCGTTGCCATAAAACGACGCGATCCCTGAGAAACTGCGCCCGGTGCCCGACGCAGCCGTCATCGCCGCGTTAGTGCCGCCCGAGGACCAGCCCGACGTGCGTTCGGGGCTCTTGGCGGCATAGCGGCCGTGATGATGGTGGTAAGCATGATGGTGATGTCTGGATTTAGCCGACGCCTCGGTGGCAGTCCCACCGACAAACAGAGTTGCGGCAAAAACTGCGAGCGCCGTACGCGACCGGGTTGGATTTCCCGATGTCGTTTTTTTGAGTGTCAGCATAGAATTGTCCCTCAGCTAGTATTGCCACATGTGTGACAAGTGGAACCCCCGTCCCATTTTTTGTGCAGTGCCGTTTGGTGTCGCAATGCGGCATGAATTAGGCAGTAATCCCTTTTGTCGCGAGCTGAAATATCTTGTTACTGAGGGGTAGGTAATCGAAGGATACCCCATTATCTTGGGTTTTAGTACTCTTTTAACTGATACAATACTTGGCAATACTGAGGAAGGAAGTCATCCTCGGCGATCGCGAGACTTGCTCAAGTAATGCGCTGGTGGAATGACTCGCGGTGAGTTCCTGTTCCTTCAGGCCGACACATAGCGCCCATGCATTATGCGAAGGAACGATGCTCAGTGATGGTGACGGATCGCTCCCGCGTGCGGTTCGCGGTACGGAATGTGGCGGCCAGGCGCGGCTGAAAAAATCGGCTTGAACAAGCCGGCGGCCAACGACGCTTGCGATCAAGCGTCAGTGGGGGCGCCGTCATGTTGCACCTGCGCGCACGCTATGTTAGCAAAGCCGCGATTTTAACGATCCCGGCATCTCTCATGCCGGTCGAAAATCGAAGTCCCGCTTGAATTCCAAGGGCTTGAATCGCTAGGCGCCGCATTGTGGCGACGGTTTTTCTCTTGCGGATTTGCTAGCTAAAAGAGCTTGTCTGTGGCTGCTGAAGATCCGTCCGTTTCGGGAGTGTCGGGCCGTTATGCAACGGCCTTGTTCGAGTTGGCCCGCGATCAGAAATCCGTCGATGCGGTCAAGGTCGACCTCGATCGCTTCGAGGCCATGCTGGCCGATAGCGCCGATCTAAAGCGGCTGGTCCGCAGTCCGGTATTCTCGGCCGAGACGCAGTCGAGGGCCCTCACCGCCGTGCTCGACAAATCAGGTATTTCGGGGATTTCCGCCAATTTTCTGAAGGTTCTCACCGCCAACCGCCGGTTGTTTGCGGTGACTGACGTGATCCGCGCCTTCCGCGCCCTGGTCGCCAAATTCAAGGGCGAGGCGGCCGCCGATGTCACGGTGGCCGAGACGCTGAGTGACAAGCATCTCGACGCCTTGAAGGCCGCGCTCAAGACCGTGACCGGTAAGGACGTCGCGCTCAACGTCAAAGTCGACACCTCGCTCATCGGCGGCCTTGTGGTCAAACTCGGCAGCCGGATGGTCGATAGTTCGCTTCGCACCAAACTCAATTCGATCAAGCACGCGATGAAAGAGGCAGGCTGATGGACATCCGCGCCGCGGAAATTTCCGCGATCCTCAAGGACCAGATCAAGAATTTCGGTCAGGAGGCCGAGGTCTCCGAAGTCGGACAGGTGCTGTCCGTCGGCGACGGCATCGCCCGCGTCTATGGGCTCGACAACGTCCAGGCCGGCGAGATGGTCGAGTTCGAGAACGGCACCCGCGGCATGGCGCTCAATCTCGAAACCGACAATGTCGGCATCGTCATCTTCGGCGCCGACCGCGAGATCAAGGAAGGCCAGACCGTCAAGCGCACTCGCGCCATCGTCGATACGCCGGTCGGCAAGGGCCTGCTCGGCCGTGTGGTCGATGCGCTCGGCAATCCAATCGACGGCAAGGGCCCGATTCAAGCGAGCGAACGCAAGCGCGTCGACGTCAAGGCGCCCGGCATCATTCCGCGCAAATCGGTCAATGAGCCGATGGCGACCGGTCTGAAGGCGATTGACGCCCTGATCCCGATCGGCCGCGGCCAGCGCGAATTGATCATCGGCGACCGCCAGACCGGCAAGACTGCAATCGCGCTCGACACTATTTTGAATCAGAAGCCGCTCAACGCCCAGAGGGACGAGAAGATCAAGCTCTATTGCGTCTATGTCGCGATCGGCCAGAAGCGTTCGACGGTGGCGCAGTTCGTGAAAGTGCTCGAAGAGCAGGGCGCGCTGGAATATTCGGTCGTGGTCGCTGCGACCGCGTCCGACCCGGCACCGATGCAGTATATCGCGCCGTTCACCGGCTGCACCATGGGCGAATATTTCCGCGACAACGGCATGCACGCGGTCATTATTTACGACGATTTGTCGAAGCAGGCCGTCGCCTATCGCCAGATGTCGCTGTTGCTGCGCCGTCCGCCGGGCCGCGAAGCCTACCCGGGCGACGTGTTCTATCTGCATTCCCGCCTGCTCGAGCGCGCCGCCAAGCTCAACGACGAGCACGGTTCGGGCTCGCTCACCGCGCTGCCGGTGATTGAAACCCAGGCCAACGACGTTTCGGCCTACATCCCGACCAACGTGATCTCGATTACCGACGGCCAGATATTCCTTGAGACCGACCTGTTCTTCCAGGGCATCCGCCCGGCGGTCAACGTCGGCCTGTCGGTGTCGCGCGTCGGCTCGTCGGCACAGACCAAGGCGATGAAGAAGGTCGCCGGCAGGATCAAGGGCGAACTCGCGCAGTACCGCGAAATGGCGGCTTTCGCGCAGTTCGGCAGCGATCTCGATGCCTCGACGCAGCGCATGCTCAACCGCGGCTCGCGGCTGACCGAGCTGTTGAAGCAGCCGCAATTCTCGCCGCTGAAGATGGAAGAGCAGGTTTGCGTGATCTGGGCCGGCGCTAACGGCTATCTCGATCCGCTGCCGATCGACAAGGTACGTGGCTTCGAGGATGGGTTGTTGTCGCTGTTGCGCGGCAAGAACGTCGACATCCTCAACTCGATCCGCGAAAGCCGCGACCTCAGTGACGACACCGCCGGCAAGCTGAAGTCGGTAGTCGAAAGTTACGCCAAGACGTTGGCTTGACGGACGCCGTCATGACCGCACAAGGCCGGGTGTGACGAAAGAGGAGTTCGCGGCCAGCTCGCGAGCGGGGTCGCCAGGGTGAACTGAGAATGGCTTCACTGAAAGACATGCGGGTCCGCATCGCCTCCACCAAGGCGACGCAGAAGATCACCAAGGCGATGCAGATGGTTGCCGCGTCAAAGCTGCGCCGCGCGCAGTCGGCCGCTGAAGCCGCGCGGCCCTACGCCGAAAAGATGGACGCGGTGATTTCCAATATCGCAACCGCAGCCGCGGGCTCACCCGGCGCGCCGGTGCTGCTCGCGGGCACCGGAAGGGATCAGGTGCATCTGCTTCTGGTCTGCACCGGCGAACGCGGCCTGTCCGGCGCGTTCAACTCCTCGATCGTGCGCCTGGCGCGCGAGCGGGCGCTGGCCCTGATGAACCAGGGCAAGCAGGTCAAGTTCTTCTGTGTCGGCCGCAAGGGCTACGATCAGCTCCGCCGTCTGTTCGAGAAGCAGATCGTCGAACACGTCGACCTGCGCGCGGTCCGCCAGCTCGGCTTCGTCAACGCCGAAGACATCGCCAGGAAGGTGATCGCGCGCTTCGAAGCCGGTGAATTCGACGTCTGCACGCTGTTCTATTCCCGCTACAAGTCGGTGATCGCGCAGCTTCCGACCGCGCAGCAGATCATTCCGCTGGTGGTGGAAGCCCCTGGCGCCAAGGCCGGTGCTGCGACGTCATACGAATACGAGCCGGAAGAAGACGAGATCCTGGCCCGCCTGTTGCCGCGCAATCTCGCGGTCCAGATCTTCCGGGCGCTGCTGGAAAACAACGCTTCGTTCTATGGCGCCCAGATGACCGCGATGGACAACGCCACGCGCAACGCTGGCGAAATGATCCGCAAGCAGACCCTGATCTACAACCGCACGCGCCAGGCGATGATCACCAAGGAGCTGATCGAGATCATCTCCGGCGCCGAAGCAGTCTGAGGAGAGCAAGATGGCATATGTCACATCGGCTACCACAAAGGGCGGACGCAACGGCCGCTCCATGCTGGACAACGGCGCGCTGGCGCTATCGATGGCGCTGCCAAAGGAATTGGGCGGCGCCGGCGACGGCCACAATCCCGAACAGCTGTTCGCACTCGGCTATTCCGCCTGTTTCGGTCAGGCCATCCTGGTCGTCGCCAAGAAGCACGGCATCGACGGTCAGGCCGCCAAGGTCACGGCCGACGTGACGCTCAACACCGATGGCGGCTTTTCGCTAGCGGTCGAATTGAAGGTCTCGGTTCCCGGTGCCGACAAGGCCAAGGTCCAGGCGCTGGTCGAAGAAGCTCACACGGTGTGCCCCTATTCCAAGGCCACCAAAGGCAACATCCCGGTCAAGCTGACCGTGGTCTAGCGCATGACCTGATCATGCTCTTGAGTTCGGATCGAAGGAGATAGATTAGATGGCTACAGCAGCCAACGTGGTCGGTCGCGTCACCCAGGTCATGGGAGCCGTCGTCGACGTGCAGTTCGAAGGCGCCTTGCCGGCGATTCTCAATTCGCTGGAGACCGTCAACGGTGGCAACCGTCTGGTGCTCGAAGTGGCGCAGCACCTCGGCGAATCCACCGTGCGGACGATCGCGATGGACGCCACCGAAGGTTTGGTCCGCGGCCAGGAAGTGACAGATACCGGGCAGCCGATCGAGGTGCCCGTCGGTGACAGCACGCTCGGGCGCATCATGAACGTGATCGGCGAACCCGTCGATGAAGCCGGCCCGATCAAGGCCGCGACAAAGCGCGCCATCCACCAGCCGGCGCCAGAGTACACCGACCAGTCGACCGAAGCGGAAATTCTCGTCACCGGCATCAAGGTCGTCGACCTGCTCGCGCCCTACGCCAAGGGCGGCAAGGTCGGTCTGTTCGGCGGCGCCGGCGTCGGCAAGACCGTGCTGATTCAGGAACTGATCAACAACGTCGCCAAGGCGCATGGCGGCTACTCGGTATTCGCCGGCGTCGGCGAGCGCACCCGCGAAGGCAACGACCTGTATCACGAGTTCATCGAATCCGGCGTCAACAAGAAGGGCGGCGGCGACGGCTCGAAATGCGCGCTGGTCTACGGCCAGATGAACGAGCCGCCGGGCGCGCGCGCCCGGGTCGGGCTCACCGGTCTCACCGTCGCCGAGCACTTCCGCGACCAGGGCCAGGACGTGCTGTTCTTCGTCGACAACATCTTCCGCTTCACCCAGGCGGGCTCCGAAGTGTCGGCGCTGCTCGGCCGTATTCCTTCGGCGGTGGGTTATCAGCCGACGCTCGCCACCGACATGGGCGCGCTGCAGGAGCGCATCACCACCACGCACAAAGGCTCGATCACCTCGGTGCAGGCGATCTACGTGCCGGCCGACGACTTGACCGATCCGGCACCGGCCACCTCGTTCGCGCATCTGGACGCCACCACGGTGTTGAACCGCGCGATTTCGGAAAAGGGGATTTATCCGGCGGTGGACCCGCTCGACTCGACCTCGCGCATGCTCTCCCCGCTCGTCGTCGGCGAGGAGCACTACACCACGGCGCGCATGGTCCAGCAGATTTTGCAGCGCTACAAGTCGCTACAGGACATCATCGCCATTCTTGGCATGGATGAACTGTCCGAAGAAGACAAGCTAACGGTGGCGCGCGCCCGCAAGATCGAGCGCTTCCTGTCGCAGCCGTTCTTCGTCGCCGAAGTCTTCACGGGATCGCCGGGCAAGTTCGTCGACCTCGCCGATACCATCAAGGGCTTCCGCGGGCTGTGCGAAGGCAAATACGATCATCTGCCGGAGCAAGCCTTCTATATGGTCGGCACCATCGAAGAGGCGGTCGAGAAGGGCAAGAAGCTCGCTGAAGCGGCTTAGCTTTCATATCGTCGTTGCCGGGCTAAAGCGCGAAGCGCGTCTTCAAACTGAAATGTCCCGGCAATCCATCGATAGAAGGATTTTTTGATGGACCCGCGGGTCAAGCCTGCGGGTGACAAGGAAAAAGCGGAATACCCATGGCTACCTTCCATTTCGATCTCGTCTCTCCCGAAAAGCTCGCCTTCTCCGGCGAGGTCGATCAGGTCGACATTCCCGGCGTCGAAGGCGATTTCGGCGTGCTGGCGGGACATGCGCCGGTCGTAGCCGCCGTCCGGCCCGGGATCCTGACCGTGACCAACGGCGGCACGCATCAAAAGATCATCGTGCTAGGCGGGCTTGCCGAAGTCTCCGAGAAGGGTTTGACCGTGCTTGCGGATGTCGCCACCTCGCTCGAGGAGCTGGACCGCGCCAAGTTCGCCGAGACGATCAGCGAGATGGAAGCCAAGCTGGCGGAAAAAGAAGGCTCCGAGCTCGACCACGCGATCGAGCGGCTCGATCACTACAAGAACATCCAGCACCAGCTCAGCACGACCGCGATGCATTAAAGCGTGATGACTTTTCTTCGAATCGTCATCCCGCTCTATGCTTTTGTCTGAGCATGATCTTTTTCGGAAAACCGGTACCCACTTTTCCGGATCATGCTTTAGGCGCATTGGCGCAACGGCCTTAACTTCCGTAGAGGTCGAGCAAATACAACGCTTCCGGCTGCGTTGCGATCAAGCTCGCGCGAATCTCGCAAAACTCTCTGCCACCTTCCGATACACCTCGCGCCGAAACGGCACCACGAGATCTGGCACGCGGTCGAGCCGCTCCCATCGCCAGGTATCGAATTCGGCCGGCTGGCCGTTGCGCGGGGTCAGCGGATCGATTTCATCGTCGCAGCCCTCGAAGCGCAACGCGAACCATTTTTGCCGCTGGCCGCGGAATTTCGCCAGCCGATGGGAGGGCGGCACCGCGAGTGGCGGAAATTCATAGGTCAGCCAGTCGGTTTCGCCGAGATAATCGGCGTTTGTCACCCCGGTTTCTTCCCAGAGCTCGCGCATCGCGGCTTCGTGCAAATCTTCGCCGGGATCGACGCCGCCTTGCGGCATCTGCCATTCGAGGCCCGGCAGGATGATTTCCGGCCCGTCGTCCCGAAAGCGCCGACCGATCAGCACAAGGCCCGCGCCGTTGAACAGCGCGATCCCGACATTGGGACGATAGGGCTTGTTGTCGGCCGTTAGAGTCACCTGCCCGCGAGCCCGGCAAATTCCTTCACTACGCGCTCGTAGACCGGGCGCTTGAATGGAACGATCAGTTCGGGGAGATTCTTCATCGGCTCCCAGCGCCAGCTGACGAACTCCGCCTTGTGCCCGCCGCCGGGGTTCGCGACATTGATTTCGGCATCCTTGCCGGTGAAGCGCAACGCAAACCATTTCTGCCGCTGGCCGCGGTAGCGGCCCTTCCAGGTGCGTCCCGCGACCGTGCGTGGAATGTCGTAGATCAACCAGTCCGCGACCTCGCCCAGTTTTTCGACCGAGCGGACGCTGGTTTCCTCGTAGAGCTCGCGCTTGGCGGCTTCCCAGGTGTCCTCACCCGGATCGACGCCGCCCTGCGGCATCTGCCAGACATGGGATTCGTCGACGTGCTCGATGCCTCCGGCGCGCCGACCGATGAAGACCAGCCCGGCAGTGTTGATCAGCATCATGCCGACACATGTCCGGTAGGGCAGGTCTTCGTAGCGCGCCATTCCGTCAGAACCTCATTTGCCGCAGGGGTGGACGACCTTGAACACCCGAGCGGGCCCGAAATCGCGCCGATCGCATATTTCCTTAGGCGTGACCTACCCGAAAACCGGTTCCCGCCCCGCTATCCAGTGCGGGCAGCCTTTTTCGGATCATGCCTCAGCCTGATTTTGATTTCAGCATCACGGTTGTCAATGGCACAAGCATGATGCCATGGCCGTCCAGGGCCTTGATCCACGCGCCGATCCGCTCGATCGAGATCGGCAGCGCCGAGGCCGTTCCGACCGCGCTCCCGCGCTCCTTGGCGAGGCTCTCAAGCTTTGCCAGCGACCGATCGATTTCCGCAGAAGTCGGCATCGCGTCGATGGCGACATCAGCCTTGGCAAACGGCAGCGCTTGTCCTGCGGCGAGCGAGGGTGCGACGCTGCGCGGCGAGGCTCCGTCGTCAAAATAGCCGAGCCCCCGCTTGGCGGCCTCGCGGATGACCGGCTGCATCACTGCATCAGTGGCGACAAAGCGCGCACCCATGAAATTGGCGATCCCGGCATAGCCCTGGAATCGGCTGAGGTGCCAGTACAAGCGGTCGAGATTCTGTTCAGGGCCGAGCGTCGCCAGCAGGGTTTGCGGCCCGGGATCGTTGTCGGGATAGTCGAACGGCTCCATCGGAATCTGCAGCAGAATCTCGTGGCGCTGCGCCCGCGCCCGCTCGGCCAGCTTGCCGGGGTCCGAGCCATAGGGCGTGAAGGCCAGCGTCACCGCCGGCGGCAATTTCATGATGGCATCCGACGTCTTGGCTGCACCGACGCCGAGACCGCCGATGACGATCGCGACCACCGGCATTTTCGCGGCCTTGGCGCGATCGGCTTCGGCGGCGTAGACCGTGAACGGCTTGAGCCCGTCAGCGACCACCGGGATCATGCCATAGCGCGATTTTTCGAGCAGGCGCTGGTCGATGCCGACCATCAGGGCGGGCAGCGCGTCGGGGTCGGCCTTGCTGTCGGCGCCGTCGCTTCCGATCACCATTTCCTGGCGTTTGCCGCTGGAGCCATCGATGATGGTGACGGTCTTTGGCTCGCCGCCAGCGACCTGCTTGGCGGCCGGTTTCGCGCCATGATCGGCGAGGCTCGGAGACATCGCGGCGGGCTTCTGGTCGCCCTGGCCGTTCTGGTGGATCGCGATGTGCGCGATCGGCTCGCCGCCGAACGGATTGTCGCCAAAGACGGCAAAGCCGGCGAACGCCGCGAGGAACAGGCCGAACAGCAGGGCCAGCGCCTGCAGTGCCGTGAACGGCAGCCGGAACCGACGCTTGCCTTGCGCTGCCGTTTTCTGTCCGAGCGGGGCGCTCAGATCGTCGGCCGTCTCAGTCATGAACCTTTTTTCCGAATCAGCGCTGCCGACGATACCACGGCAGGGCAGGGCGGCGGACCCCGCCGGAAGCAATCCGGAGCCATCATGCAAAAAAGGCGGCCCGTGGGGCCGCCCTTTTCGAAAGCAGTTATCTCGCCGAGCGGTCAGTTCGCCGCCTTGTTGGCGGGCTTGTCGATCGCAGCCTTGTCGCGGGTGGCCGCCTCAGGCGCGGCGGCGCTGCCCTTGATGCCGTGGAGCAGATCATCGGCGAGCTTCAACGCCTTGTCGTCCTTGGCATCCGGCGGCACGTAGGATTGCGAGCCGGTCTTCTCGTCGCCCTCGGACTTCAGATGGCCGCGCAGCGAGGCCTCGCCCTTGGTGTCGGTGCGTGACTTCAGCTCGTCCGGCACATCCTGCAGCACCTCGATATCGGGCACGATGCCCTTGGCCTGGATCGACTTGCCCGACGGCGTGAAATAGCGGGCGGTGGTCAGCCGCAGCGCGCCGTTGCCGCTTCCGAGCGGAATGATGGTTTGTACCGAGCCCTTGCCGAACGAGCGGGTGCCGACCAGCGTGGCACGCTTGTGATCCTGCAGCGCGCCGGCGACGATTTCGGACGCCGAGGCCGAGCCGCCATTGATCAGAACGATCACCGGTTTGCCTTTGGTCAGGTCGCCCGGATGGGCGGTGCGGCGCTGGGTTTCCTCGGCATTGCGGCCGCGGGTCGAGACGATCTCGCCGCGCTCGAGGAAGCTGTCGGAAACCGTGACCGCCTCTTCCAGGAGGCCGCCGGGATTGTTGCGCAGGTCGATGACGAATCCCTTCAGCTTGTCGCCGATCTGGTTTTGCAGGTTGGCGATTTCCTTCTTCAGGCCTTCGGTGGTCTGCTCGTTGAAGGTGGTGATGCGGATGTAGCCGATGTCATCGGTCTCGACATGGGCGCGCACCGAGCGGACGCGGATGTTGTCGCGCACCAGCGTGACGTCGATCGGATTGTCCTGGCCCTTGCGGATGATCTTGAGCCGGATCTTGGTGTTGACCGGCCCGCGCATCTTCTCGACCGCCTGGTTCAGCGTGAGGCCCTGCACGGCTTCGTCGTCGAGATTGGTGATGATGTCGTTGGCCATGATGCCGGCCTTTGATGCCGGCGTGTCGTCGATCGGCGAGACCACCTTGATCAGCCCGTCTTCCATCGTGACTTCGATGCCGAGCCCGCCGAACTCGCCGCGGGTCTGCACCTGCATGTCACGAAAACTCTTGGCATCCATGTAGCTTGAATGCGGATCGAGGCCGGCCAGCATGCCGGAGATCGCGGATTCGACGAGCTTTGAGTCGTCAGGCTTCTCGACATAGTCGCTGCGAACCCGCTCGAATACATCGCCGAACAGGTTGAGCTGGCGATAGGTATCGGAGGTGGCGGCTCGCGCGCTCGATCCCATCAGCACGGCGCGCGGCTGGGTCACGAACAGCGTCAACGCTGCGCCGGTGGCAGCGCTCAGGAGAATTACCGAAGTCTTGCGCATCATCCGCGAACCTTTTCGCCTTCATTTGCGGCCCACCATGGGCCTGGATCGATTGGAGTGCCGTCCTTACGGAACTCGACATAGAGCACGGGCTGGCTCGCATTAGTCGCGAGAATGGAGGCGACCTGGGAGGTTGTCCCCATGGTGGCGACCGGCTCTCCCGTAAGTACAAACTGGCCAATGTTGACCGAAATGCGCTCCATCCCGGCGATCAGCACATGATACCCACCACCGGCGTTGAGGATCAAGAGTTGTCCATAGCTCCGGAACGGACCGGCGTAAACAACCCATCCGTCACACGGTGTTGTGACCTGTGCACCGGCCTTTGTCGCCAAAGAAATGCCTTTTTCTATGCCGCCAGCGCCATCGGAACCGCCAAATTCGCGAATCTTGCTGCCGTTAACCGGCAAAGCGAATAATCCCTTGGCCGAGGCGAATGCGATCGCCGGGCTTTTGCGGGCAGGATCCTTGAAGGCGGCCAGGTTGGGCTTGCCGTTGACGGCGGCGGGCGCCCCCTGCAGGTTCGCGGTTGCGGCGGCCTTCGCAGCGCTCTTCAGATCCTGCTCCATTTTGGCGATCAGGCCTTGCAGGCTGTCGACTTGCCGGGATAGCGCGATCGCGCGCGCACCTTCGGCTTCCATGTCCTTCTCGATCGCAGCCTGTTGCCGCTGCCGCTCCTCGACGAAAGCAGCGAGCCTCGCCTGGTCGTCCCTGAGCTTGTCGCGGTCGGCCGCAAGCCGGTCGTGCTCGGTTGCGATGGTCTTGCGCAATGCGAGAAGCTCGCCGAGATCTGTGGCGAGCTTGGCGGCGCGGGCCCGCAATTCGGGCACCACCGATCCGAGCAGCATCGCGGTACGCAGCGATTGCAGCGCGTCCTCGGGGCGGACCAGCAGCGCCGGCGGCGTGCGCCGGCCTGCGCGTTGCAGGGCCGCCAGCACCTCGACGATCTCCGAGCGCCGCGAATCGAGCGAGCCGCGGACCTGCGCTTCGCGCGAATCCAGCGTACGTAGCCGCGCTTCGGCGTCGCCGATCCGCCCTTCAACGCCGCGCACTTGCGCCGCGACGTCGATCAATTGCGAATTAAGCTTAGCTCGGTCCTGGCCGATCGCGGCGATGTCGGCCTTCAGCTTCTCGCGCGCCTCGGTCGCGCTCTTGGCTTGCGCGCGGGCCGCTTCAAGTTCCTGCTCGCGCTGCTTGATGGCGTCGGGAGCGGGCGCTGCAGCCTGCGATACGGGCGCCGCGGCCTGCGATGCGGGTGCCGTGGCCTGCGCCATCGCTGGCAAGCGGGCGGCTCCCGCAAAGCCTGCGGAGAGCAGGAGAGTGGCGAGCGGCACCGAAGAGAGCCTGCCGCGGCCGCTGGTGTCGGGGTACGAATGTCGGGTCCGCGCTAACAGCATCGATCCGTGAGGTGCTCTCGTTAGCCGCGTCAGGTGCGGTGATAGGGATGGCCCGCCAAAATGGTCGCGGCCCGATAAAGCTGTTCCAGAAGCATGATGCGAACCATTTGGTGCGGCCAGGTCGCGGAGCCGAATGCGATGCGCAGTCTCGCCTTACGCCGCAATTCAGGCGAAAGTCCGTCCGCGCCGCCGATCAGGAAAACAGTGCTGCCGACGCCCTGATCCCGCCAACTGCCGAGATACCGGGAAAATACGGTGCTATCGATGTTCTCGCCGTGCTCGTCGAGCGCCACCAGCAACGACTTTTCCGGTATGGCGGCGGCGATCGCGCCAGCTTCCTCGGCCATTCGACTTGCCGTGTCGCGCGCGCGGCTTTCGGCAATTTCATGGATGTCGAGGCCGCGGAAGCCGAGCTTGCGGCCGATGTCGTCGAAGCGCTCGCGATAGCGATCGGCGAGCTCCCGCTCCGGACCCTGCTTCAGCCGGCCGACGGCAATGACGACAAGGCGCATTACGGCACTTTCCGGCAAAGCGGCATGCGTGCACGCGCAGCTCGCGACGCGCTCCCGCCGACTGGCATCGGCTCGCTATCTCAGATCGCCTTTGCCGCCGTCGGGGCTCGCGTCCACAATCGCTCGAGATTGTAGAACTCGCGCACCTCGGGTCTGAACACGTGCACGATCACATCGCCGGAATCGATCAGCACCCAGTCGCAATTGGGCAAACCCTCGACATGGATGCTCTTGATGCCGTTTTCCTTCAAGGCCTTCGTGACGTTTTCCGCGATCGCGCCGACGTCCTCGGCCATTCGACTTGCCGTGTCGCGCGCGCGGCTTTCGGCAATTTCATGGATGTCGAGGCCGCGGAAGCCGAGCTTGCGGCCGATGTCGTCGAAGCGCTCGCGATAGCGATCGGCGAGCTCCCGCTCCGGACCCTGCTTCAGCCGGCCGACGGCAATGACGACAAGGCGCATTACGGCACTTTCCGGCAAAGCGGCATGCGTGCACGCGCAGCTCGCGACGCGCTCCCGCCGACTGGCATCGGCTCGCTATCTCAGATCGCCTTTGCCGCCGTCGGGGCTCGCGTCCACAATCGCTCGAGATTGTAGAACTCGCGCACCTCGGGTCTGAACACGTGCACGATCACATCGCCGGAATCGATCAGCACCCAGTCGCAATTGGGCAAACCCTCGACATGGATGCTCTTGATGCCGTTTTCCTTCAAGGCCTTCGTGACGTTTTCCGCGATCGCGCCGACGTGCCGGTTGACCCGGCCCGTGGTGACGATCATGTAGTCGGAAAATGCGGATTTGCCGCGAAGATCGATGGTGATCGTTTCTTCCGCCTTCATATCGTCGAGGCGGGAGAGGATCATATTCAGCGTCTCGTCGGCGTCGGGTTGCGCCTTCAAGGCCGCAGCTTGGGTCGATGTTTTACGCGCGGTTTTTGGTGACGCTTTGGAAACCTTGGGTAAAACAGACTTGGACAATACAGATGTGGCCAGGGACCATTCCTTTCGCTGTATCGCAGACGCCGAATCCATGACGTCCGCCGCTCATACTACCCATGTGGGGTTAAAGGTTTCAATATTCCAGTGAACCGGATCGTATCGAATCAGTAAGCCCCGCACTCAGATTCCGGCCCTCCAGCTCCCGTCCGGGTTCCGCAAGCCGGTCGAGGACAGGCTCATTTTCAGGCCGGTAAGAAACACCCAGGCCGGCGCACGAAAATCGGCCAGCCGGCCCGCCTCATTCTCTGGCACACGATAGCGCGCGAGGGCCCGCGCCGCGGGCGCAGCGAGGGCGCGAAAGCTTGAGGGCGGACGATCGATCACCGCGATCGGCATCTGGGAGGCGATGCGCTGCCAGTTTTGCCAACGATGGAATTGCGCGAGGTTGTCAGCGCCCATGATCCATACAAAGCGCAAGCCTGACACCCGGCGGCGCAAATAATTGACGGTATCGACAGTATATCGCGTTCCGATGACGGATTCGAGACAGCTCACGTCGATGCGCGGATCGCTCGCCATCTGGCGGGCGGCTTGCGCGCGTTCGTCAAGCTCGTGCAGAGCGCCATTGTCCTTGAGCGGATTTCCCGGCGTCACCAGCCACCACACGCGATCCAGTTTCAGCCGCTTGATCGCAAACAGGCTGATGGCGCGATGGGCGATATGCGGCGGATTGAAAGAACCGCCCAGCAGGCCGATGCGCATGCCGTCGGTATGGATGGGGATGGTCTTGGCGACGGACGGCGATGAGACTGACGGTTCTTTCAACGGATCCACCGCGGATAAGTGCTCACGGCCGCGTTTGTCCGGTGCCATGGACCCGATATTTGAAGCTGGTCAATTGCTCGGCGCCGACCGGGCCGCGGGCGTGGAATTTGCCGGTGGCAATCCCGATCTCGGCGCCGAAGCCGAACTCGCCGCCGTCGGCGAATTGCGTCGAGGCGTTGTGCAGCACGATCGCCGAATCGACCTCGTTGAGGAACCTCTGCGCGACGTTGGCGTCCTCGGTCACGATCGCGTCGGTATGGTGCGAGCCGTGGTTATGAATATGCGCGATCGCTTCATCGACGCCGTCGACAATTCGTGCCGCGATGATGGCGTCTTCATACTCGGTGTCCCAGTCTTTCTCCGAAGCGGGCTTCACCCTGATATCAGTGCGCTGCACGGCCTCGTCGCCGCGCACCTCGCAACCTGCGTCGATCAGCATTTCGACCAAGGGCTTGAGGCTCGTCGCGGCGCCGGCGCGATCGACCAACAGGGTTTCGGCCGCGCCGCAGACACCGGGGCGGCGCATCTTGGCGTTCAGCACGATCGACTTCGCCATTTCAAGGTTGGCGGATTGGTCGACATAGACATGGTTGACGCCCTCCAGATGCGCGAACACCGGCACCCGCGCCTCCGCTTCGACGCGGGCGACCAGGCTCTTGCCGCCGCGGGGCACGATGACGTCGATGGCGCCGGCGAGTCCGGTCAGCAGCAATCCCACCGCGGCGCGATCGCGGGTCGGCACCAGCGTGATCGAGGCTTCGGGGAGACCCGCCTCGCGCAACCCCTGCGTCAGGCAGGTGTGGATCGCGCGGCAGGAGCGGAAACTGTCGGAGCCGCCGCGCAGGATCACCGCGTTGCCGGATTTCAGGCACAGCACGCCGGCGTCAGCCGCAACGTTGGGACGGCTCTCAAAAATCACGGCGACGACGCCGAGCGGCACACGCACGCGCTCGATGGTCATGCCGTTCGGACGCTGCCAGCTTTCGGTCACGACGCCGACCGGATCGGGGATTTTTCGCACCGTCGCAATGCCGTCGGCCATCGCATCGATGCGCGCTTGCGTCAGCGTCAGGCGGTCGACAAAGGCGCTGGTCGCGCCGCCGCTGCGGACTTCAGCGACGTCTTCGGCGTTGGCGGCCAGGATCGCGGCGGCGTGCTCGCGGATCGCCCGCTCCATTGCCTCCAGGGCGCGATTCTTCTGTTGCCCCGAGGCAAGTGACAGCAGCCGCGCCGCGGCCCGGGCGCCGGCGGCGAGCTCGTTCATCAGGGTCGGCAAATCGGCGCTGCCGTCGATGGCTTTCAAGGGCGTGGACATATTGGATTCAGTCTCGATTAAGGCCATGTCCTAGCATGGAAATCGAGGACTTGGCGAGGCGCGGAACCGGCATGGCAGACGAGCGGGCGTCGGCCATTGGCCTAGTCATAGGCCTACTTGGGGAACGGGCCGCCGCGGCCAACCACGAGATCGTCGCGGTGGATCATTTCCGCACGGCCGCTGACGCCGAGGATCGCCATCACATCGGGCGAGGAGCGGCCTTTGATCTTCTCGGCATCCTCGGCGTCATAGGCGACGAGGCCGCGGCCGATTTCATGGGTATCGGGACCGCGCACCAGGACAGCATCGCCGCGGGCGAATTGCCCATCGACCCGGATCACGCCGGCCGGCAATAGGCTTTTTCCCGCGCGCAGCGCGCTTACCGCGCCGGCGTCGATGGTCAGCGTGCCCTTTGGCTCCAGCGAGCCCGCGATCCAGCGTTTTCGCGCCGTGACGGGATTGGCGGGGGTCAGGAACCAGGTGCAGCGGCCGCCGTCCGATATCGCCTGCAGCGGATGCTCGATCTTGCCGGACGCGATCAGCATATGGGTGCCACCGGTGGTCGCGATCTTCGCCGCCTCGATCTTGGTGCGCATGCCGCCGCGCGACAATTCGGATCCGGCGGCGCCCGCCATCGCCTCGATCTCGGAGGTGACGGTCTCGACGATCGGAACGAGTTTTGCGTCGGGATGATTGGCCGGTGGCGCGTCGTAGAGCCCGTCAATGTCGGACAGCAGAATCAAGAGGTCGGCGCTCGCCATGGTGGCGACGCGGGCGGCAAGGCGATCGTTGTCGCCATAGCGGATTTCATTGGTGGCAACCGTGTCGTTTTCGTTGATCACCGGCACCGCGCGCCATTCCAGCAGTTTGGCGATGGTCGAGCGCGCATTGAGATAGCGGCGGCGCTCCTCGGTGTCCTGCAGGGTCACCAGGATCTGTCCGGCGCCGATGCCGTGAGCCCCAAGCACCTCCGACCAGATCCGCGCCAGCGCGATCTGCCCGACCGCGGCAGCCCCCTGGCTCTCTTCCAGCTTCAGCGTGCCGCGCGGCAATTTTAGCCGGCTGCGGCCAAGCGCGATCGACCCCGAGGAGACGATCAGGATCTCGCGGCCCTCTTTGTGCAGCTTGGCGATATCGGCGGCGAGCGCCGCCAGCCACGATGCCCGCACTTGCCCGGCATCGGAATCGATCAAGAGCGAGGAGCCGACCTTGACGACGATGCGGCGGAATTTTTTTAAAGCGGGGCGGGCCATGGTTGAAATCGAGTAAGGCGGATTGCTTTGGAAGCAATACGCGCCACCTCCTTATTTTGGAAGTGGCGCGTCATCAGGAAAGAAAGTTAAGGCTGATCAACCCTGCGTCGTCGCGGGCGTCTCAATCGGCGCCCAAGGCTCGGCTTCCGCCGCGCCCTTGGCCTTGGCCGTCACCGGGGCCTCGCCGATCAGTTCGGCCAATGCACGCAGCGCCTCCTTGACGCCTGCGCCGGTCGCGCCTGACATCAACAGCGGCGTCTTCTTTGCGGCGCGCTTGAGCCGGTCTTTTTGCTTCCTGAGGTCGTCGGCGTTCACGGCGTCGATCTTGTTCAGCGTGACGATCTCGATCTTGTCAGCGAGGTGTCCCTGATAGGCTTCGATCTCATCCCGCACGGTCTTGTAGGCTCGGCCGGCATGCTCGCTTGTCGCGTCGACCAGGTGCAGCAGCACGCGGCAGCGTTCGACATGGCCCAGAAACCGGTCGCCGAGGCCTGCGCCTTCGTGCGCGCCCTCGATCAGGCCCGGAATATCCGCCAGCACGAACTCGCGGCCGTCGGCATTTACGACGCCAAGCTGCGGATGCAGCGTGGTGAAGGGATAGTCGGCAATCTTCGGCTTGGCCGCGCTGACTTTGGCGAGGAAAGTCGATTTGCCGGCGTTGGGCAGACCGACCAGGCCGGCATCCGCGATCAGTTTCAGCCTGAGCCAGATCCAGCGCTCTTCACCCGGCTGGCCGGGATTGGCATTGCGCGGTGCGCGGTTGGTTGCGGATTTGAAATGCGCGTTGCCGAAGCCGCCATTGCCGCCCTCGGCGAGCACGAACGTCTCGCCGAGGGTGGTGAAGTCGTGGATCAGCGTTTCGCGGTCCTCGTCGAACACCTGGGTGCCGACCGGCACTTTCAGCACAACCGGCTTGCCGTTGGCGCCATGGCGGTCCTTGCCCATGCCGTTGACGCCCTTCTGCGCTTTAAAATGCTGCTGATAGCGATAATCGATCAGCGTGTTCAATCCATCGACCGCCTCGACGATCACGTCACCGCCGCGGCCGCCATTGCCGCCGCTCGGCCCGCCAAATTCGATGTACTTCTCGCGGCGAAACGCCACGCAGCCGTTACCGCCGTCGCCCGAGCGGATATAGACCTTTGCTTCATCAAGGAATTTCATGGGGCTTTAGGTAGGCCACAGCAACCGTTGCGGCAACCTAAACCTGCCGGAAAATATCGCGGAAAGCCTTAATTGTCGGGCCGTTTTGAAGGCGCTGCGTGCTATTCCCCGCCAATCTGGTACAGCTTGGACCAGCCGGGTCGAGGGCATCAAAAAGGCGGCGGGAATTTATCGTCCTTGTCGGCGGCAAGGCGGCGATAACCTTTACGCCGGTCTTCGCCGGATCAGGAACTTCTGCATCCCCTCCAGCACCAGCTCCCGGCGCTGATTGAACACGGTCGAGCGCAGCGTCACCACACCGGTCGAACGGCCGGGCGTCAATTCGGTCACTTCCAGCGCGGGATAGATCGTGTCGTCGGCATACACGGGCTTCAAGAACCGGCTCGACTGCTCGAGAAAGCCGATCAGCGATTCCTCCACCAGAAAAGGAAACAGGCCCGCGCCCGGCGCGGTGTGGATCAGCGTCTGAAAACCGTGCGCCAAAAGGTTCGGCATGCCGCGGACGCGGCAATATTCGACATCATAGTGCACTGGATGGGTGTCGCCGCTCGCGGTCTGGAACGCGGCGAACACCGCTGACGTCATGGTCCGGCTTGGGATCACGAAGCGCTCGCCGACCACGAAATCTTCGAACCAGCGCTGCTCCGGCACCATGCGATGCGCGGCGGGATCGAACTCGGTCATGCGTTCTCCCTGCAAGGTTGGGCTGATGACCCATCGGTATCGCAGAGGTGGGATGGCGGCAATCAGGCTTGTCCTGGGCGTCCACGTCTTTAAAACATCGTTGCCATGACCCTGCTCGAGAGAATCTCGCCCGACAACGACGAGCGCTCGGCGCGGCTCGCCGGCATCGGATTGATGCTGCTGTCGATCTTCATGTTTTCGTTCGGCGATGCCATTGGCAAATTCATCGTCGCGACCTATTCCGTCGGGCAGCTACTGTGGCTGCGCGCCTGCGCGGCGCTGTTCGTGCTATCGCCGTTGATCTGGCGCCATCGCGCGCAGTTTCTCCACATGGAACGGCCGCGGCTGCAATTGTTGCGGGTCATCTTGTCCACGATCGAAGTTGCCGCCTTCTTCCTGGCGACGGTTTATCTGCCGCTCGCCGACGTCACCACCTATTACCTCGCCTGTCCGATCTTCGTCACCGCGCTGTCGGCGATCGTGCTGAGCGAGCGGGTCGGCTGGCGGCGCTGGAGCGCGATCGTGATCGGCTTTTGCGGCGTCGTGATCGCGCTGCGTCCGTCGTCGCAAGCGGTCAGCTTGCCGGCGCTGATCGCGCTCAGCGGCAGCCTGTGCTTTTCGATGCTGATGTTGATCACGCGGCTGTTGCGCGCGACCTCCGACATCGTGATGGCGTCGTCGCAATTTTTCGGCACCTTCACGCTGGGCGCGCTGATGTCGCCGTTCGGCTGGGTCACGCCGAGCCTTGGCAGCCTGGCGCTGTTTGCGGTCGCAGGCCTCATCTCGGTGAGCGCTGTTATGCGTCAACCGCTCGCTGAAGCTTGCGCCGGCAAGCGTCGTGGTGCCCTACCAATATTCGATGATTCTCTGGGCGATTATGTTCGGCCTCGTTGTGTTCGGCGATGTCCCGTCATGGCAAACGATCGCGGGCGCCGCGCTCATCATCGGCGCGGGGATTTATATTTTCCTGCGCGAGCGAACCCTCGGGCATGAGGAAACCGCGGTCAATCCGCCGGCATAAGCATCGTCGGTTATGCGCGTTCGCGCGGACGCCGCGTAGAGAGTTAGCGCTCTCTACGCGTCGAGTTGCCCCAGTTCTTCAGCGACGACCACACACTGCGGGAAAGCCGGAAGCAATCGACCGGGGTCGACGATCCCAGCGCCTCGAAGCGGTGCAGTTCGACGCCGCTCCACTGGAAGCCGCACTTCTCCAGGATGTTGCGCGAAGCCGGGTTGGCGACGCGCGCGCCCGAGAACAGCTGATCGAGATCAAACTCCTCGAAGAAAAAATCGATCACGGCACGCGCGGCTTCGGTGCCGAAGCCCTGGTCCCAATGCTCGAAGCCGAGCCAGTAGCCGAGTTCCGGCGCATCCGCCTCGCGCCAGTTGATGCCGGCCATGCCGACCGGCGTGTGAGCGTGTTCGATCAGGAACGCGATATCGCGCCGGTCGTCGGCGATTGCGCGCACGAATTCGATGGCATGCTCCTGGGAGTAGGGATGCGGCAGGCGGCGGGTATTTTCCGCAATGCGGCGGTCGTTGGCGAGACGCGCGATCGCTTTTACGTCCGCGAGCGTCGGCCTGCGCAGGGTCAGCCGTTCGGTCTCGAGGACGCAGCTAGACGCCTCGCGTAATGATGGGGGTGGAATGTCCTGCAGCATGTCGGGCTCCGTCAGCAATCGCATTAAAGAAAAAGGGGAGGCCGGTTTCCCGCCTCCCCTTTGGAGCCTTCAAGAGCTCCGCCGGTTCAACAGGACCCGGCGGACTCAATTTGTCCACCGTTACTCGGCCGCGGCATCCTGCATCGGGCGAACCGATACGAGCGTGCGGCCGTTGGCTTTGGCATGAAATTCGACGTGGCCTTCGATTTTGGCAAACAAAGTATGGTCGGTACCCATGCCCACATTAAGGCCGGGATGCCATGTGGTGCCGCGCTGACGCGCGATGATGTTGCCGGGGATCACGTGCTCGCCACCATAGGCCTTGATTCCGAGCCGCTTGCCCGCTGAATCACGCCCGTTCCGCGATGAACCGCCTGCTTTTTTGTGAGCCATGGCCCGTCTCCAAACTTGTCCGTAATCTCTAGATCAATTCCTTGAAGGAATCATTTCACTTTTTGTCACGCGATTTTTGGCGCTTCACTTTTTATCACTTTTGCCTTTGGCGGCGGTCTTCTTCGCCGCGGGTTTTTTGGCATCTGGCTTGGCGCGCGGTTTCGCCGCAGCTTTGGCCACCGCCTTTTTGGGCGCTGCCTTCTTCGCGGCCTTGCGTGCAGCCTTGGGCGCCTCGTCCTCGCCCTCTGTGGGCGCGGCTACTATCTTTTCCTTCTTCGGCCGCGGACCGATGGAAGGTTTTGCGTTATCGGCCAGGATCTCGGTGACGCGAAGCACCGTGATTTCGTCGCGATAGCCGCGCTTGCGGCGCGAATTCTTGCGGCGGCGCTTCTTGAACGCGATCACCTTCGGTCCGCGCTTGTGCTGCAGCACCTCCGCTGCCACGGAAGCGCCCGCCACGCTCGGCGTGCCAAGCACCGGCGTATCGCTGCCAAGTACCAGAACTTCGCCAAGCTGCACGATCGAGCCGACGAGGCCTTCGATCTTGCCTATCTCGAGTACATCATTCGGAACGACACGGTATTGCCGGCCGCCGGTTTTGATGACTGCGAACATCGTTGGATTCCTTCGTGTTCGATCCCGGCCTCGGAACGGGTCCGGGCCGGCTTTTTCTACAGTCGCTGTGGGTATGTTTTCCGCGCGAGCAAAAGCGAGCCCGACCAAATCCGCGCAAAAACAAGCGGCGCGAGAAGTCCCGCGCCGGATGGTGCGGACTTATAGCCGCTGATCCCGGTGAGTCAAGGTAAAGCGGGGCAAAAACCGGCCGAATTTAAAGGATTTGGCACGTTTTCGATGCCTTCGACAGCTTCGAGCGAAACCAAAGGGTTCCCCCGCCGTTGTCCCTCCTGAACCCCTAAAGCGGGCAGGGCTAAGCTAGCATGGCTGAAGACGTCATAACTACAACGGGCATTGGGAGCCACGGTGCCACCCGCCTGCCGTCGGTCGACGTTGACAGCTTCAACATCGAGTTGAAGGAAGACGACCATTATCTGGGCGACCGCGCCTCGAAGGGCGCATTCCGCAAGATATTCGACCGCTGGCGAAAACCCCTCGGCAAGTCGGGCGAAGATCCGTTCGGCGAGGAGCCTTCGGACAAGATCAACAAGAAGGCGCTCGATGAGATCCTGGTCGGCGATGACACCGAGGCTTCTGCGGTCCTGCACAGCGCGATCGAGGAATTCGCGCAGGAACTGGCCCATGTGACGCGCCGGTTTCTCAAGACCAAAGCATGGGCCAAGACCGAGCGCATCGTGGTCGGCGGCGGCTTTCGCGACAGCCGGCTCGGCGAACTGGCCATCGCGCGCGCCGACATCATCCTCAAGTCCGACGATTTCAAGGGCGATCTGGTTCCGATCCGTTTTCACCCCAACGATGCAGCCTTGATCGGCGCGGTGCATCTGGCGCCGTCGTGGATTTTCGAGGGCTATGACGGCATCCTCGCCGTCGATATCGGCGGCACCAATATCCGCGGCGGCGTGGTCGAGACGCGCTGCAAGAAGGCGCCCGACCTGTCCAAGGCTCATGTGTGGAAATCTGAGCTGTGGCGCCACGCCGATGACGAGCCGACGCGCGAAGCTGCGGTGAAGCGGCTCGTCAAGATGCTGAAGGAACTGATCGAGCTGGCCGAATCCGAAGACCTCAAACTCGCGCCGTTCATTGGAATAGCGTGCCCCGGCGTGATCAACACGGACGGCTCGATCCAGAAGGGTGCGCAGAATCTGCCCGGCAACTGGGAGAGCAGCAAGTTCAACCTGCCGGCAAGCCTGATCGAGGGTATCCCGAAGATCGGCGCTCACGATACCGTGGTCTTGATGCACAATGACGGCGTGGTGCAGGGGCTCTCCGAGGTGCCGTTCATGCAGGATGTCGAGCACTGGGGCGTGCTGACCATCGGCACCGGGCTCGGCAATGCGCGCTTCACCAACCGCAGAAAAGATAACGGCAAGAAGGATAAGAACGGGAAGGATAAAGACAAATAGGCCGAAGCCCTGCCGCCGATCGCCCTCGGGGCAACGGCGTTTCCTGTCGGGAAAGGCCCAAATCAGAACTGAGGCCGTTGCGTCCGCCCGCCCATCAAAGAATCTCTCCGAGCTTGCGTCCTCTTAAGCCCCGCGATCAGGCCTGGGCCAGATTTTGGTTGACAAGTTCTAAAACAGAACTGTATACGCCACCGCTGATCGGGTGACGCCATGCAGGCATAGAGCCGATCGGGGGGATTCCATGGCCGACGGCGTCAAGCTCGTTTGCGCAACGCTGATGGCCATTGTTTGCGGGTGGGCGGGCGGCTCGCACGCTGCCGATGCGCCGGGTGTCACGCCGACCGAAATCAAGATCGGCGGCGTTTTTCCGTTCAGCGGCCCGGCATCCTCGATCGGCCTGGTTGGGCGCGGCACGCTCGCATACGTGCAATCGATCAATGACAATGGCGGCATCGGAGGGCGCAAGATCAACTACATCGCGCTGGACGATGCCTACAGTCCGCCAAAAGCGGTCGAGCATGTCCGCCGGCTGGTCGAGAGCGACCAGGTCGCGTTCATGTTCGGCCAGCTTGGTACCGCCGGCAACTCGGCGGTTGCAAAATATCTGGCGATCAAAAACGTTCCGTCGCTTGCGATCGTCACCGGGTCGAGCAAGTTCGCCAACGTGAAGGATTATCCGCTGATCACCACCGGGCTCGTCAGCTACGACACCGAAGGAAAGGTCTACGCCAAATATCTGAGCCGCACATTGCCGGCGGCGAAGGTCGCGATCCTGTTCCAGAATGACGATCTCGGCAAAGACTATGTCAACGCCTTCCGGACATTTCTCGGCGCCGAGTTCGACAAGCGGGTCGTCACCGCTGCCTACGATGTCACCGAACCGACCGTGGATTCCCAGGTCGTCACCTTGAAGAGCTCGGGGGCGGAAGCCCTGTTCGTCGCCGGCACGCCGAAATTCGCGGCGCAAGCGATCCGCAAGGCCGCCGAGATCGGCTGGAAGCCGACGATCCTCATCAACTTTCCGTCCAGCTCGGTCGCTGGAACACTCAAGCCGGCGGGCCTGGAAAATTCGATCGGTGTCATTGTAGGCACGCCCAACAAGGACCCCAATGATCCAAAGTGGCAGCAGGATCCGGGCGTCCGAGCCTATCGCGCCTTCTTCGAGAAATACCTCGCAGCCGCCGATATCACCAATACCAGCTACCTGACCGGCTATCAGCAAGGCATGCTGCTTGAACAAATCCTCAATCAGTGCGGCAATGATCTGTCGCGCGCCAATATCCTGAAGCAAGCCAAGTCGCTCAGGGATTTCGCGTTGCCGACCACGCTGCCCGGCATCAGGATCAACACCAGCAGCGCCAACAACCAGGTCTGGACGCAGATGCAGCTGCAACGCTGGAACGGCACCAGTTGGGATCAGTTCGGCGAGATCTTGGACGCGGGCCTCGAATAGGCGGTCGTCCCACCTAGCGTTCGCGCGGAAATGACGCTATGCCGCCGTCGGCGCCTGGCGCGCGCCGGGTCCGGGATGCACGTGAACGCCTTTTGCCGTAACCGGCTCGCCGCACTCCGAGCAGACCATCACCGGATCGAACATCTTGCCGCACTTCTTGTGCTCATGAAGCATTGGGCGCCCGCGCGAATCGACCATATGGATGTTGCCCCAATGCACGATCGACATGATCACCGGGTAAAGATCGAGCCCCTTCTGGGTCAGGATGTACTCGTAGCGCTTGGGTGACTGCTGATAGGGGATCCGGCGCAGCACGCCGAACCGCACCAGCTTCTTCAAGCGTTCGGCCAACAGATGACGGGTGATCCCGAGCGAGGATTGAAACGCTTCAAACCGTCGCTTGCGCAGAAAACATTCCCGCAGGATCAAGAGGCTCCAGCGGTCGCCGATCACGGCGACGGTACGGGCCAGCGAACACGGCTCTTCCTCCAGCGCATCCCATTTCATGAGGTTCTCCAGTCACCCGTTCCGGGCTAGAGCACGAATCCCGAAAGCCACTTCATTCTAAATCGGCACTGAGCAGCATTCAACAAGCCAGCCGAGCCGCGATAAATACCGCTTGATATGCGATTGACAGTTCTAAAACAGAACTATAAGGCTACAGCATAGGCCGGATTACGGCCGGCACTGCCCGCCGCCAGCCAAGGACGTCATTCGATGGTCAGTCCCTTGAGGGTCGAATTTCACTTCGATTTCGGCAGTCCCAACGCCTATCTGGCCGAGCTCGTGCTTCCTGCGATCGAGCAACGCACCTCGGTCAAATTCGACTATGTCCCGGTGCTGCTCGGCGGCGTCTACAAGGCGACCAACAACCGCTCGCCGGCTGAAGCGCTGCAGGGGATCAAGAACAAGGGCGAATATCAGGCGCTCGAAACCGAGCGTTTCATCCGCCGCCACAACATCACGACGTTCAAACCCAATCCGTTCTTTCCGGTCAACACCTTGATGCTGATGCGCGGCGCGGTGGCCGCGCAGTTCGAAAATGTTTTCGAAAGGTATTTTCGCGCCGCCTACCACCACATGTGGGAAGAGCCGAAGAAGATGGACGATCCGGAAGTGTTCAGGCGCGCGTTTGCGTCGTCGGGTATCGACATCGATCGCCTGATCGCCCGTGCGGCACAGGATGACGTCAAGAAAAAGCTGATCGACAACACGACCGACGCAGTCGCGCGCGGCGAGTTCGGCTCGCCGACTTTCTTTGTCGGCAACGAGATGTTCTTTGGCAAGGACCAACTCCGCGACGTCGAGGAATCGATCGTGGCGCAGACCCGCCCGGCATTGAGCAAAACGGCCTGACTCAACAGGTGTCGCAGGCAATCGGAGGAGCAGTAGGGATGCCGGTGGAAGCGATCACTGCGGCCGGAATTCTCGAGGGTCTGCCAAGCCGCATCCATGAGGTGATCAATGCCCACGTCATGGCAACGCCCGATCGCGTGGCCTTGATCGAAGACGGCTCAAGCCTGACCTATCGCGAACTCGATCGCGCGGTCCGCGGGACAGCAGACGCGCTGGCCGGGTTTGGCATCCGGTCCGGCGACCGCCTGATGATCGTGAGCGAGAATTCGATCGCGCTGGCCTGTCTGCTGTTGGCTGCAAGCCGGCTGGATGCCTGGGCGATCGTCGCCAATCCGCGGCTTTCGCCGCGCGAGCTCGATCAGATCAACCATCACAGCGGCGCGCGCCGCGTCTTCTTCACCGCCGATGTGTCGTCCGAAGCTGCCGCGCATGCGGAGCGAAGCGGCGCAAATGTGCAAGATGTCGGGCCGCTCGCCGGTATCGGCGTCTCCACGCTTAACGAAGACACCTCGGTCGAACCGGTGGAGGAAGATGCAGCAAGGCAAGTCGCGGTCCTGATCTACACCTCGGGCACGACGGGAGCGCCAAAGGGCGTGATGCTGACCCATCGCAATCTTCTGTTCAGCGCGAGGACCACCGCCGTCGTTCGCAAGATGACCGCTGAAGACACGCAATATTGCGTGCTGCCGATTTCCCACATCGTCGGCATTTCCCTGCTCGTCATGACGCTGATGACCGGCGCAAAGGTGCGGCTGGTTGCCAAATACGACCCGGCGGCGCTGGCCAAGGCG
This sequence comes from Alphaproteobacteria bacterium, assembly GCA_005884765.1. GTDB lineage: Bacteria > Pseudomonadota > Alphaproteobacteria > Rhizobiales > Xanthobacteraceae > Bradyrhizobium. The sequence goes on from VAZV01000135.1 coordinate 35,076, forward strand.
ATCGCGGAACGGGGCGTCACCATCGTCAATGGCGTGCCCGCGACCTATCAGAGGCTGCTCGAATACAAGCGGATCGCCGGCTTGCCGAGGCTCAATCGCGGTTCGTTGCGCCTGATCGCCGTGGCGGGCGCACCGCTCGATCTCGATCTCAAGAGACGGGTCGAGCAGGAGCTTGGGCTGCCGCTGCTCAACGGCTACGGCATCACCGAATGCGCGCCGGGAATTTCGGGCGTTCGCATCGACGCGCCCAGGGACGATCAGGCCGTCGGCACGCTGTTGGCGGGGGTGGAGGCGCGCATCGTCGCGCGCCACGGCTCGATCGCGGCAAACGGTGAAGTTGGCGAACTCCATGTCCGCGGACCCAACGTCATGCGCGGCTACTACCGCGCGCCAGATCTGACGGCGAGCGTCATCGACGCCGACGGCTGGTTCAACACCGGCGACCTCGCGCGGTTCGAAGACGACTGTCTGTTCATCGTCGGGCGCACCAAGGAAATGATCATACGTTCCGGTTTCAACGTCTATCCCGCCGAAATCGAGGCTATCATCAGTTCGCACGACGCCGTCGTGCAATGCGCCGTGGTCGGCCGGCCGGTGGAGGGCAATGAAGAGGTGGTCGCCTTTGTCCAACTGCTCAAGGGCTCAAAGACAAGCCCGCAAGACCTGATGGCCCATATTGCCCCGCAATTGACGTCCTACAAGCGGCCCTCGGAAATCATCGTTCTCGACGCGCTGCCGGCGACCTCGACCGGAAAGATCCTCAAGCACAAACTGGCGGAGTCGCTGCGGAGCGCCGCAAGAAAAAGTCATCGCGAATTCCAATAGAGTATCACACAGCTGATGGAGACGACCGTGCAAAAGAGAAACGCGAGCGTGGCGGTCATCGGGGCCGGGGATTTCATCGGCGGCGAGATCGCGAAGAGATTTGCCTCGGAAGGCTTTACGATTTTCGCCGGGCGCCGCAACGGCGCCAAGCTGGAGCCGCTGGTAAAAGAGATCGAGGCCGCCGGTGGTGAAATCCATGCCCGTTCGCTCGATGCGAGGAAGGAGGAGGAGATCGCCGCCTTCCTCCACGAAGCCGACAAGCAGGCGCCGCTCGAGGTCTGCATCTTCAATATCGGCGCCAACGTCAATTTTCCGATTCTTGAGACCACCGAGCGCGTGTTCCGCAAGGTCTGGGAGATGGCCTGCTATTCCGGCTTCCTCGCTGGCCGCGAGGCGGCGCGGCTGATGCTGCCGCGCGGCAAGGGCAACATCTTCTTTACCGGCGCAACGGCGTCGTTGCGCGGCGGCAGCGGCTATGCCGCCTTTGCCAGCGCGAAGTTCGGCCTGCGCGCGGTGGCGCAGGCGATGGCGCGCGAGTTGGGACCAAAGAACATCCATGTCGCGCATCTGATCATCGATGCCGGCGTCGATACCGAATGGGTGCGGCAGCGGCGGCTGGAGGCACTTGGGCCGGGCGCGCTCGATAATCCCGATCTCTTGATGCCGCCGGCGTCGGTTGCGGCCTCCTATTGGCAGCTCTATCAGCAGCCGAAGAGCGCCTGGACATTTGAGCTTGAAATCCGCCCCTTTGGCGAGAAATGGTGAGCGTGCCGACGAAAGTTGCGCGGCCGGTCAACCCAGGGAGGGACATGTGAAGACAGCCATCACCGAAATGTTCGGCATCGAGCATCCGATCATCCAAGGCGGCATGCACTACGTCGGATTTGCCGAACTCGCGTCTGCGGTCTCAAACGCCGGCGGATTGGGCATCATCACCGGCCTCACGCAAAAAACGCCCGAACTGCTCGCAAAGGAAATCGCCCGCTGCCACCAGATGACGGACAAGCCGTTCGCCGTGAATCTCACTTTCCTGCCGGCTTTTTCGGCGCCGCCCTATCCCGAATATATCCGCGCCATCGTCGAGGGCGGCATCAAGATCGTCGAGACCGCCGGCCGCAGCCCGGAAGCATATATGCCGGTGCTGAAGGCGGCCGGGATCAAGGTGATCCACAAATGCACTTCAGTGCGCCATTCGCTCAAAGCTGAAAAGATCGGCTGCGACGCGGTGAGCGTCGATGGTTTTGAGTGCGGCGGTCATCCCGGTGAAGATGACATGCCGAATATGATCCTGCTGCCGCGCGCCGCCGAGGAATTAAAGATTCCGTTCGTGGCATCCGGCGGCATGGCGGATGCGCGCAGCCTGGTGGCAGCGCTCGCCATGGGCGCCTCCGGCATCAACATGGGCACGCGCTTCATCGCGACCAAGGAAGCGCCGGTGCATGAGAACGTCAAGCGAGCGCTGGTGGCGGCGTCCGAGCTCGACACCCGGCTGATCATGCGCGCGATACGCAACACCGAACGGGTGTTGAAAAACGCCGGCGTGGAGCGCCTGCTCGAGATCGAGCGCGAAAAGGGCCGAAGCCTCAAGATCGAGGACATCCACGATCAGGTCGCGGGCGTCTACCCGAAGGTGATGATCGATGGCGACATGGAGGCCGGCGCCTGGAGTTGCGGCATGGTGGCGGGGCTGATCCACGATATCCCGTCGGTGAAGGAATTGATCGAGCGCATCATGAGTGAAGCCGACCGCATCATTCGCGGCCGGCTGATGGGGTTTCTCGACGGTTCTTCCGTGAAGCGCCCGATCCGCGCCGCCGCCTCCTAAAGGCGCGGCAGATCCCTTGCAGCAGACGCGCGCGTGGCGCGGCCAACCAACGGAGCGAAACATGCAGACCGCCGGCAGCTACCAGTTCCCCCCAATGGAGCAGGTGATCTATGGCAAGCCTGCGGCCGAGGCGCTGCGCGAGGAGGCCGAGCGCCTTGACGCCCGCCGCGTCTTCCTGATCGCGAGCCGAACACTTAACACCAAGACCGACGAGATCGAGAAGCTGCGGACGTCGCTCGGCGAGCGATATGCCGGCACGTTTGATGGCATCCCGCAGCACACGACGCGGGAAGTCGTGGTCCGAACAGCTCGCGAAGCCAAACAGGCCGGCGCCGATCTCGTCGTCGCGGTCGGCGGCGGCTCGGTGGTGGATGCAGCGAAGATCGTCCTGATGTGCATGGAGCACGAGATCTTCGATTCCGATGGCCTCGACGGATTTGAGACGACGCCGGAGCGGCGCTTTGGCGGATTTCGCAACCCCAAGGCTCGGATGATCGCGATCCCGAGCACGCTGTCGGGCGGCGAATACAATTCCGGCACGCTGGTGACCGACGCCCGCCGCAAGCTGAAGCAGATCTTCAACCACCCGATGATGATGCCGCGCTCGATCATTCTCGATCCCGCCATCACCAGATACACGCCGGAAGAGCTGTGGCTCGGCTCCGGCACGCGCGCCATGGATCACGGCATCGAGGCGGTCTGTTCGATTCGTGGCAATGCCCTGGTCGAGAGCGTCTGTCTTGCCGGCCTGCGCTATCTGCGTGACGGATTGCTGCGCACCAGGGAGAACCCGAACGACGAAGAAGCGCGCGTCAACTGCCAGTTGGGTTCCTGGCTCTCGGCATTCGGATTGCAGGCGCGCGTTCCGATGGGCGCAAGCCACGCCATCGGTCATGTGCTGGGCGGCACCTGCGACGTGCCGCATTATTTCTGCACGGCGGTGATGATGCCAAGTGTGCTGCGCTATAACCGCCCGGCGACGGCGGAGGCGCAGAAGTCGATCGCGCAAGCGCTGCGATCGCCTGAGATGGATGCGAGCGAGGCGTTTGCCGCCTTCATCGCCAAGCTAGGCTTGCCGCGCAAGCTTTCCGACGTCGGCGTTCACGAAGACCGCTTTGGGCTGATCGGCAAGAACGCGATGCTGTCGATCTTCACCCGGTCCAATCCGCAGCCGATCCGCGAAGCTGGCGACGTGGTCGAGATTCTGAAGCTCGCGGCTTGAGTGACATCAAGGTTAAGCGCGCGGCGCGTAACCTTGATCGGTTAGGTTAAAATCGCAATCGCGTTGCGGTCCTCGCGCGCCTTGCTAGCGTTATCTCGTCGCATCACGCTGACCGGCGAAGCCGCCCTTCCCGGCCAGTATTGCAATGAAGCGGCACGGGACCGCCGGTTTTTTTCGCGTCCGGCGGTCCCACCCTTTTCTTGTCATCAGAATCACTTCCAGCCGATGCGCGCGAAAAAACCCGCGATCTCCGCGGCGGCGCGATCGGGATCTTCCCGATGCGGAAAATGCCCGACGTCAGGGAAGACAGCTAGATCAAGATTTGCAAAGGTCTCGCTCAACCGATCAGTCCACGCATAGGGAAACAGCGGATCGTGCTCGGCCCAACGGATGCAGGTCGGCACACCGATCGGCGCAAGCCGCGGTAGCTCGCCCTTCATCATCTTGATTCGTCCCGCATGGGACGCGCGATAATGCGCGAAGCCGCCGGCGAGATTGCCGGGCTTGAAGAAATTATCGGTGAACGCTTCCAGCACGTCGTCGAAGGCGTCCTTGCGATGCGCCCAGCTTTTAAGGAAATGGGCAATGTAGCTGCGGCAGTTTTCGCGCGTGGCGCCGACCAGGCGAGGCGCCATCTCCATCTGGTTGAAGGACTGATACCAGATATGATTGAGCCGATCGGGCTCGGCCATGCGCGCGCCGATGCCGGGATAGACGAAATCGAACAAGAACAATCCGGCCAAGCGCTCCGGCGCGGTTCGCGCCAAGGGCTGCATCACCGCGCCGCCGACGTCGTGGCCGACGATGCCGGCCTGTGTGATGCCGAGCGCATCCATCAGCGCCAGCATGTCGGCGGCATGCTGGTCGGGGCCGAACGGGCCGTCCGGCTTGTCGCTGTCGCCGAAGCCGCGCAGATCGGGCGCAAACAGCGTGAAGCGATCGGCGAGCCGCGCCATCACTGGTTCCCAGGTCAGCCAGAATTCGGGCCAGCCGTGCAGCAGCACCAGCGGCTTGCCGGTTCCGGTGCGGGCGACATGGAATGCCGCGCCGTTAGCGCGAACGCTCAAATGCTCCATGACTGCCTCCTTTTTTGTCTGCGCTTTTTCTCTGGGTCGAGACTTTGCTTTTCCCCCGATCATGACTTTTCGGAATTATTGGTTCCGCGGCTTGTCTGGTCCGCCGTCCTCGCCTAGAACACGGCCGCAACCCGGGGGCTAGCTCCTGATTTGGCGCCTTGGAGAGGTGGCAGAGTGGTTGAATGCACCGCACTCGAAATGCGGCATAGGTGCAAGCCTATCGGGGGTTCGAATCCCTCCCTCTCCGCCACACTACACTTTGTCCAGCCCGCAGACATCGGTAACGGAACGTACCTAAGACATGGGTGACAACCTTGTGCCGAACGGGTTGTCGAGGGGTTGCAGGGTTTTCTGCTCGAGGTCGAAGTATCCAAGATCATAGTGCATGAAGCTTGCGAGCCAAATGCCCTCGTCGACTTCCTTGATGCCGAGTTTCTGGCCGACCAGCACGGTGGAGATGTTGATCCGTTTGCGATGCAGGCAGAGCCGCCCGCAAGCGGTGACCAGCACTTCGCGGTCGTGAAAGGGATAAGTTAAGCGAACGTTTCCGGTTTGGCGCCAAGCTGAACAGCGCGCTTGTCGCGGCACCCGCGCTTCCAGCGGCCGAGCGGACTGAGACGGAGCAGTTCTCAGCCTAAACCCATAACACCATCGAACATCTTCCCAGCGAAGTAATCTCGCTGGAGATGCTGTGCGGACCAAGCCCTCAGACCATTCCCGGTTACTTCGTCGGGTAACTACGGTCCGATGGGTTGACGGTGTAAAAAGGCGGTGGCCCCACACCCTCCCCGTCAAACCGGCTTGCTTTTGGGGGTAGAACGGACTCATCCCCAGGTCCGTTTTGGCCCTTCCCGGACATTGAGCCAGATCAACATCTGGGGCCGGCGCTGGTTTGAGGGAGACATATGGCTTGTTACCGATCGTTCGCGACGCTAGGCTTGCAGCGCATTCGGCTCGCGTCTTGCTCGAGGGCCCGCAATGAAATGTCCAAGCTGTGAGCACGAGAACACTGTTGACGCGAAGTTTTGCGACCAGTGTGCAGCTCCGCTGGCGCGAGTTTGCGGCAGCTGTGGATGTGCGGTGCCGACAACCGCCAAGTTCTGTCCCGAATGTGGCCATCCCGTAAAGCCCGTTGAGAACGGTCCCCGCTTTGTCTCGCCTAGGAGTTACACCCCTCAGCACCTCGCCGATCAGATCCTGGGCGCACGGGCCAGCATCGAGGGCGAGCGCAAACAGGTCACCGTTCTGTTCGCCGATATCAAGGGCTCGATGGAGGTCTTTTCTGACCGCGACCCCGAGGCTGCACAGAAGCTCTTCGATCCGGTGCTCGAATGCATGATTGAGGCAGTCCACCGCTACGAAGGTACCGTGAACAGGGTCATGGGTGACGGGATCTTGGCCCTCTTCGGCGCGCCGATCGCTCATGAGGATCATGCCGTGCGCGCTTGTTATGCTGGGCTCAGGATGCAAGAGACAGTCGCCCGATATTCAGACCAGGTTCATCGGTCTCATGGACCGGCAATAGAGATTCGAGTCGGGATCAACTCAGGGGAGATCGTCGTCCGTGCCATCGGCAACGATCTGCACATGGATTATACCGTGGTTGGCCAGACAGCGAATTTGGCGGCTCGCATGGAACAGATGGCAAAGGCCGGCTCGGTACTTACAACGGCCGCCACGTTCCGATTGGCGGAAGGCTACGTCGCTATGAAGCGCCTCGGCCCTGTCGAAGTGAAGGGGCTAGCCGGGCCGCTGCAAGTCTATGAAGTGACCGGCGCCGGCGCGGCGCGGACTCGCCTCCAGGTCGCCGCTGGACGGGGGTTGACGCGCTTCGTAGGGCGCGAGGTCGAGCTTGAGCAACTCCGCCGCGTGCTGCACCTTGCCGGCCGTGGTCGAGGCCAGGTGGTGGCGATCGTCGGCGAAGCGGGGGTCGGCAAGTCGCGCTTGGTGCGCGAGTTCGTTCATTCGCACTACACAGCAGAATGGCTGGTTTTGGAATCGAAGTCCGCTCCCTATGGCCGCGCATCGCCCTATCTGCCGATCATCGAACTGCTTAGGGATTATTTCAAGATCAGCGCCGATGACAGCACCCAATCCATCCGTGAGAAAGTAACAGGACAGATATTACGGCTCGACCAATCGCTGCGGGACGCCATTCCGCCACTACTGGATCTTCTCGATTCCCTGCACGAGGACCATCCGTTCCGGTCTCTCGACCTAGTCCAGCATCGACAGTACACGTATCAGGCGGTCGTCCGCCTGTTGTTGAGTGAGAGCCGCGTGCGGCCGGTCGTTGCGGTCTTCGAAGAACTTCACTGGAACGACTCGCTCTCCCTCGGTTTGCTGAACGAGGTGGTTGTAGCCGCGCAGGATAGTCGTATGCTCCTGGTGGTTTGCTACCGGCCCGAATACCGGGATCAATGGAGGAACAGGCCAAACTATCATCACCTACATCTGGATCCCCTTGCTAGCGAAAGCCTCGCGGAATTCCTTCAAGCCCTGTTGGGCTCCGACCCTAGTCTGGACAGACTGAAGCACTTCCTGGAGGAGCGCGCCAACGGGAATCCTTTCTTCGTCGAAGAGATAGTGCGATCGTTGATCGATACTAGTGCGCTCGAGGGCAACTACCGCCTTGCAAGGCCGTTCTCGAGCACTGAGGTTCCACCAACGGTGCAGGCGGTCCTTGCTGCGCGCATTGACGCGTTGCCCGCCACCGACAAGCACCTGCTGGAGGAGGCGGCCGTAATTGGACCCACCGTCCCATTCGAGCTCCTACATGCGATCTGCGGGCTGAAGGACAACGAGCTTCGCGGTCGACTCGACAATCTCCAGGCAGCCGAATTCCTCTATTCGACACGGCTGTTTCCTGACCTGGAGTATACGTTCAAGCACGCCCTCACCCATGACGTCGCCTACAGTGGGGTGCTCCACGAACGCTGCCGCGAGATCCACGCGCGCGTCGTGGATGCCATAGAAAAGATTTATGCCGATCGACTAAGCGAGCAGGTCGAGCTGCTCGCGCATCATGCTGTCCGAGGCGAGCTGCAAGAGAAGGCAGTGCACTATCTCCGGCAGGCCGGAGCGAAGGCGGCCGGACGGTCGGCGCTTTTGGAAGCTCGGGCTTGCTTCGAGCAGGCGCTTGGTATTCTCAAGTTACTGCCAGAGAGTGACGCTGCGCTGGAGAACGCCTTCGAGATCCGCCTTGAGTTGCGGCCGGTGCTGCGCCAGCTTGGTGAAGTCGGGCAGATGCTCGAGCACCTCCGCGAGGCCGAGGCCGTCGCCGAACGGTTGAAAGACGATCGCCGCCGCGGCCAGGTCTGCAGTTTCATGACGACCGTCCTGTCAACGCTAGATGAGCTGGACGAAGCCCTCGTGACCGGCACCCGCGCCGTGGAGATCGCGCGGCGCGGTGGGGACTTGAGGCTTGGCGCCGTCGCAACAAGCTGTCTAGAGGAGGCGTACTACTACCGTGGCGAGTACGAGCACGTCGTCGAGATCGCAACTGGGTGCCTCACCGCGCTGCCCGTCGAATGGGGCAACGAATATCTCGGTTTGGCGGTGCCGGCATCAGTCTTCGGTCGCTCGTGGCTGATTATGAGCCTTGCCGAGCTCGGCAGATTTGCCGAGGCGGAGAAGTACGAGACGGAGGCGATCCAACTCGCTGAGCAAACCCAAAACGCTCACACGATAGGTTGGGCGCACTTGGCAGCAAGTATGATTCACCTTTTCGAAGGGGACTGGGTGAGGGCGCGCTCACTAGTCGACCACTGGATGAACGTGCCTGGGACAGAAGTCGCCATGCTTCTTCCCTGGGCGGTTGCTTCCTCCGCTTGGGCGCTGGCGCAGATCGGTGAGGCTGACGAGGCTTTGAGCCGGGTGCGAGAGGGTGAGCGGCTCCTCGAACTTCAGGCGGCGAGGGGAATCGTTGGTCACCGCGCCTGGGGCTATCACGCGGTGAGTCGTGCCTGTCTGCTGCTCGGCCGGCTCGATGAGGCGCGGCGCCTGGCCTGTCGCTCGGCTGAATCCGCTCAGCGCCAGCCTGGCTTCACGGCCCATGCGCTGCGACTGCTTGGTGATTTAGCAACCCATCCAGGCCAGTTCGATGCCGAAAGCGGCGCAGCTCACTACCAACAGGCTCTAGCACTCGCTCAGTTACGTGGCATGCGTCCGCTTGTCGCCCACTGTCGCCTTGGCCTGGGGAAGCTCTACGACCGCATCGGCCAGCCGAAGCAGGCCCAGGAGAATATGACCGCCGCGACAATGTTATACCGAGAAATGGACCTGCCTTTCTGGCTCGAGGCACGGGCGGACATGAAGAACTCTGGCGATATCGGCCCTCAGGTTTAGCCTGCCACCACAATCCCCAGTCTCAGTTAGGCGGTACTTCCAACCCGGATTGAGAAACATGCCGGCCGAACCTACCAAATACCCAAAGCCTTCGGTTCCGTTTTCGTGCCTAGCTCACCTGCTGGAACATCAGGCCAAGCGAATTCCTGACGCGCCGGCGATTCTCGCGCCGGGGCGCGCTCCGCTGACCTATGGGCGTCTTTATCAGCACATCGACAAGATCGGGCGCACGCTACGGGCCATGGGGATCGGCCATCGTGACCGAATCGCCGTGGTGCTGCCGAATGGTCCGGAGATGGCGGTGGCGGTTTTCGCCGTGGCGGCGATCGGGGCGTGCGCACCGGTGAACCCAGCCTATGGGAACGAGGAGCTGGACAGGTATCTCGCTGATTTGCGGCCTCGCGCGTTGATTACGTTAGCTGGAATTGATTCGCCGGCTCGCCGAGCGGCGCTCTCGCGCGGTGTCGGTGTCATCGAGCTGTCGACCGCATTCGATGCAGAGGCTGGCTTCTTCGCGCTCACGGGAGGACAAGGGAGTGTGCCGTGCGACGAGCCAGTCAGCAGCGCCGGCGACGTGGCGCTCCTGCTACCTACTTCAGGCACAACGTCGCGGCCCAAGATTGTCCCGCTCACGCACGCCAACATTTGTGCGTCAGCTTACGCGTGTGGTGCGGCGCTGGCACTAAGAGAAACTGATCGATGTCTGAATGTCGTGCCGCTGTTTCATAGCTATAGTTTCAATGCCACGGTGCTGGCCTCGCTGGCGGCCGGTGCGAGCGTCGTGTGTACCCCCGGATGTGACGTCAACAGCTTCTTTGCGTGGTTAACCGCTTTCCAGCCGACATGGTACTCCGCGGTGCCTACCATGCATCAAGCAATTCTCGCCCACTCGCGGCACAATCGTCTGCGAGTGATCGACAGTCGGCTGCGCTTCGTCCGCTCCGCCGCAGCTCCTCTACCAACCCGCATCCTCATGGAGCTGGAGCGGACTTTCGGGACCTCCGTGATCGAGTTCTATGGGATGACGGAAACTGCTTCGTCGCCCATCGCGTGCAATCCGCTACCACCACGCCAGCGCAAGGCGGGTTCGGTGGGGATACGAGTGGGTTTGGACGTCGCAATCATGGACCAAGGAGGGGCTCTGCTGCCTCGCGGTGAGAGGGGACAAGTCGTCGTCCGTGGCGCGAGCGTCATGTCAGGTTACGAGGGTAACCAGACGGCGACCCAGGCAGCATTTGCAGGCGATTGGTTCAAGACGGGCGATCTTGGTTTCTTCGATGACGACGAATACCTGTTTCTCGCTGGCCGCATTGGGGAGCTAATAAATCGCGGCGGGGAGAAATTCGCTCCGCAGGAAGTTGACGAAGTACTCCTGGAACACCCGGCGGTGGCAGAGGCCGTGACCTTTTCCGTCCCGCATGCCACGTTGGGGGAGGATGTCGCGTCGGCCATCGTGCTGTGGCCTGACGCTGTGGCAACGGTGAAAGACATTCGTCAGTTCGCCGCTGGGCGCATCGCGGACTTCAAGGTCCCGCGCCAGATACTCATCGTCACGGAAATACCTAAAGGCCATACCGGTAAAGTGCAGCGTATCGGCTTGGCGGCTAAATTGGGTGTGGCGAACGGCGCAGCCCTCCCGCGGGCCTTCGTCGCGCCACGGTCGGCGCTCGAGAAGCTGCTGGCCAAGCACTGGGCAGAGATCCTCCAGGTTGAACAGATCGGTATTCACGATGACTTCTTCGCGGCGGGCGGAGACTCTCTCTTGGCCACCGACGTTCTCGCCCACGTCTACAACGTTACGAAGGTCGAACTCGAGGTCTCACGGTTTTTCGACGCGCCGACTGTTGCCGAAGTGGCGCACGACGTTGAAACACTGGTTCACACCGGCCCAGCGTCTCGACCTCCCTCAACCATTGTCCGCGTGCCCCGAGAAAATGGAATAGTAACAGCTTCCATCGCACAGGAGCGGTTATGGAAGCTCCAGCACGCTCTGCCTGACATACCTTTTTTCAATATCCTCTATGCGCTCCGATTGACGTCGCCTTTCGACGTCGCAGTCCTTCAGCGGAGCATCAACGAAATCGTGCGGCGCCATGAAATTCTTCGCACAACCCTCGCCCATATCGACGGTCGATGCGTGCAGGTCATTGCGCCCGAGTTGGCCGTACCGCTGGCATTCGACGATCTGCGGGCGCTTCCGCGTTCCAAGAAGAAGACTATCGGGCACCAACTCATTCAAGAAGAAGTGCTTCATTCCTTCGACCTCACGAAGGGTCCCCTCATTCGGGCGCGCCTGGTGCACCTGGCTGAGCAGGAACACCTCTTCCTCATCTCCATGCACCAAGTTATCTGCGACGGCTGGTCGCTCGGCGTGTTCGTCGAGGAGCTCGTCGACTTATACGACGCGTTCTCAAACCATGAGGAATCCCCCCTGGCGCCGCTCTCGATCCAGTACGCGGACTTCGCGCACTGGCAGCGGCGCTGGCAATTACATTCGGAGATGGTTGCGCAGCTTGAGTACTGGCGAGAGCAACTGCGAGAGCCGCTGCCCGTCGTGCGGCTGGCTAAGTCCGGTCCGACACGGACAATCGATGATCTTTGCACGGCGCGGCGGGCGTGGATGTTGCCGGCGAGCCTGGCGGAAACCGCCAAACGCTTCGCCCACCAGGAAGGTGTCACGTTGTACATGACGCTGGTCGCTGCCCTGAAAACGCTGTTGCATCGCTACCTAGGTGAGGACGACGTTCGAGTGGCCACGAACGTTGCCAATCGCAATCGCCCGGGGACCGAGGCCCTTATTGGCCCGCTGGTCAACACGGTAGTTCTCCGCACCAATCTTGGTGGCGACCCCAATCCTCGCGAGGTGATGCGTCGCGTCCGTTCGACCGCGCTCGCAGCCTTCGCCAACCAGAATTTTCCTTTTGACGAGATCGTTCAAAACCTCGAGCGCGAGCGCCAACTCGCGCCGCTAGCTAACGTGATGATATTATTGGAGAATGCCACATTGCGTCAGGTCGCAAACCCTGGGCACAAGCTCAGTTTCGAGGAGGCCAATCCGAACATGCTGGTACCCTTGGTGACGATAACGTCATTTGATGCTATTTTGATGCTCAGGGAATCCGCCAATGGCTTGGCAGGGACTTGCGTCTACAAGCCGCGCCTCCTCCAAGCCCGGACGATCGATCGCCTGCTTCGCGATTTCCGCGAGGTGCTTGAACGCATGACAACGCAGCCGGAGCAGCCAATCTCGTCCATACGCATTTCGCTGAATGAGCCATCGAATAGGTAAATACGTCCTTTCGTTCTCTTCATGATCTAACCGGCAATGCGAATCCAAGGAGATAGTGCCATGGGCAGCGGTGTGGGAGCGTTCAGTGAGAGTGAAGTAAAACATCTCAGCACAAGTGATCGCCAGAAGCTCAGGCGGCTTGCTGTACAGCATCTGCAAAATTCCAGAGAGATCCGCGCAATAATGAAAACCAATCCGAAGCTGTTCACAAAAATCAAGGAGGTCAAAGGAATACTGCGAAAGAAGTTGGAACCCGCGCGGAAGCGAGCGCCGAAGAGGTAGTTTCCCCGGCGATACGTGACGATTAGCGCGGTCTCATAGACCAGACGTGCGGCGAATGCGTCGTGTTCAGACAGCCATGGAAATGAAAATGCGAATGATCATGGCCATCCTTTCTTCTGCTCTACTGCTGTTAGTCGACGAAGCGTGCGCGCAGAGCACATACTCAGTCAGTATCAGTCGTCACGCCAGCCTTAAAGAACCGCTGGGCGCGAAGGAGATCAGGAATATCCTGAAAGACGCCTCGACGATGCTGCAGAAAAATTCCGAAAGCAACGGCGACGCCGACGTTGGATGTAATGTGACCTTCTCACTGAAAGGCCCGATTCGCACCTTCGGATCAGCCAGTACATCTACAGACATCGTGGACGAGCAGCACAGAGATGCGGTACATAAAATTGATTCCAATGTCGCTGGTGTCGATTTCCATATCAAGATTGTCAAAGAAATCCCTTTCTGCAGGCCGGGCCTACAAGGGCCATTTGACGGATGTTCTTTTCCGATTCATTTTCGTTCGATAATTGTCGTTGATCCCAGCGAACACAAAGATTCGCTCCCAACGAACGTAAAGTACCCCGATCATCTATTATGGGCTCACGAGTTTGGACATCTGACAGGCTTGCCGCATCGACATTCGAAGGTCGCACTCATGACGTCCTGTCCTGTTGTCAAACTGTTGTCCGCTAGTCGCGTACAGGTCGATAAAGAGGAATGCAATTGCTTGCTCGGGGGGCCGGGATTTTGCCCGCTGCCAGCCGCGGTACTCAATTGCCAGCCGTAGTGACGGGCACGCACCAGGGATAGGCCGCGAAAAAGATTGACGGGGTGTTCCAAGCCGGCAACCACGCCACATCGCGCCTCATTCCGCGCTACGTTGCCTTGCGAAACCGCGCAAGGACTCTTCCTTGACGTCGACCGCCGACGGAAATTGAAAGGCCGGGCCAGAACCCGGATGAGCCACCATCAGATTCCGGGGCTGGTCGGGCCGGATCAGGCTGAGAGATGCGACGGCAATTTGTCTTTCGCTAGTCGCTTGGTGAGCTGTTGTCGACGACAGGGCCATTGGGCGGGACAGGGTTTTGTCGAAGTCGAAATCCCATTTCGGGCCGCAGCGCCAATGGTGGGTTTTGACCCAGGAAGGCCGAAAATCTTTATCTTTCAATGGGGGTTGACTGACTCCCTCTCCGCCACCCTTCGCCTGTCCAGCCCGGAGACATCGGTAACGGAACGTACCTACGACATTGGCGACAACCTCGTGCCGAATGGGTTGTCGAGGGTTCGCTTCGCCATCACTCGATCACCTCATCGGCGCCAACCATCACGAGCTCCGGAACGGTGAAGCCCGAGGCCTTGGCGGTCTTCAGATTAATGACCAGCTCGAACTTGGTCGGCTGCTCGACCGGGATGTCGGATGGCTTCTCGCCCTTGAGGATGCGGTCGACGATCTCCGCGCCGCGCCGCCATTGTGCGGCATGGTCGGTGCCGTACGACATCAGGCCACCCGCTTCGGCGAATTCGCGATAACCGTAGATCGCAGGCAAACGCAGGCTCAAGACGAGCGCTGCGATCTCACTTTTCTGACTTAGGGTGAGCGGATCCTCCAGCACCACCAGGCCGCCGGCCCCTGCGGCCTTGGCGGCCTCGAGCTGCGGCTTGATTTCCGCAGGTGTGCGCACCTCGAAGGCGCGGACCTGTATCTTGGCAACTTTCGCTGCGGCCTCGAGCTCCTTGTAGGCCAGCGGCGCGTACGGCGTGCCCGGATTCATGATCGCCGCAAACAGCGGGCTTGCCGGGGCCATCTCCTGCACCAGCTGAAGCCGGCCGCCCTGCAAGCCGGCGGCCAGGTCCGACAGTCCGGTGACGTTGCCACCGGGGCGGGCTAGACTTTCGACGATGCCCGCGCCGATGGAATCGCCGACCGCCATGAAGACTACGGCGACACGGTCGGAAGCGGCTTTGCCCGTCTTGGCGGCGACCGTGCCAAATCCGGTGACGAGCACATCAGGCTTCATCCTGACAAGATCGGACGCGAGGTCCGGCAACAGTTCGGGGCGGCCTTCGGCGGAGCGATAGACGAAGTGCAGGTTTTGCCCTTCAACATAGCCAAGTTCGCCGAGCCGGCCCAAAAACTTCGGCACGAAGTTGCGATCCTCGTCCGGAAGCAAAGCAAGCAATGGTGAATGATTTTTCTTTCTCTGCGGCTGCTCTGCGCGCAACGGCGAAGAGCGCTGCGCCGGCCAGCACTTTCATCAGCGATCGCCGGTCCGTCATGCGAAGCCTCACGCCCTCGGGTCCATTCAGCTTAAACGCAGGGCTAACCCACGACAACAAGGTTCCAGCATCTCCCTGACTAACTGGCCGGCGAAAACCAAAGCCTGAGCTTGAGACCCGGCGCGTTATCGAGCATTTCGATCCGCGCGCCATGAAGACGGGCCACCGCAGCAACCAGGCTGAGCCCGAGGCCGTTTCCTGACGTATAGCGGCTGCGTTCGAGCCGGTAAAAACGCTTGAAAACACGCTCCCGCTCGCATTCGGGAATTCCGGGCCCGTCATCGCTGATCGAGATCACCGGGCTGCCGCCGATGTTCTCGGTCGCAACGACGACTTGTCCCCCGGTGCGGCCATGCTTGATCGCATTGTCTACGAGATTGGCGATGGCATCAAAAATCAGGTCACGATCGCCGGTCACCAGCACCTCGCGATCGCCGACCACAGTGAGGCGGGTGCCGTCCTGTTCGGCCGCGGCATCGTACAGCTCGACCACTTCGCCAGCGATTTCGACCAGGTTGACGGTCCGAAACGCGTCCTTGCGCGCCTGGGTCTCGATTTGCGCAATTCGGGTGATCGACGAGAAAATCCGCAACACGGCATCGAGATCGGCGATGGTGTGGCCGATCAGCGCTTGATCATCCTCGCTGGCGCGCTGGCCGTGATAGGCCTTCTCCAGCCGTCCGCGCATGCGTGTCAGCGGCGTGCGCAAATCGTGCGCGACATTGTCGCTCACCTGTTTGACTTCCCCCATCAATGTCTCGATGCGCTCCAGCATCAGGTTCAGGTTCTCGGCAACGCGATCCCATTCGTCATGGCTGCCACGGAGCGGGATGCGCTTGTCGAGGCCGCTCTGCATAATGGCCCGGCTGGTGGCGTTGATCTGCTCGATCCGCCCGACGGTCCGGCGCGTCACCAGGATGCTCGCGAGCCCCGCAAGCACGACCAACAATGCGCCGACCGAGATCACCGCGGTCTTGATCTGATCGGTAAAGCTGTCGAGCTCGCTGATATCGCGGCCCACCAGCAGACGATCGCCGCCTGGAAGCGTCCCGAGCATTGCCCGCAGGAGCGGCGGGTTTGTCGCGTTCGGCAACGGCTCGCTTGCGCGAAACTCTGTCCATCCGCTGCCTGCCGTCACCGTCGACGGCCATGTCTTGAGGTTGCCGCCCATAGGGGCCAACGATGGATCGGCGAGGATATAGACGCTGTCCGCAAAGCTTTTGTCGGCGATGCGTTGTCCGATCAAGGCGAGCAGCCCGTCGCGGCCCAATCGTTCGTAAGCGGCCTGCAGGCTCGAATATTCGGTCATGATGGCGCGATCCGATCGGCCGCGCACATAGGAAGAGGTGGAGAGATAGACGTAGCTGAAAAGCGCCGACACGACCACGCCGAAGGTGGCGATCGCGATCAGCGCCAGCTTGAAGGTCGATGACCTTAAGGTCTTAGCCAGGAGCACGGAGACAGTACCCGATGCCGCGAACCGTATGAATCAGCGGATAGGCCTGCTGGCCGTCGACTTTGCGACGCACCCGCCCGACGTAGACGTCGATGATATTCGTCGAGGGATCGAAATGAAGATCCCAGACGTGCCGCAGCAACATGGCGCGGGATACCACGCGGCCTTGGTTGCGAACCAGATACTCCAGAAGCTGGAATTCCCGTGGAAAAAGAAAGATGGCCTTGCCGCGCCGGCTCGCGGTACGCGACACCAGGTCGATCGCGAGATCGCCGACACGCAAGATGGTCTCCTTGACAATGGTCTCGCTGCGCCGGCCCAGCGCCTCGACGCGCGCCAACAGTTCGACGAATGAAAAGGGCTTGACCAGATAGTCGTCGCCCCCGGCACGCAGGCCACGCACCCGATCGTCGACTTCTCCGAGCGCGCTGATGATCAGAACGGGCGTGGCAATGCCGTCGTCGCGCAATTGGCGCATGACCGCGATGCCGTCGATGTCCGGAAGCATGCGGTCGATCGTGATCACGGCATAGTCGCTGGCCGCGCCGCGGCTCAGCGCTTCGTTGCCGCTTTGGGCCAGATCCACTTGGTAGCCGCTGGTCGTCAGCTGTTCGACGAGCTGACCGGCGGTTTCCGGATCGTCCTCGACGACCAGAATACGGCGGTGACCTCCCGTCATGGTCCTCCGACATAGCAGAGCTGACATGTCTGCCAGATACTATGTTGCAGGCAATCTGAAGGTTGCGTGAACGGATCCGCCACCAGAGCGTGGTGGTCGTCACGAGCCGAACCGGCTTGCCGGAACTTGCTGCGGTGACAACCATCACGGCGTCTGGATCGTTGGCTTGCGTTCGCCGCGGTGCATCAATCGCGAAGCGTCAGTAGCCGTAGTCGCCGCAGACGTCTACCCACTGCAGTCCATATGGCGTCCACACTCTGCGCCAGCAGCTATCGTAGGCGGCGACGGCGAAGGGCGCGCCAATGAACGCAAAGCGGTGGAAGCGATGATGGAAGAAGCGGTGATGGAAGCCGTCCCGGAACGCGAACCTTGAAAATCGCGGTGCGAATCCAGGATGCGCAAACCGGGGCGAGAACGCGGCATGCGCCGCAAAGGGCGCACTCGCGAAACGGGCGCCGCCAAAGCGCGGGCCGCCCATGCCGCCAAAGCGCGGGCCGCCACCCATGCCGCCGAAGTGCATGCCGCCGCCGCCCATGGCGCCGGCATGCATCCCGCCTCCCATGCCGCCAGCATGGCCGCCTCCACCACCGCCACCGCCGCCGCGGGCGGCGAGTGCCGGTGACGCCAGCGCAAGCGCTGTGGCAAGCGCGCCGGCGGCGAGGCAACTAACGAGCTTGTTGGTCATCTCAATTCCTCCGTGGTTGAATCGCAGCGACAGATTTCCGTCGCACGAAGAAGACGACGAAGAGACCGAAAGGGTCCGATGATTTCAAATGACAAATGTGACAGTTTCTGACACCGAAGTTAGTTTCGGTCTGCATGGCGGCCGCGAGTCCGGATCACGATGCGGGCGTTGAATCCCAATCGAGTGGGCAGATTGTCGACGTCGGGTCGCGCTAGCCTCCGCGCTGCGCCTTGTCGTGCTGCGTTATGCCGACCGCCTTGTAATCGTAGGTCGGATAGAACTCGGTGCGATAGGCGCCCCAGGCCGAGTTCTCGATGACGCGGTTGACCTCGCGCAGCCGCGCAGCCGGAAACCGCAGCGTGACGACCTGTCCGATCCCCATCATGATGTACCAGCTCACGACTTCGACGCCGGCCGGCGGAAAGGCCTTGTAGTAGCCTTGCTTCTCAAGCTGCGCGTTGATCTCGCTGAGCGGGCGCGACTGGTCGTGCTTCAGGAGCACGGTGATCATTACCGCATCGTCCGGCGCCGAGGTCGCATTTTCGGTCGACGGCGTCTGCGTGATGGCCGATGAATTCAAGGTCAAGCAACCTGCCAGCACGGCTATCGCCAAAAATCCGATTCTTCGCCTCATCACTAGTCTCCTTCAAGACGTCCAGACGGTCGCTGGAATTATGGCTCGATCGTCGCAAGAGAAACGCCCGATGTAGACGCGAAAATCATCGCGGCTGGTATTCCGCCGAGATGTCCTTGCCGGTGTAGTCGACCATCGCCGCCGTCGCGGCCAGCGTGATGACAGCGCAAACCGCGATATAGATCGCGATCGCGACCGGCGAATGATAGGTGCCGAACAGCCATGCCGCGATCAGCGGTGCGGGACCGCCCGCAATGACGGAGGCAAGCTGATAGCCGAGGGAAGAGCCGCTATAGCGCAAGCGTCCGGTGAAGCTTTCGGCGATCAGCGCCGCCTGCGGGCCGTACATCATGTCGTGGGGTATCAGGGACAGGATGATCGCCAGGAAGATGATCGGCATCGATCCGGTGTCCAGCATTCCGAAATAGATGAAGCCGAACACGCCGGTCACCGCCGCGCCGATCATGTACATGTTCTTGCGCCCGATGCGATCGGACAGGTGGCCGAACAGCGGGATCGACACGAAAGACAGCACCGAGGCCGCTAACACCGCCGTCAGCAGGAAGTCCCGCGAGACATGCAGCGTGCCGGTGCCGTAGGAGAACACGAACGCGGTGAAGATATAGAACGGCGCCTGCTCGGCCATCCGCGCCAACGCCGACAGCAGGATTTCCTTCGGGTACTGCTGAATCACGGCCAGCATCGGCGCGCGTTCGATCCTGCGCTCGGCCACCAGCTTGGAAAACACCGGGGTCTCCAGGATGCCCAGCCGGATATAGAGGCCGACGCCGACCAGGATGAGACTGAGCGCGAACGGGATGCGCCAGCCCCAGGAGAGGAACTGTTCGCCGGACATCTGACTAAAGGAGAGCACGGCGAGATTGGCCAAGAACAGTCCGCAGGGCACGCCGAACTGCGGCCAGGATGCGATCAATCCCCGCGAGCGGTCGGTGCGCGCCCATTCCATCGACATCAAAACCGAGCCGCCCCATTCGCCGCCGACACCGACGCCCTGGATGAAGCGCAGCACGGTGAGGATGACCGCGCCCCAGACGCCGATGCGCTCATAGGTCGGGACCAGCGCCACGGCAAAAGTGGCGATGCCCATCAGCAACAGCGTTGCAATCAGCGTCGACTTGCGGCCGATGCGGTCGCCGTAATGGCCGAATATCGCGGCGCCGATCGGCCGCGCGACGAATCCGACCGCGTAGATGGCAAAGGCTTCAAGCGTGCCGACCCAGGGATCGGAGTGCGGAAAAAACAGTTTTGCGAACACGAGGCCGGTGACGGTGCTGTAGAGGAAGAAGTCGTACCACTCGATCGCCGTCCCGATCGTGGAGGCGATCACGGCGCGGCGAAGTTGCAGGCTGTGTTCGGACGAGGTGAGGGCAGCGGGGTCAGCATTGGATATCGTCATGGCAGAGCCTCTTCGCCTGGCGGCTCGCCCCAAGCCAGCTTGGATGGTTTGGATCAAAAACTTGCGAACTCGCCTTCCGGTTCCACCCCGTTGCACGGCAAAACCGCGACTTTCGGAGGGGGCCGTGCGAGCGCGGTTGGCCAGGCGCTGCGTCAATTCCGCCCGCTTCGCCATATGTGAAGTGCATCACAAGCCGTCATCCGCGCCGGCGCTATGGGTGGGGTGGCAGGGGCCCGGTCGGTACAGTAGCGAGGGCGGGAGCGATGAAGACACGACGGATGGTGTATTGGTGGTTCAGGTTCGTGGTCTCGGGGCGATTTATCGAGACGTTCTTCAACCTGCGGCGCGACAAGGGTTCGCGACTGCGTGCGGATGCCCTCGCCGGACCTTCGGAAACAGGCGCTAGCGCTAGCCCTGGCCGACCAGCTTCATGCAGGTAGCAACTCTGCTGTTGAATGCATCGCGTCCCTTCGATGCCATGTGGGTCAGTCGGTCGGCGAGCGAGTGGCGCCTGCGCAGGTTGAGCGATTCCAGGACGTGGCCGACCTCCTCCGGAAACCTGCTCACCTCGGCGTCGACATCGGCGGCGATGGCGCTCATGATGTTGTGCAGCCGTATCCCCCAGTCGGACTGGTCAAGCCGGTAAATGCAAGCCTGCAGCGCGTCTTCCGCGTCGTAGATTTCGATCAGAATCTCCCTGGCGACGGCGATGCAGTTGTTCTGCAACGCCGCGCGCAATGCCGTACCCTTGTCCTCCAGCTGATCGAGCACCATCGAGACCACGACCGCACAGGGCGTGACCGCGATATCGGCGGCGTTCCTGCTCGGCCCGGCCTCGGTGGCGAGACGGATCAACTGCCAGAAAGTCTTCAGCCGCATTGCCACCAGCGCGAGCGCAAAGGGAAGTGCGGCGGCATTATCCCTGCCGAATGCGTCGAGCAGCGCCGTCGCCTTGGCAACCTGCACCTGGCCGAATTCCACGATAGTCGGCGGGAGCTCGCTATTCAGCCTGGCCAACGCATCACGAGCTCGCAGCACTACTATCATCTTGGTCAGGTCGCCAAAGACCGAAGGCGAAGCCGTGTAGGTTGCGAGCTTGGCGCGGGCGCGATCGGCCCCTTCAGGAGACGTGAGCGCGCTCTCGAGATACTTGTAGACCTTGGTCTGGAAGGTTGCCGCGACTTTTCGGATTTGCGCCTGATTGTCGGCGGCGATCAGCGGCCTCATCTGGGCGGCATAGTCGCTCGCCATCGTCGGCAACAGATCGTGGCTGATCCATTCCCAAATCGCGGCCAGCGAGCCGCGCAGGATGTGGCCGCAATTGTCATGCTCGGGCTCGCCGTCGACCAGCATCGGTTCCAGCGGGCGCAGCTTTTCCAGCACCGCCGCTGCGCCAGGTATCGCGGCGCGGTGCCTGGCGCCCAGCCAAAGTGATTGATTGAAGAAAAATTGTCGCGTTAGCTGACCAGCTTCATGCAGGAGGCAACGCCGCTGTTGAAAGCGTCGCGACCTTTCCATGCCATGTAGCTCAGACGTCGGGTCAGCGATTTGCCGCCGCGCAGACTGCTTGATCCCAGGACATGGCCGACCTCGTCGGGAAAGCGGCTCACCTCTTCCTCCACCAATGCCGCGATCGCGTCCATCAGCTTGCGCAGCCTTGCCCCCCACTCGGACGCGTCGAGCTCGTTGATGCGGACCTGCAGCGCATGCTCGGTGTCGTAGATCGCGACCAGAAGGCTCCGGGCGACCAGCACCCGGTTTTTGCGCAAGGCCACGCGCAACGCCGACCGCGCATCTTCCACCTGGTCGAGCACCATCGAGACGGCCATCGCATAGGGCATGGCGGCAATGTCGGCGGCTTTCTTGCTGGGGGCCGCCTTGGTGGCGAGGTAGATCAGCTGCCAGGATGTCTTGAGCCGCTTGCCGATCAGCGCCAGCCCGAACGGAACGGCGTCGGCGTGCTCCTTTCCGAGCATTTTCAGCAAGGCCGTCACCTTGGCGAGCATTGCATCATCGAACCGATCGATGTTGGCCGGCAGCGCGTCGTTGAACTTCGCCAACGCGTCGCGGGTGCGCAATACGCACATCATCTTGGTGAGGTCATGATAGGCCGACGGCGATGCCGTGTAGGTCGCGAGCTTGGCGCGGGTCTGCGTAACGGCTTCAGGCGAGCCGAGCGCGTTTTCCAGATATTTTAGCACCTTTGTCTGGAAGGTAGCGGCTGCCTTGCGAAGCTCCTTTTGCTTGTCGGCCGCGGTCAGCTTGTTGATCTCGTCGACATAGTCGCGGGCCATGGTTGGCAGCAGATCGCGATTGATCCATTCCCAGATCGGAGCCAGCGAACCGCGCGGTATCCGCCCGCAATTTTCATGTTCGGGCGCGCCATTGACGAGTACCGGCTCGAGCGCGGCGAAAAAGTACCGCGCGGGATCGCCGCCGCGACCTTGACTGGATCCGTCCTTGCGGAATTCTGCACGCAGCTTGGCCTGGATGTCGGCGGAGCCGGGCATCTCGACGCCGCACAGCTCCAGACGTTCGAGCTCGGTGAGAAGGCAACTGCGCGTCACCGGCGTCAGTCGCTGCAGAAATTCCCAAATCCTTTCGATCTGCATCATCACACGCAATGTCCGCAGTCTTTCGGCGCCGGCGATCGGCCCGTGCGTGGAGGCATTTGCGCGCTCGCAGCCCGCCTTTAAGGAAAGCAAGGCCTCGTTAAAGAAGTCGTAATACCAGCGTACCGATCGGTAAAATTACGGATTTCGGCTCGCTCCCGCATCCCTGATGACATGCGAACGGAGCCTGAGCAACCCAAGGTTGCGGCCCGGCACCGCGTTAGGACACCGTAGTCTTACTGGGCCTGAAATTAACTGCAGAACCATGGGAGTTCCGTTAGACAGCGGATATGTCGCAGCACGAAAGCCAGCTCCCTGATTCGCCTTTTTCGAGCTGGACCGAGCGCGCTACCCCCCTTCAGGACGCAGAAATCGCCGAGCTTGCCGCGGCGCGCGGGTCTGCGATGGGCGAGGCTGCGGTGACGATTGCGCGCGAGCTCAACGGTCCGTTGACCGCGCTGCTGCTCTATCTGGGCGAGATCAAACTGCGCAGCCATCGATTCGCGCAGCCGGCGGAGGACCGGGCCCATTTGCAAAAGATCATCGAGAATGCACTCCGGCAAACCGAGCACGTCTGCGCCCTCCTCGGGCAACTCGCTGTTTCGCCTTCGCGGTTCACTGAGGCGTCAAATCGCGGGTGCCGCGCCCGCGAAGGCATTGGCGCGCGACAAATCGTGCGCCCGTCGGCGGTGGGCCAGAAACCCCTGACGCGGCGCGAGCGGGAGGTTTTGAAACTCATCAGCGAAGGCTATACCAACAAGCAAGGCGCCTTGCGCATGGGCATCAGCCCGCGGACATTCGAGAGCCATCGTGCCGAGGTGATGCGAAAGCTCGGTGCGCGCAACACCGCGGACCTGGTCCGCGCGGCGCTGCTCTATCCCGAAGCTTAGCGCGTATTGCGGTTCGATCGAACCAGAGCCGTCGGCCGCGTCTCGGAAAATGAAGCCAACGAACGCGCGCTCAGGAGTAATCTTCCGCGAACAGGAAGGCACGGGGCATCGGCCGCAAGCTGGCGGCTCGCGCCATCCTGGGTGGACTGGGGATAATCGTGATGGTCCAGCTCGATTCGGTTTCCACGATCGACCGAACATGGCCGGTGACCATCGATCCGCCGGATCTGACAGTCGCGGTTCTGCCGTTGAACTGCGCGATACGGAAACGCCGGACTTCCTTCTGGTCAGCCGTTTCAAACGTGATCATGAAGCTCTCCTGTGCTTCCCGCGATCATCCTCGTGCAATCTTAGCCGTGTGTGAAAATCGATCACCGTAGAAGTACGGTTGCTGGCGTGCGTGTGCCGCGGCGGCGCCTGCGTCGCTATTCGGCCGGCTCAAAGAACACCGCTTCCATTTTGGTCTTCAGCGTGGCGGCGTTGAACGGCTTGACGATGTAGTTGCTGACGCCCGCCTTCTTCGCGGCGATAACATTCTCCGTCTTCGATTCCGCGGTGATCATGATGAACGGCGTCTTCGACAGCGCCGGATTGGCGCGGACTTCACGGAGCAGGTCGTAGCCGGTCATCGGCTCCATGTTCCAGTCGGAGATGATCAGCCCGTATTGTTTGCCCTGCATCTTGGCGAGCGCTGCCGATCCGTCATTGGCATCGTCGACATTTTCGAAGCCGATCTGCTTGAGCAGGTTGCGGATGATCCGGATCATGGTGGTGTAGTCATCGACCACAAGGATCGGCATCGACAGATCAAAGTTCACGTCTCTACTCCACCTCAAGGCCGCGCCAAGCCGCACGCCAGCGAGAGTAGCGCAAGGCGAACGAAATCGTCGGTCTGTGAGCATTATCAGTCGGCGTTGAACAGTCGGTTAATTCCAGCTGTTAACCAATTTTCGCTTTCGCGCCTTCGGCCAGCACTCAGCAACGGCAGCGCGGCCGCAGCAGTCTCTCGTACTGCTCCTTGACCGCGGCGTAGCATTCGCAGGAAGTCCTGCTGAGACCCTCCAGGTCGGTGACCTCGATATGTCCCCGGCTGTAGTGGATGACGTTGGCCTGCTGCAGCGAGTTGGCGACCAGCGATACGCTGTTGCGGCGTGCGCCGATCATCTGCGCCAGCGATTCCTGCGTCAGCACCAGCTCACGTTCGCCGGATAGATCGTGGGTTTGCAACAAGCAGCGCGCCAGCCGCGCCTCAACACTATGTACGGCGTTGCAGCCCGCGATCTGCTGGATCTGGGCGTAGGCCGCCAGGCCATGCCGGGCAAGCAGCGCCCGCAAACCGGCACTGCGATCGGCGGCGTCACGAAGCCGGTCCAGTTCGACCGTCGAGGCGACACCCGGCACCAGAACCACCGCGCTGTTGATCGCCGCGGGATCGGCCAGCGCCGAGAATGCGCCGAAGATACTGTCGCGGCCGACCATGGCGATCTGAACGTGCTCCCCCTTGGCAAGTTTTACGACGAGGGAGATGACGCCGCGATGCGGCAGGTAGGCGCGCTTGAGCCGTTCGCCGACTTCGACCAGCACCGCGTCCTGAACCAGATCCGCGATTCGCAGATGCGGGCGGATCAGTTCGTAGTCGTCAGCCGATAGCGCCGACAGAAATCCATTGGGCGGGTGAGAAATCGTATCTGACGTCATCCCTTGCCTTACGGGCAAAACGGGGGCAGCGGACCGCGGCACGATCGATCTGCGGGCCAACCATCATACCGTCGAACCGACCGACATTTTACAGGCAAGAAAATTTGATCAAGGGAAATGACGGCCAGGCTCGCGCGCTATCGTGGAGATAGCAGGCGGTCATGCGCCGCCTTCACCGCGTGATAGCACTCGCAAGCCGACTTCCTCAACGCTTCCACGTTGGCGATTGCGATCTGCCCGCGGCTGTAGCGGATCGTGCCGGCTTGCTGAAGCTGATGTGCGACGATCGAAATCGCGTTGCGTTGCACACCCATCATCTGTCCGAGAAATTCCTGGGTCAGCGGGAGGGCCTGGTCGCCGCCCAATTCGCGCGCGCGCAACAGCCAGCGCGATAGCCGCGCTTCGACCGAGTGCGACGCGTTGCAGGCGGCGGATTGCTGCGCCTGTGCAAACAGCGCCAGCTCGTGCCGGGCCAACAGATTTCGAACGGTGACGTTGCGGTCGGCCACGGCCCTGAGCTTGGCAAGGTCCAACACGGAAGCCGTACCTGGAAACAGCACCACCGCATCGCTTGGCCAGATGTCAGCCCCAAGCGCAACCGAGGCCCCAACGAGGCCGTCCCGCCCGATCGTGGCCACTTCCACCACCTGTCCTCCGGAAAGGCGGACCGTAATGGAGATAGCGCCGCTGTGCGGCAAATAGACCTGTGTGGGCGTGGAGCCTGCCGCGACCAGGACAGTTTCCCTGACCATTTCGATGGTCTTGAGGTGCGGATGCAGCGCGTCGAACTCCGCGGCAGGCAGGGCTTGCAACAGATAATTGGGCGGGCGCTGCATCAAAGGCATCGATCCTCCTGCCGAAAAGGCGGGAGTTCAGTCGGTCTTGCGTCAACCTCTGTCCTCAGCTGTCTATTGGCGGTCCGAATATAACCTCACGTTGCAATTTTGCAAATCTGCACCTCGCGTCTGTTCCAATACACGGTGCAGGGCAGACAGCCGCAACGTTTTACGGCCGAAGTAAGACGTGCGTTGATCTCGGCCAGGTTCTTGTCGGGTTGGCCATTCGAGCGTGGCGGGCGCAACATAGTTTGCGGGTTACGGTCGCAGATGGCGGCCACCAGCGGGCGCGATGCCCTCGAGCGTTCGACTTTCGAGCTCGTGATCGTTGACGTCTCCGTGCCCTACCTTATATGCGCGGCATCGAAGCGGTCGGATAGTTTCATCAGCGCGCGCCTTCAGTGCCGCTCGTTGCGATTTTGCGGATACGCGTTTTCCAACTTCGAGACGTCGGCGCGGATGATGAAAACTACAAAACATGGGCGAGCGATCACCAGGGACGTCCAGCTCAGGAGAGGGCATGCCGCATATTCTCGTCGTTGACGACGATCCGATGGTCCGCAAGGCCATCGAGGTCTATCTTGAACGCCACAATTATTCGGTGACCGTCGCCGACGGCGGCGAGGCCGGGCTTCGGGCGCTCGAAGGCGCGGCGTTCGATCTGATGATCGTCGATATTTTCATGCCGCACATGCGCGGCTTCGAGTCGATCAGGATCTTCCACGAGCGCGCCCCGACGGTGCCGCTGATCGCGATGTCGGGTTACGCCTTTGCGAACCTCAACTCGCCCGCGCCGGATTTCCTGAGGATGGCGCTCGAACTTGGTGCCTCGCGCTGTCTGCGCAAGCCGTTCACGCCGGCGGCGTTGCAGGCGACGATCGACGAATGCCTGTCGGAGGCGCAGTCACGCCTTTCAGGTATCGCCCAGCTAAGGTAGCGCTCGCAATGGCCGAGGCCACAGCTCCTGCGTTAATCCTGACAGCCAGCCGATAGCCAGACGGCGCGGGAAACCGCGCCGTTTTTGCATTTTGATGGTCCTCTCGGTCCCGGCGAGGCACTGGCCATCCGTATTTACACGGACAGCGAAATTAACGGGAATGAGTGATTGGAACACCTATCGGTTGCAGGAAGGAAATCCGTTGCGGGACGGTTTGGTGAATAATCCGTCAATCGCTTGGCGAAATTGAATCCAACACTTCGTTAGCCGGCTGGCTCTACTGTGCTCGAGCGGTCCCGCCAGCCAAGGGATTGCCAAGCCAAGAGGTTGCAATGAAACATGTCTGGTCGTCGATGATTCCGCCGTGGTGCGGAAGACCGCTCGGCGAATTCTGGAAGGCCTGGATTTTCGAATCGTCGAAGCCGAGGACGGCGAAAAGGCGCTGCAAGCCTGCAAGCGCAATCTGCCTGACGTCATCCTGCTCGACTGGAATATGCCGGTCATGGACGGCTACGAATTCCTCGGCCATCTGCGCCGCATGCCGGGCGGCAACGCACCCAAGGTCGTGTTCTGCACCACCGAAAACGGAATCGACCACATCTCGCAGGCGCTTCGCGCCGGCGCCGATGAATACATCATGAAGCCGTTCGATGGGGACATCATCGCCGCAAAATTTCACGAAGTGGGTTTAGTGCAACTTACGGATCCCAACCCGTCTGCGATGTCCGCCTGAGATGCCCGTCTGGTTTGTTCCGCTTTTCGTATAAGAGGCCATCTGTGACGCCACCCGAGTATGAGTACCTGCGTAAGTTTCTAAAGGACTGTTCCGGTCTCGATCTGTCTGCCGACAAGCAGTATTTGATTGAAAGCCGTCTGCTTCCCCTGGCACGGAAAGTCGGGTTGTCCGGCATCAGCGAACTGGTGCAGAAAATCATGGGTGGATCGGCTGCTTTCAATGTCCAGGTGGTCGAAGCCATGACCACCAACGAGACATTCTTTTTCCGCGACAAGATTCCGTTCGAGCACTTTCGCAATTTGATCATGCCGCAGATGCTGCGCTCGCGTGCAAATCGCAAGAGCGTCCGGATCTGGTGCGCCGCCGGCTCGACCGGCCAGGAGCCGTATTCGCTGGCGATGAGCCTCAAGGAAATGGGCGCCGCGCTTGACGGGTGGCGTATCGAAATCGTCGCCACCGACCTCTCGCAGGAGGTTCTCGAAAAATCCAGGGCGGGGTTGTACAGCCAATTCGAGGTCCAGCGCGGCCTCCCGATCCAACTGCTGGTCAAATACTTCAAGCAGGTGGGAGAACTCTGGCAGATCAATCCCGACATCCGCGCCATGGTCCAGCACCGGCAGTTCAACCTGCTGCACGACTTTTCCCAACTCGGGGTATTCGACCTGATCTTTTGCCGCAACGTGCTGATCTATTTCGACCAAGAGACCAAGACCAACATATTCAACCGCCTTGCCAAAGCCCTCGAGCCGGACGGCTTTCTGGTGCTTGGCGCGGCGGAGACAGTGATCGGGCTCACCACCGTCTTCAAGCCGCTGATAGAGCAGCGCGGCGTCTATCAGCCCAACGAGGTGCGCCACGCACCTGTGAGAACGCCGGCCTTCGCCGCGATCACACCGAAGGTTGCGGCAATGGCCGGGATTTGAACATGACAGAAGATGGCAAGAGTCTGGAGCGCGTGACCTTCAGCCGTGGCTATGACGTCTGCATCATGGCCATTGATGGGACTTGGCGCCGGGATTGTCAGCTCAACGCGATCTCCGACAATGACGCCGTGCTCACGGTCGAAGGCTCGATCCAGGGCCTGAACCTCAAGGAGTTCTTTCTGCTGCTTTCCTCCACTGGCCTCGCCTATCGGCGTTGCGAGCTCATCCGGGTTAACGGCACGGAAATGGACGTCCAGTTCTTGAAGGGACGCCAAGGGAAGAAGAAAGCTGGTCCTCGCAAAGAGGCCCACTTCGGGGCGTGATCACAACCGAACGCCAGGGCGTGGTGACTTTTCTTCGAATCGCCATTCCGCTCTATCCTTTTGCTTGATCTCCTTCGGAAAACCGGTCCCCATTTTTCCGGATGATGTTCCAGCGGGCATCGTCGCGCGCGATTGGAACCGGGCGGTCGACGCTTACTCGGGTTGTCGCCACTTCTCTTGTCAAGCGCTGTAGAACTCTGCGTTGCTACTTGTGCGCTAAGTCATGGTCCCGTACAAATACGGGCACGTCGAAATCCGTACCCTCGTACAATTCGGCGAGTGTGCGTCCTCTTCGTTGTCCATGGACGATGGCACATGACCGAGAATCCAGCCCCCCGCGGCGAAATCTTCGTCGTCGACGACGATCCCGGGGTCCGCGATACCCTGTCGCTCGTCTTGACGGCGGGCGGCTACCAGGTGATCTGCTTCGCCGATGGCGCCGCGTTGCTGTCGGTTACGAGAAGCAGGACCCCCGCTTGCATCCTGCTCGACGTTCATATCCCCGGCAAATCCGGCCTCGATATCCTGAAAGAATTGCACGGCGAGGATTATCCCGCGCCGATCTTCATGATTTCCGGACAGGGCGATATCGCCATGGCGGTCCGTGCCATCAAGAACGGCGCGCTGGATTTCATCGAAAAGCCATTTCGCGGAAGCGAAATCGTCGAGCGATTGAATGAAGCGATCGGCGCGTACCAGCGCCGGCAGCGGGAGAATTCCGCGCCGGCGATCGCGTCGCTGCATTTTCCGGGCCGGGAACCGTTGACGCGGCGCGAGCGTGAGGTTTTGGAGCAGTTCACCGCCGGCGCGTCGAACAAGGAAGCCGGCCGCACGCTTGGCATCAGCCCGCGCACGATCGAAGATCATCGGGCGAACATCATGAAGAAGCTCGGTGCCAGGAACGCGGCCGACCTGATCCGGATCGTGATGACCGCCCAGCGCGCGTCGTAAAGCGGCCGCGAGCCGCTCTGTGCGGAAACTTCTTAACGATCGCTCTCGCCTTAACGATCGCTCTCGCCTTGGCCGGCACGACCCGTCGACGGTGGCGCTGACCGCCTTGTGGGTGCAAGGCAGCCGGCCACGGCCGCCAGCAATTCGGGCGGTCTGAACGGCTTTTGCAGGCCCGAGATCGCTCCAAGCTTGGTCGCTATTTTCAGATAGTCCGGTGTGGAGTTCGCATCCCAGGAAATGGGACGGCCGGAGATCACGAGGATTGGTGTCTGGGGCCGCCGCTGGTGAATGAGCTTCATTGTCTCCAGCCCATCCATCCCGGGCATGAAGATATCGAGCACCAGGAGATCGAAATCTCCTGCTTCAAATATCGCAAGCCCTTTGCGGCCATCGCCGGCAACCACGACGCTGTGACCGGCCCGCTCCAGCACGATCCTGATCGTCGCTTGCACCGCGGGGTCGTCGTCCACGATCAGGAGGTTCGCCAAAGCCGATTTCTCCGAGTGCGCAAATCACGGTCAACGGCAGGTTGTACGGGTTTCGCCGAATTTGACGGTTCGCGCAAGCGCCTTCGGGCGCGCCCTGACCGATCAAAAGTTGGCTGATCGGACGGATCGGGACTTGCTCGGCGGGGATCGTCTGTGAGATGACCGCAAGGTCTTGAGCGGATATCTACAATGACCGATAAAACAAGCAAAAAATGTCCGGAAACGCTCCGCAGCGCGCGCTGGTTCGCGCCCGATGACCTGCGCGCGTTCGGCCACAGATCCCGCGCCATGCAGATGGGCTATGCGCCGCAGGAGTGGAAGGATCGCCCGGTGATCGCGATCCTCAACACCTGGTCGGACGCGCAGCCCTGCCACATGCATTTCAAGTCGCGGGTCGACGACGTCAAGCGCGGCATCCTGATGGCCGGCGGCTTCCCGATGGAATTGCCGGCACTGTCGCTATCGGAATCGTTCCTGAAGCCGACCACCATGCTCTACCGCAATATGCTCGCAATGGAAGCCGAGGAACTGTTGCGCGGCCATCCCGTCGACGCCGTGGTGCTGATGGGCGGCTGCGACAAGACCACGCCGGGCCTGCTGTTAGGGGCCACCAGCATGAATCTTCCGGCGATCTATCTGCCGGCCGGGCCGATGCTGCGCGGCAACTGGAAGGGCAAGACGCTCGGCTCGGGCTCGGATGCCTGGAAATACTGGGACGAGCGGCGTGCCGGAAAAATCTCCGACC
>VAZV01000285.1 GCA_005884765.1 Alphaproteobacteria bacterium
TTTTCGAGCTCTCCGTGTTCGAAAATCTGAGACTTGCAGCACAACGGCTCGAACCGATGCAACGCTTGCTGTTGCCTGCCGGCAAAAGCGATCGCGCTCTGGCCCAAGTCGGTACGTTGATCGACCGTTTCGGGCTCCATGCCAAGATCGATGAGCTTGCCGGCGCGCTTTCGCACGGCGAACAGCGGCGACTGGAGATCGCTGTCGCGCTCGCTGCCAAACCGTCAATCCTCTTGCTTGACGAACCGACGCAAGGCATGAGCCACACGGATACGGCCGATACCGCTAAGCTGATCCGCGCCATAGCGCACGACGTCACTATTCTGCTCATCGAACACGACATCGGCGTGGTGATGAATATTTCCGATCATATCGTGGTGATGCACCAGGGCAAAAAACTTGCGGAGGGCGCGCCCTCTGTCGTGCGGGCTGATCCGGCGGTGAAGACCGCCTATTTCGGTCACGCGTGATGTTGAAGATCGATAACCTCCACGTTCACTATAGACTTTCCCACGTCATCCAGGGCGTGACGATCGAAGCGCGACCGGGCGAGGTCGTGGGTATTTTCGGCCGCAACGGCGTCGGCAAGACGACGCTGATGAAAACCGTCGCCGGTTGGATCAGCCCGAGCGAGGGCACTGTGAGTCTTGACGGGACACGTCTCGACGGGCTTGCGCCGGATCGTATCTGCCGTCACGGCGTTGGCTTCGTACCTGAAGACCGCCGCATTTTCCCGGGCTTGAGTGTGGAGGAAAATCTGTGCCTTGGTCTGATGCAGCGAGCGGGTCGCTCGCGCGCCGAGGAGAGATTCGAGGTCGATCGCATTTATACGCGTATGCCTCGTCTCGCCGAGCGCCGCCGTCAGGCGGGAACGACGCTGTCGGGTGGCGAGCAGCAGATGCTGGCGATGGCGCGCGTCATGATCGGGCGGCCCCGGCTGATCCTCATCGATGAGCCGAGCGAAGGCCTGGCGCCGATGATCGTTGCGGATATATTCTCGATCATCACCGAGATGAAGCGGGCAGGCGCCATTGTCTTGCTTGTCGAGCAAAACGTGCATGGAGCGCTGGCGATCGCGGATCGCTTCTATGCCATCGAGCGCGGCGCCGTTATTCTCGCTGGCGACACCAAAAATGGAACGGATGAGGCGCGCTTGATGGAAGCCATCACGGTTTAGCTGGCCAATATTGTCTGCCTTGGTGTGACGGCTCTACCGAAAAATGCGCTAAGCGCGCCCCGGTCCCTGTCGTAAACCTAATCGGGCTGACATCTGAGGCAGAATCACGCAATCCTTCTGTCCTATGAGGGAAGCTTGCAGCCTTATTTGGGCGGCGTTGGTCCGGTTGTTCCGGTCGCGAGCTTCGTTGGTAGCTGAGATCCTAGTCCTTCGGCATCAGATTAACATACAGCGCCGGCATTTGCCCAAGAGGCAGACCTTCAGCGCCATGGACCGTTTGATCTTTGCCGGGTTGTATCGATTGGCGCCAACAATCCTAAACGCTCTGGCAATTTTGAAACCGGAGACCGTCATGAAATGGCACCGCGTCGGGTTCAGATCGTTCTGGCGCTGGAACTCGAGGCGCCGTGCCGGCCGGCCAACTGTGCCGCCGGAGATACGCAAGCTTATCCGCGAGATGAGCTTTGCCAATCCGCGGTGGGGAGCGCCGCGGATCCACGGAGAGTTGCTCAAGCTCGGCATCGACGTCAGACAGACGAGCGTAGCCAAGCATATGGTCAAAAGACGAGGACCGCCATCGCAAGGCTGGACGACGTTCCTTCATAACCATGCCGACATGTTTGTCGTGCCGACGATCTCGTTTCGTCTGCTGTACGGCTTATTGATTATGGGGCATGGCCGACGACAGATTTTGTGGTTTGGTGTCACGCGCATCCGACTGCAGAATGGATCGCAAATCAAATCACGGAAGCATGCGGCTGGGACCAGGCTCCCCGCTATCTCATCCGTGACCGGGATGGGGCTGATGGTGAGGTATTCATCCGCAGACTGCGATCAATGGGGCATTCCCGATCGACCGACAGCGCCGCGCTCCTGTGTGTACCGAAAACCTTATCCGAGTTGATGAGGTGATGGAATCGCCTAAGCTGGCGGAATGATCGGGCTGCTCTGTTTCGTTCTGGCCGTCCTGGCCTCGCCATTCAAGTCGAAATTGCGGCTTGAAGCTGAGAACGCGGTGCTTCGACATCAGTTGATTGTCCTGAAGCGTAGGCTGCATGGTCGCGTCCGGCTCACGAACAATGATCGCTGGTTCTTTATCCTGCTGTATCACTGGTTTCCATCAATCCTGAAGGTTCTCACAATCATCCGGCCGGAGACGCTTGTGCATTGGCACAGAGCCGGCTTCTGCCACTACTGGCGTTGGAGGTCACGCCCACAGGGCGACCGAAGGTCGACACGGAGTTGCGCGCGTTGCTCCAGCGGATGAGCGTCGAAAATCCGCTTTGGGGGGCGCCGCGCATCCACGGCGCACTGCTCAAGCTCGGGTTTGCCATCGCTCAATCAAGCGTCGCCAAATACATGGTCAAGCGACGTGGGCCGCCAAGCCAGGGATGGTGCACTTTTCTGCGTAACCACGCGCCGCACATTGCCGCCATGGATTTGTTCGTCGTCCCGACCATTGGCTTCAAACTGCTTTATGCCTTCGTCATCGTTCGGTTAAACCGCAGCGGCCGCGGCTCTGTATTTGGCGCGCCTTCATACGGCCGGTGCATGCCGATCAGGCGCCCGAAAACCTAACGCTAAATAGCGTACCTTAAGGTCTGTGATGCCTGACCGGCGGCGGAGCCGCCATGCGCGCTTGCCCGATCTATCAGTGCTCAAGACGCGTGGTTTTCCTCGGAGCAAATTGTCGGCAACCGAGGCGCTTATGCCGCCGCCCGATCTTCCTTTTCCTCGCCGCGGGGCAACGATCTTGATCACATCATCCGGCAACGGCCGTTGCCGCGCCTTAGCTTCATCCCAAGGCGCACGAAGCCATTCATCACGCACTCTTCTGCGGTCGTCAGGATCACGGGCATCGCCTTGGGATGGATCGGCGCGACCATGGGCATTCGCTGCCGTCGTCAGAAAACGATAGGCCAGATGCGGCCCGGGCAGTCAGGCGTTCGTTGAGCGGGCGTTTTGGAATGTCGGTCCCTATCCGGCCGGCGGCGGTACCCGAAGTGCGCAGGACATCTTCAACGCCGCGCTATATCAGTTCGGCGATCGACGCTGCCTCAATCTCGAAACCTCGCAGCACTGATGCGCCACAAAACACTCAGCGAACGGCAGGCCGAGCGGTGGGAGGAGATCAACACGCTGGTCAGAGAACGCGGCGCCTGGATAACGTCCGTGCCCTATGACGTGCTCGGCGCTGGCGCCATCGGAGAACGGCTCTTGCCATTTACCGAAGTGCTGGTTGAGAACGGCACCAACAATAAGATCACCCACTAGCATGTCGGCCGTGTCGAGGTCGCACTATTCGAATTTAAATTGCCATTCCGCTGAAGATATCTAGCCGCCACCGCGCAGCCTTGTCGAACGATCTTCACACGTTGGCTACAACGCCACCGAGATCGGGAGGCGAGAGAATTCTACGGCACTTGGCGCGCAAGGGCGGCTCATAGTTTTGGCTCTCTCCAACCATTGAAGCGTCCCGGGAAGTGCCCAAATAAACCCCAAAGGAGACCGTTAATTAAAAGACGGGCGCGAGCACAAATAAATGCGAGTTGGTATAATGAAACCTCATGATCTCAAATCGATGTCCACCGACGAGCTTTGGTCCCTTCAAGAAAGAGTCACCTCAGAGTTGGCACGCAAGATATCGGCCGAGAAAACTCGGCTTGAGCAGCGATTGCGACAGCTTGGCCAGGGCGCGCCCATGCGCGACGAGCATGTGAGCCGCGCACGGCGCCCGTACCCCAAAGTGGTTCCGAAGTTTAGGAATCCCACGCGACCATCCGAGACCTGGGCGGGTCGCGGGAAACAGCCACGCTGGCTCACTGCACAACTTAGGTCCGGAAAAAAACTCGACGATTTCCGAATTAAATCCTCTGACCAAGGTCGTCGGCACGCACACTAATCGATGCGGCTGCGAACGTTTGGGCATCGCAATATTTTTAAGTGCAAAACAATTAATCACTCTTTATCTACCGCTCGCCTTCTGCGCATGATGTTGGCGTTGGGGAATTAAATCATGATTGGGGGCGATCATGAAGCGCAGCACACTTGAGATATTATCGACTGAAGAGTTGTGTGCCTTGCACGACAAGGTCACGGCGACGCTCGCCGCGAAAATTAACGCCGAGAAGAAGGTGCTTGAGGATCGACTCGCAAAACTCAACGGACGGCTGCGCGTCGCGCAGATTGGCGAAACTCCAAAGCGCCGATCTTATCCAACTGTTTTCCCAAAATTCCGAAATCCGGAACAACCTTCGGAAACCTGGGCGGGCCGCGGGAAGAAGCCACGCTGGCTGACCGCACAGCTTAAGGCGGGGAAACAGATCGACGATTTTCGGATCGGATTAGCGGCGTAAGCGGCTTCTGGGTTCGTGCCGCCGAGTGCGCGTTCTTTTTCTGCGGTCTACCCGCCGGCATCTCCAGGCTAGTTCTGCTTTCCTGACCCGCTCGCGTAGCCCATCCAATTCGCGCAACTGGGCAATCAGATACGCAGTCGTGTTGGTGACGGCTTCAAGGCGCCATGGGAGTGAATTCATTGAAACTCCAACTGACTAAAATGGACGCTGCAAATAATGGGGCACAAATTGTCCTAAACCTATGACATTGTGATGAATCATGGATAAGGGGTCAAGGGTCGGCGCTACTGCGGCTTAGGTGCTGCAATTCGACTTTGTCGATATCGGCGCGCAGCTTCGTTGACCTTGGCGCGGTCGGGCCGATCTTCCGGTCAAAGCTCCATCACCGGATAGTGGGTGTCACCGCTGAGCGGCAGCTTAAGACCGGCGCAGGAGATGCCCGTCGGCGATCTCGGCCTTCAAATTAAATACCTCCCGGCGCCTGCACTGGGGGCAGCGGAAAATCATCTCGCGAATTATGCCAGCGGCAGCCATCGGCCAGGCGTGGCATTTTGCGGACTGAGACCGAGACGACCGGATTCACGGCTGGGATCTCCTATCAAAACACATTAGGCCCTGCCTTTAAGTGCAACCGGAGACGAGGGAAGATGTGTCCCTGGCCTTTGCCGAGCACTCCGGCGGTGCTGCGCTGCACACGCAGATCAGCGTCTGCTGTGCCGCCGCGAATTGCCGCAACAAAGGCATTTTTGGAACAAAAGTTCCATTTGGCAGTTGAGGTCTGTTGCTCGAGGGCTGGAAACCCGAGGTGGCGTGATGACGACCTTACAAGCAATGTGTTTCGGAGCAATGCTCGCGTGGACACCCTCGCTCCTTGTGTTGGCATTGTTGCTTCGCGAGGACTCGCTAGATGAGTTTCAGCACGACCCATCCTAAAGCATAGTCCCATCCCGTGAGGCCCAGCCTTCAGCGCTGGGGCCTTTCCTTTACCGATACCTCATCGGCTTTCGCCTTCGCCAGTAGGGGTCATTGAGCGCCGGATTGAACGACTGCTCGACCGCATAAAGGATGGCCCATTTCGCGAACAGCATAGGGGCGACATCTTCGGCGGCGTCGATCAGCATTTGAATTACCAATCTCCATTCCGCCTTATCGCGTTCCGATTTGGGCATCTTCTTAATGTAATTTGCCGCATCGCGGAGCGTTCGTGCCGCTGCTCCCCTCGGCATCGGAACCGGTTGATCGAAGGGCCGATCCCAGGACACCAGAAAAACTCCATAACACCACCGGGGATTCAAGAGGCGATCGGTCGATTGGTTCCTTTGCCAAGCCCTTGACCGAATTGCGGATGCCGGGCGCTCAACCGGCATCCGTTCCATCTCTGCCACGATGGCCAAATTCGTCCACCATTGGAAGGCCCCATAGGGCTACGGACTTCGAATGCTATGATCTGTTGATGAAGCCGCTGGACGCAACGGTTTGTTAGGTGCCTAGTGCCCTTGATGGAACGGACCGTCGTCCCTCCAGCTCTCTCGCCAAAGAGCCCAATTGCCAAAAATGCGATGGGCCGATGCGCTTTGCTTGTACTGAGACGGACAAGCCGGATTTCGTGCACCATGTTTATGAATGCAGGAAATGCCGAAGTACGCAGAGCTTCG
>VAZV01000201.1 GCA_005884765.1 Alphaproteobacteria bacterium
GGGGTCTTTGACCTTCTTGGGATTGTTCGCCATGTTCAGTCTACCCCTCGCTACCAATGCGCATCGCCGCGAGCCTTGCTCGTGCAGGCCCGAAAACGGCGTCATGCGGCTGCGCGGCGCAAAGCGCGGCGTTCAGTCGGCTTGCCCGCCACCGTCCCCAAAAAACATCCTATTGGGTGAGCGGCGCGAATGAAATGGTCATGGTTAAGACAATCTTAATCATCGTTAACAGGAGAGCGCCGTAAGACCCTAATGATGCACAGATTTTTTGCGGGATCCGGCCGAATTGAGGCAACAGCCCGTCAAAAGCAAGGCGAACCTGCGGCAACCCGGCGCAAAACGTTCCGTTAACCAATTCCGTGATTGGCTCGCGAAGACATTCCCGTCGCAACGTCGGATGCGGGGGATATCAGGACCATCGCCATGCCGCTTCATCTGCAACGGATCGAATGGATGTCATCGCCGCCGCTGGTTCCCGATGATGGCCCGATCGATCTGGATCATCTCAAGCGCATGACGCTTGGCGATGAGAGCCTCGAGCGCGAGGTACTGGCGATGTTCTCGGCCCAGTCGGTGCGCTTGATCAGCATACTCGCGGCATTGCCGGCCGAGGCTCGCGAGCTTGCGCATACGCTAAACGGTTCGGCGCGCGCCATCGGCGCCTTTGCGGTTGCCGAGGCCGCCGCGGCTCTGGAAACGGCGCTGCATGACGGCGCCGATCCGATGCAGGCGCTCGCCGAGCTCAAGGACGCGGTGGCACAGGTCCGAACGGCGATCGACGCGCTGTTGCGCCGGTCCTAAGAAACCCAGCCGGAAACAGCGCGAAAGGTTTTCGTCCCAGCCGCTAGCGCAGCTTGGATCGACCCGTTATAGGACGGCACCGACCTTATTGTCACCGATCCGGCAGCACGAGCGATCATGGCCAAAATTCATTTTGTCGACCATAACGGCGAAACCCGCACCATCGACGTCGAGAACGGCGCGACCGTGATGGAAGCGGCCATCCGCAATGCCGTGCCGGGCATCGAAGCCGAATGCGGTGGCGCCTGCGCGTGCGCGACCTGCCACGTTTATGTCGATGAAGCCTGGCGCGAAAAGGTAGGCAGCCCGTCGCCGATGGAAGAGGATATGCTGGATTTTGGCTTCGATGTGCGGCCCAATTCGCGCCTGTCATGCCAGATCAAGGTCAGCGACGAGCTCGACGGGCTTGTGGTCTCGACGCCGGAGCGGCAGGCTTAACCGATGAAGGCGTCGCGCGGCCCGCTGCGGGGCTCGCTCAAGCCACGACGGCCTGACATCGAGAGAGCAGTTCATCCGATGTCGAATTTCACCCCTTGCGCCAGCGGCAGGTCGTGGCCGAAATTGATGGTGCTGGTGACGCGGCGCATATAGGCCTTCCACGCATCGGAGCCGGCCTCGCGTCCGCCGCCGGTCTCCTTCTCCCCGCCAAATGCGCCGCCGATCTCGGCGCCGGACGGACCAATATTGACGTTGGCGATACCGCAGTCCGAGCCGATAAAAGAAATGAATTTTTCAACCTCGCGCATGTCCGTCGAGAAGATCGATGACGACAGCCCCTGTCGTACGCCGTTATGCAGCTCGAGCGCCTCGTCGAAATCGGAATATTTCATCACGTAGAGAATCGGCGCGAAGGTCTCCTCCATGACCGGCCCCGTCTGTGCCGGCATTTCAGCCAGCGCAGGGCGCACATAATAGGCAGAGGGGTGCTCGGGACTTTCGACCCGTTCGCCGCCGCTGATTTGTGCTCCGTGCTTTCGCGCCTCGGCCAGCGTTGCCTGCATCTTGTGGAACGCGGCCTCGTCAATCAGCGGCCCGACCAGCACGGCGGCGTCGGCAATCGGATTGCCGATTCGCACGCCGGCATAAACCCGCTTCAGTTGTGCGATGAAGGTGTCATAGACGCTCGCATGCACCAGCAGTCGCCGTAGCGAGGTGCAGCGCTGGCCTGCGGTGCCTACTGCGGCAAAGGTGATCGCGCGCAGCGCCAGCGCAAGATCTGCGGACGGACAGACGATCGATGCATTGTTGCCGCCAAGCTCCAGGATCGCACGCGCGAAACGCCGCGCGAGCCGCGGACCGACCAGGCGGCCCATCGCGGTCGAGCCAGTCGCCGAGACAAGCGGGATGCGCGGGTCGTCGACCAGCCGCTCGCCCACCTCGCGTCCGCCGATCACAACGGAGGTAAGATGCGCCGGTGCGCCGTCGAACCGCGCAGCCACGCGCTCGACCAGCGCCTGCACCGCGAGCGCGGAGAGCGGGGTCTTTTCCGACGGTTTCCAGATCACCGGATTGCCGCAAACGAGTGCGAGCGCGGCGTTCCACGCCCAAACCGCCACCGGAAAATTGAATGCCGTAATGATGCCGACGGGGCCGAGCGGATGCCATTGCTCCATCATCCGGTGGTTCGTCCGTTCGCTCGCAATGGTCAGCCCATAGAGCTGGCGCGACAGTCCGACGGCGAAGTCGCAGATGTCGATCATCTCCTGCACCTCGCCCAGACCCTCGGTGAGAATCTTGCCGGCCTCGATGGTGACGAGCTTGCCGAGCGCAGGCTTGGCCGCCCGCAACTCTTCGCCAAGCAGCCGGACGAACTCGCCGCGCCGCGGCGCCGGGACCGCCCGCCACGCGGCGAACGCCTCGTGGGCCCGCGCGACGGCCTCGAGGACGGCCGCCGGCTCGGCGTCGGCGACCTCGGCGACGATTTCGCCGGTCAGGGGCGATTGCACGGCGCGGCCACCGCCGGCGTAGCGATCACCGGGAACGCCGAGAGCATGCAGAAGGGTGGAGGCCTGTTCCGTGAGTGTCATGGCGATGCCCGTTGTGGGGTTCGCGCAGGCAAGATGCTGTTACATGCTAACACGCAGTGCATGATGTCTCCACCGCCTAGCCCGACCATTTCGGCGCCGTGTTCCCAGCGCTAATCGCCGGCACGATCCGCCGAGTGCGTGCGGCGATCAACGCTGTGACGATACGCCGCGACGCAGCCAGGGCTGAAAATTTTTGATGAGCTCCGGCGTCAGCGGCGTCGGCTTGCGCGTGGCGTCATCGATCAGCACGCTGACCGACTGTGCCGAGGCCACACATCTGCCTTCTGAAAATACCACCTGGTCGAACGTCACGGAAGTGCGGCCGAATTTTACCAAACCAAGTCCCACCTCGATGGTGCCCGGCCAGCGCAGTTCGGCGCGGAAATGCATGTCGAGCCGCACCATCATCCATGAGAGGCCCTCCGGCATCAGCCCATAGGATCGGTCCTTCATCAGCGTGACCCGTCCGGTCTCGAAATAGGTCGCATAGATCGCGTTGTTGACGTGGTGATTGGGGTCGAGATCGGCAAAGCGCACGTTGTCCAAAATCCGGTAGGGAAAATCTTCCAGCCGCGGCGTGGCGTCTGAAGTCATGCGTGCATTCACGGGGGCGATCTCCGAAACCTTCATGCCCTTACAACCCAGTTGGTGAACTCCGGCAAGGGGCCGGACGGCGGAGCAGCCGCCTATTTATGGGCTTTCCTCCTTCGGCGCTGTTGGCTAGACAGGCGGACGCCCAATTGCTGCTTGCCAGGCGGGCGTGGTTCAACCGAAAAGAAGCGATATGAGCGAAGCAATCAAGACCGATGTGCTGATTATTGGCGCTGGCCCCTGTGGACTATTCGCCGTTTTCGAGCTGGGCCTGCTCGACATGAAGACGCATCTCGTCGACATCCTCGATAAGGTTGGCGGACAATGCGCCGAGCTTTATCCGGAAAAGCCGATCTACGACATTCCGGGAATTCCTTTCGTCACCGGCCAGGGCCTTACCGAGGCATTGATGGAGCAGATCAAGCCGTTCCATCCGACCTTCCATCTCAACGAGATGGTCGAGAGGATCGAGAAGATCGGCGATCCTGCGTTTCGCGTCACCACCGATGCCGGCAAGGTGTTCGAATGCAAGGCGGTGGTGATCTCCGCCGGCGGCGGCTCATTCCAGGCGAAGCGTCCGCCGGTGCCGGGCATCGAGGCCTATGAAGGCTCCTCGGTGTTTTACTCTGTGCGCAAGATGGAGCAGTTCCGCGATAAGGATCTCTTGATCGTCGGCGGCGGGGATTCCGCACTTGACTGGACGCTCAATTTGCATCCGGTCGCGAGGCGCGTCACGCTGCTGCATCGGCGCGACGATTTTCGCGCAGCGCCCCATAGCGTCGAGCAGATGCGCGCGCTGGTGGCTGCCGGAAAGATGGATCTGAAGATCGGCCAGGTCACGGGCCTCGAAGGCGAGGGCGGCATGCTCACCGGCGCCACCGTGAAGGGCAACGACAATGCGCTCTCCAAGGTCGTCTGCAATACCATGCTGCCGTTCTTCGGCCTCACCATGAAGCTCGGGCCGGTTGCGAACTGGGGCATTACGCTGGAAAACAATCTGGTGCCGGTCGAGACTTCGGCGTTCGAGACCAGCGTCCCCGGAATTTTCGCCATCGGCGATATCAACACCTATCCCGGCAAGCTGAAGCTGATCTTGTGCGGCTTCCACGAAGGTGCGCTGATGGCGCAGAAGGCCCATCGTTACGTCTATCCGGACAAGCGGTTGGTGTTCCAGTACACGACATCGTCGTCCAGCCTGCAGAAGAAGCTCGGGGTCGGTTGATTCCAACCGAAA
Organism: Alphaproteobacteria bacterium; assembly: GCA_005884765.1. GTDB lineage: Bacteria > Pseudomonadota > Alphaproteobacteria > Rhizobiales > Xanthobacteraceae > Bradyrhizobium. The sequence continues at coordinate 4,654 of VAZV01000201.1, forward strand.
TATGACCCGAACCCCGCCAGGGCGGCCTTTGCACGAAATCCGGGCACTAGAACCATCCTCGAAATGGCCGTAGTCTGCGGCCATTCATTTTTCAAATTGGTTCAGGTGAGGCTGATGCGGAACACGTTGTCCAGATTGCGACTGATATTGCCACTCGTGGCGGGGCTTGCGAGTGCGCTCGTGGTTCCGGCAAGTGCGGCGGAACCGTCGGCTGCGGGCCTCTGGCAGAAAGTCGAGGAAGGCAGGCCGGTGGGGTGGTTTCTCTTCCTTGATCACGATGGCGTCTTTGAAGGCGTCATCGCCAAGACCTTTCCGCGCCCCGGCGATGACCCCAACGAGATCTGCTCGGCATGCATCGATGACCGCAAGAATTCGCCGCTGCTCGGAATCTCCTTTGTCAGAGACATGAAGCGCGATGGATTGAAATATGAGGGCGGCAACGTCCTCAATCCGAAGGACGGCAACATCTACCACGCCAAGATGACCGTCAGCCCCGACGGGCAGACCTTGACGTTGCGCGGCTATCTCGGGATATCGCTGTTTGGCAAGGATGAGACCTGGACCCGCCTGCCGGATTCGGCGATGGCCCAGATCGATCCCGGCATCATCGCCAAGTATCTGCCGGCGCAGGCGGTTGCCGCAAAGCCGCCGGTGGCCGCGGTCAAGCCGCCTGTTGCCGCGAAGAAGAGCGCGGCCCCAGCGCCTGCGCGCTAACACAAGAGATAGTCAGCGCTGCTGTGGCAGGGGCAGGAGAGGCGCCTCGGGCTCCGAGACGACGTCGGGCACCGCCGCGTTAAGCTGCAGCACCGCGGCCGCCGCTTGTAGTGCCGCATCTGCCATCGCGGCATGACCTTCGGCGCTCGGATGAACCGCGCCGCCATACACCGCCGAGAGTACGCCCCAGGTGGCGTCATGGATGTCGGAGGGTTGCATCGAGGACGGCAAGCCCTGCGGGTAAGTCATCGCCGCGAAGTAGCTGTCATTGGCATCGCGGATCCAGCGGGCGCGGGGAAGGTAGGCGCGGTATTCGCCGGCGCTGCGGCCGCACAGCATCGGCTGATTGGCCGCGGTGACAATGTCGGGGTCAAAACTTTCGCCCTTGGGCGAGAAGCACTCGCGGTCGAACTCCGGATCGCTCGCGGCATGGGCGCAAAACCCGTGATCTGCGAACGCGGCCTGATGCGCATCGACGAAAGTCATGCGGTCGCCGCGCGGGTCGCCGCACAAGATGCCGGACTGGCACAGCGCCAGCGCCTTCAGTTGCGGCAGGAATTCGTTCTGCACGAAGGCAGTAACATTGGCGAGCCGCTGCGGGTCGGCATTGAAGGAAGGGTGGATGTCGAAACCGGCGCGTCCGCCCGGACACGGCGCGCCACCGTCCGACAGCGCCGGGTTGGCGTAGGAGGTGTAGATGACGCGAGAGAGATCGCCGACCAGTGGTTTCAGCGCCTCCCGCAGCTTCGCAAAGCTTTGCGGCAGATCGCGCGCGAGCGCCGTGCGCGAGTCGTCGACCGATGCCATCACGCCGGTGCGCCGGAACAGCGCGCGCTCCGTCACCGTGTCCACGATCACGTCAGCGACCAGCCCGGAAAAATAGATGTCATTGGCGCCGATCGACAGCAGCACTAGATCGAGTTTGCGGTCGGGCTGACGGCGCTTCGCTGCCGCGATGGCATCGCGCAATTCCGCGAGCTGGCCGTTGACGGTGCCCTGGCAGGGGCTTTGCGATTTCGAGGGCGGACATTCGCGCGCGCGCTGACTGCCGAACAGCCCGTCGTGGATGGTGGCCCCGGTGCAGGCGAGCGGCAGATAAGTGACCGCGACGTGCGGATATTGCACGGCGAGCGCGAGTGCGGTGCGGGTCTGGTAGCCATAGAGCGAGCGGTGGCAAGCGGAGTTGAGCCACAATGCGCTCTGGTGCTGCCACACCTGCAGGAGCTCCGGAGCTTCGCAGGCGCGTCCGCCTTTGTAGCCGGCCCGGCTCGGACGGTAATATTGCGCCGACGCCGAGCCCAGATAATAGCGGAAGCAGAACCCTTCATCGGCGAGCGCGATCGGCCGGTCCGGATTGCCCTCGCCGGAAGCGATGCTGTCGCCGAGGCCAGCGATGAGGATATCGCGCACCCTGATCTCGGTCGAGATGCGCTGCGGCGCCTCGGCGCCGCTCGAGACGTCGACGGTGGCAACAGTTTGGCGGCCGTATCGCACGCGCAGATTGACCGGTTCGGCGCAATCGAAGGTGGATTGCTGCGCCCCATCGCCGTCGTCAAACGACCATGCGCAGATCGCGCCGACCGGGACCGCGCCGGTCAGCCGCACTGTGACCGGATGATCGATTGGCGTCAGGTAGCTCTCTTTGACGTTGTCGCGGGTACAGGGTTCGTTGACGCGACCGGAAAGATCGATGCAGAGCCGGTTGACCATGTTGCGCGCCCAGCCGCGGCCGTCGCTCTGCAGTTCCAGCGCCTGCTCGGAGGCGAGAATGCTGCGGTCTCGCGCGCTCTCGACATGCAGCAGGAAATCGCGTTCCTCGCGGAACAGGCGAAAGCGGTTGCGAACTTCCCACGATATCCGCAGGGCGGCGTCAGGGCCCGTCTGTGCCGGTGCCCACTGCGTCGGCAATGCCGCCAGCGCTCCGGCAAGCAGCACGCACGCGATTATGCAACGAAGGCGACTTCGGACCATGACGCGTTTGACGTTACAGTTGGGGCAGAAATAAGAGAATTGGCCAAAACCGGATAACTCGAGGTTAGCCCCGTGACTTCAGCCGCTTCACGGGCTCGAGCCGCTCCACCGCCCGCGGTACGGTGGCTGAGCTTGCCGCAGGAAATCCTTCGTTCAGCCGACGGCGCTGCTGCCAGGGTATCACCACGCTGAGCCAGAGCTCGCGCGTTCCCATGATCGAGATGGCGATTGCGAACGGGATCACGAAATAGAGCACGCGGAACACCAGCAATGTCGCGAGCAACTGCTCCTTGCTGAACTCGGGCAATGCCACCAGCATCGCCGCGTCGAACACGCCGAGGCTGCCCGGCGCGTGACTGGCAAATCCAAGCAGCGTGGCGAGGATGAATACGACCGCCAGCGAAACGAAATCAATGCCGGGCTGCTGGGGCATCAAGAGAAACATCGCCATCGCGCAAAATCCGAGATCGACGACGCCGATCAGGACTTGCAGCAGCGTCAGGCGCGCCGACGGCAATACCACCTTCCAGCCGTTCTGGCCGAGCTCGCGCCGCTCCTTGCCGATCATGAGCCAGATGAAATAGGTCGCAATTCCGCCAAGGCAGCCGAGCGCGATGAGCCTGTTCATGGCGGGCGGCAGCAGGTCCATCGCGGACGCCGCCCATGGGTGGTAGGCCATGCCGAACCCGAGCACGAACAGGTTGCCGAGCCAGAACGTCAGTCCGGAGAGAAAGCAGATCTTCGCGACGTCGATGGCATTCAGCCCGTAGTCCGAATAAATCCGGAAGCGGATGGCGCCGCCGGTGAACACGGTGGCGCCGATATTGTGGCCGATCGAATAGCTGGTGAAGCTGGACAGCGCGGCAATGCGATAGGGTACGTGCTTCTTGCCGATCGTGCGCAGCGCGAAAAAATCATAGAAGGTCAGGGTACAGAACGCGCAGAGCACGCACAATGCGGCGAGCCCGATGCGGCCGTGCGGGATCTCCGCCAGGGCGGTCAGGATGACGCCCGTATCGACGCCCCGCAGCGTGTGGACCAACGTCGAAACCGCGAAGGCGATGATGAGGAGGCTTATGGCGATCCCCAGCCGCTTCCAGCCGATCCGTTCCTTGAAGCCACGCCGCAGCGCGGTCAGCAGTCGATGCATTCGTCCTCCCGGCAGGGCGGCAAGTAAGTGCGCAAGCCCGTCCCAGCGGGCCAATGTCTTTAGCTTGGGAAGTTCCTTAAGGCAAAAACGCAACGTTGTGCAGTCCTTGACAACGATAGGTTCTGCTTTCGGCCGGTGCAGCCGTCACACGCCTTACATATGTCGCAACGCCGCAGATTCGAGTCCGGGGCTTTAACGCAGGCAATTCCCGATGTTCCATCGTGGATTTCGTGAACCCAGGAACAAGCCTGCGCTCAGCCAGTTGACGCGTCATCAGCATTCGAACATCCGGGTTAGAAGAGGCCAGGAGGAGGCCGCGCTCCCGTGTTCCCTAAACTCAAGAAGGATTCGGCAATGGGACTCTTCACCAAAGATATCAAGACCATGAATGATCTGTTCGTGAACCAGTTGCAGGACATCTACTACGCCGAAAAGCAGCTTGTGAAGGCACTGCCGAAGATGGCCAATAAGGCGACGGATCAGCAGCTTAAACAGGGCTTTTTGACGCATCTGGAGGAAACCAATACAGTCAAGGCAATCGACTGCCCGGCTATCGATGGCATCATCGAGGAAGCCGATGAGGTCGCAGGCGAGGTGGATGACAAGTCCGTGCTTGATGCGGCACTGATCAACGCAGCGCAAGCCGCCGAGCACTACGAGATTGTACGCTATGGCAGCCTGATTGCGTGGGCGAGGCAGCTTGGCCGCAACGACTGTGCGGCCATCCTGCAGACCACGCTCGATGAGGAAAAGATCACCGACAAGAAGCTGACATCGATAGCCGAGGGCAGGGTCAACCTTCGCGCCGCAGGCTGATCTTTCGGCAATTAGTATGCTTGAGGCAAAACGTCGCGCGGGACCTGCGCGGCGTTTGCCGCTTGCCGTTTTCATTGCGAATATTTGATACCGAAAAACAGGGCCACGAGGGCAAACACGCTAATCATCACGGCAAACGCCAGGCTGGCTGCCGTCGGGCTTGCCAGCGTCGAGATCACGCCGACGCCGATCACGGGCAGCGCGTTTCCCGAAAAGGCGCAGAGCATATAGCTCGAAACCACCTCGGCACGGCGATCCTGCGGGGCGATCTGGTTCACCACCTGCAGGCTGCCCCGGTAACCGAGCCCGGCGGCGATGCCGCACAAGGCCGTCGCCGCGATCATGGTGGTCATCGAGCCGGCGATCTGTGCCGACACCAGCAATGCAACGCTTGGAATCATCAGCGCGAGCGACCAGAGCATGGCGACGCGGCTCGACAGCGACATCGTCGCCACAATACTGGCCGCGACCGCTACGGCCAGTTCGAGGAAGACCGCACCCGCCGCGGCATGACTGGCCTCATGCAGTTGCTCCGCAAGCAGGCTCGGGGCGAGCGCGGCGTAGAAGCCGACGAGGGCCATTGCGCCGAAGCCAGTCACCGCGGGCGCGACGAACTGCGCGCGAATTTCGGAGGGTACCGAAAGCCGCGGTCGCATCGATATTTGCCCGATATTGGACGCTGGACGCGAAACCGTTTCAAGGGTGGACCAGACCAGCGCCGACACCGCGACGAGCGCCAGGAGATAGACGATAAACGGAAGCCGCAAGGGTAATGGGAGGTATTCCGCCAATATGCCCGCCGTCAGCGCGCCGATTCCAAGGCCCAGGAAATTCGCACCGGTCGCGATCACGGTCGCACGCGTCTTGTCCTCACTGCCGATCAGCTCTGCAAGCCAGGCAGTTCCAGTCCCGGCGCCGATTCCGATGGCCAACCCACTTAAAATTCGTCCGGCGTAGAGCGACGCGACCCCTCGCGCGAAAAGAAATATCAGCGCGCTGACGATGGCGACCACCATCGCCATCACGCTGACCTTGCGGCGGCCGATCTCGTCCGACAATCGTCCGAATAGCAAGAGGGCAGCGAAGTTCCCAAGCACATAGACGGCATAAATCAGCGTGAGCGAGATCTGCGAAAAACCGAACTGTTGCTTGTAGATGACGTACAGCGGAGTGAGCATCGTGCTGCCGGCGAACAGCACACCAATCATGGCGCCGACCGCGCATATCGCGGGGATGCCGCGGAGTTCCACCTTTAGTGGTCGAATAAATCCGTAATGGCCGCTGATGGTCATGCAAAGTCACCACCGAAATGGACGCCACGGCTAAACGCGTACTTGTCGGTCCCAGTTCCGGCGTTAACCGCGACAGTTCGATCGAGACCGAAATGTCCGCCCAAACCAGAAACTCATCTATCGCGTGTTGGTTGCTCGAAACACGAGGTGGTCCATGCCCAAAGCTTCTCTCAAGTTCCAGCCGTTTCCGAATGGACGGGCCACGTCTGCTTCACAAGACTATTCGCTAAGCCGGCCGGCCCGCTCGAACCTGTCGAGCTCGATGACGCTCGCGGCCATGAGCCTCGGCTACGGCGTGGTTCAACTCGACGTCACCATAGTCAATACGGCGCTCAACAGCATTGGCAGCTCACTCGGCGGCGGCGTGTCCGAGTTGCAATGGGTCGTCAGCGCCTACACCATCGCGTTCGCCGCTTTCATCCTCACCGCCGGCGCGCTGGGCGATCGCATCGGCGCCAAGCGGATCTTTATGGCGGGCTTTGCAATCTTCACCGCTGCATCGGCCGGCTGTGCACTCGCCCCCAATGCGGCGAGCTTGATCGTGGCGCGCGCCGTACAGGGGCTGGCAGCGGCGATCCTCGTGCCGAATTCGCTCGCGCTGCTCAGCCACGCCTATACCGACGACAAGGCGCGCGGACGCGCGGTGGGGATTTGGGCCGCCGGCGCCAGTCTCGCACTGACGGCAGGTCCGTTGGTCGGCGGCGGCTTGATCGCGCTGGTCGGCTGGCGATCGATCTTCTTCGTCAACCTTCCGATCGGTCTTGCCGGCCTGTGGCTGACCTGGCGCTATGCCAGTGAGACGACCCGCTCGCCGCAGCGCGAGGTCGATCTGGCCGGTCAGATCGCTGCGATCACGGCTCTCGGTTGTCTTGCCGGCGCGATCATCGAAGCCGGCGCGGCCGGTTGGACCGATTCATTCGTGCTCGCGGGATTTGTCGCATCGGCTATCCTGGCGGCGTTGTTCGTCCTGCAGGAGCGGCGCGCGGCGCAACCGATGCTGCCGCTGACGCTGTTCCGGCATCGGATGTTCGCGCTGACGTCGCTGGTCGGGCTTCTCGTTAACGTCGCATTCTACGGGCTGATTTTCGTCTTCAGCCTGTACTTCCAGCGCGTCAACGGATGGTCGCCGTTGGCGACCGGCCTTGCCTTCCTCCCGATGATGGGCGCGGTGCTGCTGGTCAATCTCGTAGCCGCACGTGTCAGCGAGCGCATCGGCGGGCCGCAGACAATCGCGCTTGGTGCAGCGCTGGCTGCGGTCGGCTGCCTCGCGTTGATCGGCATCGCATCTGGCACGAGCTATTGGGAGATCGGGAGCCAGCTCGTGATCATCGGTGGCGGGCTTGGCTTGCTGGTGCCGCCGCTGACTTCGACGCTGCTCGGAAGCGTCGAGAAATCGCGCTCCGGCATCGCCGCCGGTGTGCTCAACTCGACCCGGCAAACCGGCAGTGTGCTCGGTGTCGCGTTGTTCGGCTCGCTGATCGGCGGGTCCGGTGCCTTCATGTCAGGCACGCATCAATCGCTTGTCGTCTCGACGTTGCTGATGTTCGTGGCCGGAATCGCGATCTGGTCGGGCGCCACCGCGAAGCCGGCTTCACAATGACCGCAGACCCGCAATTATTCGAGTAATTACCGCCGCTTACAGCCACTTCGGATAGCATTCGAAGCAATCGTTCACCATTGGCGACACCAAACGACGGCCATTAACCGATCGTAGCGGTACGTGCGGCTATTACAGGCCAACGATGGGGTCTGGGGCCTGCAATGTACCAAGTGTTAACCTGCCTGACGACCGAGCATGATTGGCGTCTGGTGCTGCTCGGTGGCGCGGTCTGCCTGCTTGCCAGCGCGGTGGCAATCAGCCTCTTCCAGCGCGCCCGCGCGTCGCGGGGGAACGCCCGCCTGATCTGGATGGGGCTCGATGCGACCGTCAGCGGCTGTGGAATTTGGGCTACCCACTTTATCGCCATGCTGGCCTACGATCCCGGTAACGGCGCCGGATACTCGATCCGCGTGACCGTGCTGTCGCTGATTTTTGCGATCGCCATCACGGCGGTCGGTCTCAGCGTCGCACTGTCCGGAGCGGCGCGATCGCGCGCCGCGATCGGCGGCGCCATCGTTGGCATCGGCGTCGCGGCGATGCATTACACCGGCATGATGGCGCTGGAGCTTCCCGCCCACATCGTTTGGTCGCCTGGAATCGTCGCTGCTTCCGTCATCTTCGGCAGCCTGTTCGGAGCCTTCGCACTCGCCGTTGCTGTCGGCCCTGACGGCCTTGGCCGCAGCGCGGCTGCCGCGGTGCTGCTGACGCTCGCGATCGTCTCGCATCACTTCACGGCCATGGGCGCGGTAACGCTGGTCGCTGACCCCACCCTGGTGTCCGACGGCTTGCTGATGTCCACGATCATGCTTTCGTTTTTGGTCGCCGCCGCCGCGTTTATCGTTCTCGGTATCTCGCTTGCAGCCGCCGCGATGGATCGCCGCGCGAAAGGGGCAATCCGTCGGCAGAAGGTCCTGCTGGACACCGCGCTCGAAAACATGTCGCAGGGACTTTGCATGTTCGATGCGGAGGGCCACATCCTGCTGTTCAACGAGCGCTATAGCGAAATGATGGGGCGGAACGGTCTGTCCCTTAGAGGCCGGTCGCTGCTCGACGTTCTCCGCGATCAGAAGGCGATCAACCTATGGGACGGCGATCCAGATCAGTTCTTCGCCGAAGTCATGGCGGCCGCGCGAGCCGGCGATACCGTGACCAAGGTCGTCGCCAGGCAAGGACGCTCGATCCGCGTGGTCGATCAGCCGATGAAGGGCGGCGGCTGGATTGCGACTTTCGAGGATATTACGGAATGGCAACAGGCCCAGGAACAGATCTTTCATATGGCGCGTCATGACGCGCTGACCAATCTGCCCAACCGCACGCTGTTCCGCGAACAGCTCGAACAGGCGCTCCGCCTCGCCAAGCGCAGTGATCAGCTCGCGGTACTTTGTCTCGATCTCGATCACTTCAAGGATATCAACGACTCGCTGGGCCATCCGATCGGTGACGCCTTGCTGAAGGAGGTCGCCCGCCGGCTCGGCGAATGCATCGGCGAGAACGACACCGTCGCCAGGCTCGGCGGCGACGAATTCGCGATCGTACAGTTTTGCAACGACTGCGATCCGACGGCAGTGGCCGCACTTGCGAGCCACGTCGTCGAGAGCATCGCCGCGCCCTATGATATCGGTGGGCACCAGCTCGTCATCGGGGTCAGCGTCGGCATTTCGCTGGCGCCCGAGGATGGAAAGAATCCGGATGAACTCTTGAAGAATGCCGATCTGGCGCTCTACCGCGCCAAAGCGGACGGTCGCGGCACCTATCGCTTTTTCGAAGCCGGGATGGATGCCCGTGCCCAAGCGCGGAGGTTGCTGGAACTCGACCTGCGGTTGGCGTTGCGGCGCGACGAGTTCGAAGTTCACTATCAGCCGATTCGCGACGTCGCCACCGACGAGGTCGTCGTCTTCGAAGCGCTCGTTCGCTGGAACCATTCGCAGCGCGGCATGATCGCGCCGGCCAATTTTATTCCGCTGACTGAAGAAACCGGTCTGATCGTTCAACTCGGAGACTGGGTGCTTCGCCGGGCGTGCATGGATGCGGCGGGTTGGTCGCGGAAAGTTGGCGTAGCCGTCAATCTGTCGCCGGTGCAGTTCAAGAATCCAAATCTGGTATCGTCCGTGACGGCGGCGTTGCATTTATCCGGCCTGCCGGCGCATCGTCTCGAACTGGAGATCACCGAGTCGGTGCTGTTGCAGAACAGCGAGGGGACGCTCGGTATCTTGCACGAGTTCCGCGCGATGGGCGTCAAGATTTCGCTCGACGATTTCGGCACCGGCTATTCGTCGCTGAGCTATCTGCGCAGTTTCCCATTCGACAAGATCAAGATCGACCGTTCGTTCGTGAGCGAACTCGCCACCCGGAGCGATTCCATGGCCATCATTCGCGCTGTGACGGGCCTGGGCAAGAGCCTCGGCATTGCGACCACCGCCGAGGGTGTCGAAACCAGTGCGCAGCTTGAGCTGTTGCGCCAGGAAGGTTGTACGCAGGCCCAGGGCTATTTGTTCAGCAAGCCGCGTCCCGCGGCCGACGTCGAGAGCATGCTGGCCGGACCGCGCGCCACCGCGGTTGCGTAGGTTCTACGTGTCGTCGGGTCTGCTAGAGCGGGATGGCTTTTCTTCGAATCGTCATCCCGCTCTATGCTTTTGTCTAAGCATGATCTTTTTCGGAAAACCGGTACCCACTTTTCCGGATCATGCTTTAGGCCTTGCGCAGGGCAAAATGCGCGCCGCAGAACGCCACCACCGCGCCGAGGCACAGCGCTGCAAGACCAGCGAGCACGCCCGAAACGGTCGGGAGCGGGCTCGGCGCCGAAGCCGCCTGGCCCGCGCCAGCCAGGATCAGCACGCCGACCACGACCAGGAATTGCCGCATCCGCATCGGAATTTGCCCTGACGCCGCGCTGTGCATCAGGTCGGCGGTGAAATAGCCGCCGGAGAAGCCGACAGTCGCGATCAGCCACCATGCGATCGCCGCACCCGCGGGCATGAATTCGCGGGTATCGGAGCGCCACAGGCCGCCGAGATCGAGACCGTAACGCACGCCTAGCATGTGCACGGCGAGCGCCAGCAGCACCCCTGAAACGATCGCGCCCGCCAGAATCAGGCGCCGCGGAAAATAAGTCGCCTCGGCCATGCGCTGCTTGTAAGATAAAGCCAAGCGGCCGCGCAAGCAGGCGCGGGCCACGTTCAACCATTCTATGAGAAGATATTCCTTGGGGCGGGTGCGGGCATGGCAATCGGTCTTCTGGCATTGATGGCGGCAGCCGTATTCTTTGGCGCGGCGTTTTATGTGAGCGCCGTCGAGCAGCCGGCGCGGCTGACGCTGGACGATCGGGCGCTGCTCACGGAGTGGAAGCCTGCCTACAAGCGCGGCGCGGCGATGCAGGCGCCGCTCGCGCTCGCGGGCTTCGCGCTGGCGATGATCGCGTGGTGGCAGAACTCGCATCCCGGCTTCCTGATCGGCGCCATCGCCATCATCGCACCCTGGCCGTGGACGCTGTTCGGGATCAAACCGACCAACGATGCGCTGCTCGCAACTGATGCGGAAAGGGCAGGGCCGGCCTCGCGCGCGCGGATTGTCAGATGGGGTGCGCTCCACGCGGTGCGGACCGCATTGGGCGCCATTGCGTCATTGGCGTTGTTGTGGGCGTGTCTGTCGCGCTAAATCGATCCCCATGACCGCTCGTTTGCCGACCGAGGCCGCCGTGCCCGCGATCTCCTACGCCTACAAGGCGTCGCTGATTGGCGGAGCGCATCAGTTCGAGCTGACGGACGACGGATTATCGTTCCGCCTGGCTGGCCGGTCCGGGCTGTGGCCGTATGCGGAGATTGGCGCGATCCGGCTGTCATACCGGCCGGTATCGATGCAATCGCGCCGCTTCCGCGCCGACATCCACCATGCAAATGGTGCGCGCATCGCCATCCTGTCGACGACATGGCAGACCGCGGCCCTGATGGCGCCGCAGGACAAGGAATATCGCAACTTCATCGTGCAACTGCATGAACGGATGGCGAAGGCCGGAAGCCGAGCCGCCTTGAGCGGCGGACTGGGCGCGAATACCTATGCCGCCGTGCTTGTCGTGCTGGCAGTGCTGGCGATAGCGATGGCCGGGCTCCTGGTTCGCGCCATCGCGACCGGCGAATTCGCGGGCGCATTGTTTATCGTCGGTTTCACTGCCCTGTTCGGCTGGCAGGTCGGCGGCTTCGTCCGCCGCAACCGGCCACTGGTCTACGATTTCGACCATTTGCCCGAAGCGCTGCTGCCGTAATCGCTTCGCTCGCAATCAAGCGCAAATAACCTCGCTAATGCCGCACTACCAGCACCGAGCACTTGGCGTAGCGCACCACATGGCCGGCGTTGGAGCCCAGGAAATAGGTGCGCATCGCCGGGCGGTGCGAGGTCATCACGATCAGGTCGGCCTTGATCGCGGCGGCCTCTTCGAGGATTTCGTGATAGATGCCGCCCTGTCGCACCACGCCCGAAATCCGCGACGGCTCAATGCCGGATTCCCGCGCCACGATCGCAAGCGCTTCCTCGGACGTCTCACGCTGCTGGGTATCGAAATCCGCGGGCACGTATTCGGCCAGCATCACCGGCGTCATCGGCAGCACGTTGAGAAGCCGGACCGTGCCGTTCCAGGTTTGCGACAACGTCGCGGCGGTTGCGATCGCGGGTTTCGCCAGATCGGTATCGGAAAGATCGATCGGCACCAGAATCGATTTGAACATCTTGCGCCCTCCCTGTCCCTGGTCAATCTAGCATAGATCGAGCGCTTGGCGACGCGGCCTTAGGCTTGCTTGAGAAGCTTTGGGCTGACAAACAGCACCAGCCGTCCGCGGCGGAACGATACGTCGTTCCAGTCATCGATGGCGAAGTCGAACACCGCAAGCCCGGAAGTCGGCAGATTGTTGGCAAGCGCCTTGCGCCGGGCGCCGTCGCCGCTGCCGGCGAGCGCCAGCGCCAGCTCGTGCATCCCTGGATTGTGCCCGACCAGCATCAGCCGCTTCGGATCGGAGACCGAGGCCGTGCGGATGGTCCGCAGGAGCTGCGCCGGTTCCGCGCCATAAAGGTCCGCCACAAGCTCGACACGCGGCTTGGGCGCCAAACCCATCATTGCCGCCCAGGCGATGTCCCAGGTTTGGTGCGCCCGGACCGCCGGCGAAACCAGCACGCAATCCGGAAAGGGCGGATTCCGGCCGATCCAGCCGCCGATTTCGGCGGCATCCCTCAGGCCGCGCTCGTCGAGCCGGCGGTCCTGATCGCGGCCTGAGGGAGCCTCGCTTTCAGTCTTGGCGTGACGCAGCAGCATCAAACGGCGCATAACGCAATCTCGATTCGTTTCGGTCCCAATTAATCTACAAGCTCATGCTTGGGACAAGGTGACAAGTATCCGAAGGGTACGTAAGAAAACGTCATGAGTGCGACTCCCAAGGGCAAGACCAACGGAGCGGACGGCGCGACGTTGCACGAGCGCGCGCGGCTGTCGTTCGACCTCGACGTCGATATCTGCGTGGTCGGGGCAGGGCTCGCCGGTCTCACGGTTGCGCTCGAGGCGGCGCGGCTTGGTGCCAGCGTCGCCGTTCTCGAAGGCCGGCACGTTGGCTGGAATGCGTCCGGCCATCAGCTCGGCACGGTCATGCCGGGCTACGGGCTTCCGCTTTCGCAACTGATCGAACGCATCGGGTTTGAAGACGCCCGCGAACTTTGGTCGTTGTCCAAAGAGGGCGCGGAATTTGTTCGCGCCAACGCCTCCGAGGAAAAGATGCCGGGAATTGCGCTCAGCGAGGGCGCGCTCGAGGTTTCCAACGTCGATGTCGGCGATCAATTGATCAGCCGGTTACAGATGCTCAGTGAGGATTTTGAGACTGAGGTGGAGGGCTGGCAGATCGATCGCGTGCGCAGCGAGCTTCGCACCGATCACTATTTTCACGGCGTGTATTATCCCAAGGCATTCCAGCTCGACGGCCGCAAATATGTCCACGGTCTGGCGTCGCTCGCAAGGCGAGCAGGGGCACGCATCTTCGAGGACACGCCGGTCGTCAGCATCGATGCCTCGGGGATTCGCAAACGCATCGTGACGCCGTCGGCGCGTTTGCGTGCCTCCCACATCGTGCTCGCCGGCAATATCCATCTCGGCGCGCCGCTGCGTCGCTTGTCGGAGACGCTGCTGCCGGTCTGGCGCTACGCCGCGGTGACGGCGCCGCTCGGTGCGCGCCTTGACGACGTCATCGCATTCAAGGGCTCGGTGGCCGACACCGACGGCATCGATCATTTCCGGATCGTGGATGGCGACCACCTGATGTGGGCGAGCCCGCAAACCACCTGGGCCGCGCGGCCGCAACGTTTTGGGCGCGCCATCGAGCGCAGGATCCGCTCCGTGTTTCCAAAACTCGGGCCGGTGGAGATTGCCGAGACCTGGGGTGGCGCCGTCGGCGAGACCGTGCACGGCATGCCGCAGATCGGCCAGTTGCGGCGCGGGTTGTGGGTCGCAAGCGGTTTCGGCCGCCAGGGCTTGAACACTTCGGCGATGGCCGGGCAGTTGATCGCCCGCAGCATCCTGTGGGGCGACGAACGCTGGCGGCTGTTTTCACCGTTCGAGCTGGTTTGGGCCGGTGGTCCGACCGGCCGCGTCGCGGGATATTTCATCGACATGTGGGGCCGGGCAAGTTCCGCCGCTGCCGGCGCGCTCGCCCGTCACCGGGAACGGGTGCGCGCGCAGGAACGCATCCGCGAGGCACGGCTCGCGGAAGCCAATCGCCAGGCCGGAACGCGCGGGCCGCAACGCCCCCCGCAACCGGGACGAGCGCGCCCGGTACGCCCGCCGCCGCCGGCGTCCGCGCCGGCCGATTCGGGGGAGGCCGGCGAGGGGCGCTGATTTCGGGAATCTCGCAAGAAAGTGAGAAATTTCCCCTGCGAGCGGTGTAACTTCTTACCCGAGAGGCCGTATCTCAGGTCGAACCGGCCCGAATTGCGCTTCGCACGGAGACCATCATGATCGACCGCCGCATTATGCTCGCATCTTTGGCCAGCCTGTTGAGCCTTGCCGCTTTCCGCTGGCTCCGGGCTTCGCCGGCACAGGCCGCCGAGAAGTTTGAAGTCGAAAAGTCCGATGCGGAGTGGCGCGCGCAACTCACGCCGCAGCAATATGATATCCTCCGCAAGCAGGGCACCGAGCGCCCGGGATCGAGTCCGCTTCTCAACGAGCATCGCAAAGGCATCTTCGCCTGCGCCGGTTGCGACCTGCCGCTGTTCTCCTCGGAGACCAAGTTCGAGAGCGGCACCGGCTGGCCGAGCTTCTATCAGCCGCTCGAGAACGCCGTCGGCAAGACCGAAGACCGCACCTTCGGCATGCTGCGGACCGAAATCCACTGCCGCCGCTGCGGCGGCCACCTCGGGCACGTCTTCGACGACGGGCCGAAGCCGACCGGACTGCGCTACTGCATGGACGGCTACGCCCTGGTATTCCATCCGGCCGCGCCGTCGGCGACCTGACGGCTCCTTTTTGTCCTGACGCGTTTTCTTCGGAAACGCTTCCTTTGTCGTGACGCGTTTTCTTCGAAAACGCTTCGGCGCCCGGCAATTGTTGCCCGCCCGGCAATTGTGCCCCGGTCACTGGACCGGGGCATTTTCATTTAAGTGGCTGATATGACGATGTTTCCCATGTTGGCATAGCGCTTGCGACAGTCTCCACCGAATGCGGCCATGGCCTCGTGCTGATCACCTGGCCGCGCGGCACGAATGTGGAGACAATGTTATGGGTATCTTCGACGCGCTTAACACCTCGGTTGGCGGCCTGCAGGCTCAGTCCTTCGCGTTGCAGAACATTTCGGGCAACATCGCGAACGCCTCGACCACCGGCTACAAGGGCATTGGCACCAGCTTCGAGGATCTCATTCCAGACGCCACGACGCCGAGCCGGCAGGTTGCCGGGGGCGTCACCGCGTTCGCCCAGGCCACGATCACCACCCAGGGCACCGTCTCGGCCACAACGGTTGCCACCAACATGGCAATCAACGGTGACGGCTTCTTCTCGGTGCAAAAGGCGAGCGCCGTGGTCGACAACGTGCCCGTCTTCACCGGCGTCACCGATTACACCCGCCGTGGCGATTTCCAGGTCAATGCCAACGGCAACCTGATCAACGGCGCCGGCTACTACCTGATGGGCGTCACCGTCGATCCCAAAACCGGCAACCCGACCGGCAACGTTCCGCAGGTCCTGCAATTCCAGAACAACTTCATTCCGGCGCAGTCCACCACCGCCATTCAATATGCCGCGAACCTTCCGACCACACCGAAGACGCCGGCAAGTTCAGGCGCGCAGGCCGGCACGATCACCGCAGGAGGGGGCATCAACCCCGCCGACTTCGCTTCCAATCCCTTGCCGTTGGGTACGCCGGCACCGCCTGTCAATGCCTCCGCCACTGGCGCTGCCCGCAACAACGACAACACCACTCCGGCCGCGATCACCGCGGCGACTCAGTTGGTCGGTACCGCCAGCGCCTCGTCCAACGACCTCGCAACCGCGATCACTAACGGCTCGTCCCTGACCGTCGATGGCAAGACCATCACCTTCTCGACGGGGCAAACCACCTCCACCACCAATGCTTCCGGCAACGTCACGATCGGCATCGGCCCGGGCAGTACACTGACCGTGCAGAGCGTGCTTAGCGCGATCGACGGCATCACTGGAGCCTCGACGTCCTCCACCGTCAACGGCTCGGGCCAGCTCGTGCTCTCGACCGGCACCAACCAGGACCTGGTCATCTCGGGCACCGGCAACGCGCTCGCCGCGCTCGGCCTGAGTGCCGGCACGACGGTGCGTGCGGCCGGCACCAATCCCGGCACGGGTATCGTTACCGGCAATGACCTGACGGCGTTCACCAACGAATCCATCAGCGGCGGCGCGGTGACGGCTTTCAACGCCGCGGGAACGCCGATTAACGTGCAATTGCGCTGGGCCAAGACCGACAGCGCTTCGCTGGGCACCGGACACCAGGACACCTGGAATCTGTTCTACCAGACCAGCACCACCGCGACCGGCGCCCAGACCGCGTGGGTCAACACCGGAACGAACTTCGTCTTCAACGCCAACGGGTCGCTGGCCTCGCCGGCCGGCTCGGCGATCAGCGTTCCGGCCGTGAGCGTCGACGGGCAAGTGCTCGGCAATCTTACCTTCAACATCGGCGCCGGCACCTTGACGCAGTTTGCGAGTACGGCGGGTGCTGCGACCATCAACAACCTCACGCAGAATGGCTTCGCCGCCGGTCAGCTACAGTCGGTTGCCATCAACAACTCCGGCATCGTGGTCGGTACATTCTCGAACGGCCAGAACATCGACCTCGCCCAGGTCACGCTGTCGCACTTCAACGGCACCAACTACCTCAAAGCGCTCGACGGCGGCGCCTATGAGGTGACCGACCTGTCGGGACCCGCGATCGCCGGCGCGTCCGGCCAGATCAGCGGGTCGTCGCTCGAGGGATCGAACACCGACATCGCCGACGAATTCACCAAGCTGATCGTGACGCAGCAGGCCTATTCGGCGAACACCAAAGTGATCACCACGGCCAACAACATGGTTCAGGATCTTCTCAACGTGCTGCGCTGATCAGCGACCGGCACAACTCAGTTTGACGTAATCAAGGCGGGTATTTTCCATGGGTTTGAGTTCAGCCCTTGCCACTGCGATGACGGGTTTGCGCGCCAACCAGGCCGCGCTCTCGATCATATCGGGCAACGTCGCCAACGCGCAGACGCCGGGCTACGTCACCCAAAAACCCAACCAGATCGAGGTCAATAGCGGCGGCGACGGTTCGACCGTCCTGACCACCGGCGTCAGCCGCCAGCTCGATCTGTTCGTGCAGAATCAGTTGCGGACCGAGACGTCCGGCGGAGCCTATGCCGATCAAACGGCCAACATCCTCGGCCAGTTGCAAAGCGTCTACGGCACGCCCGGCGGCGATGGCACGCTGGAGACGA
This sequence comes from Alphaproteobacteria bacterium, assembly GCA_005884765.1. GTDB lineage: Bacteria > Pseudomonadota > Alphaproteobacteria > Rhizobiales > Xanthobacteraceae > Bradyrhizobium. The sequence goes on from VAZV01000201.1 coordinate 22,163, forward strand.
CGCTCAACAATTTTACCACGGCGCTGCAGGCGCTATCGAGCAATCCGGGCAACCAGTCGGCGCAGGCGGTGGCGCTATCGGCGGCCCAGACATTGGCACAGCAGCTCAATACCACGACGCGGGGCATTCAATCCCTGCGCTCGAATGTCGAGCAGGACATCGGCAATTCGGCGACCCAGGCCAACGCCGCGATGACGCAGATCGCGCAGATCAATACCCAGCTTCAGGGGCTGAGCCCCACCGATCCCGAGGCCGCGACGCTGATGGATCAGCGCGACAATGCGCTGAGCCAATTGGCGAAGCTGGTGGATGTTCGGGCGGTCACGGATTCGTCTAACCAGACCAACGTGTTCACGACCTCGGGCATCCAGCTTGTCGGCGCCGGGCTCGCTTCGGAGTTTACCTTCAATTCGCCCGGCACGCTCGGCGCCACCTCTCTATATAGTGCCAACCCGGCCAAATCCGGCGTCGGCGCGCTGAACATCAAGTTGCCCAACGGCGCGTCCATCGATCTGGTCGCGACCAACGCCATCAGTTCGGGCCAGATCGCCGCCGACCTCAAGCTGCGAGACCAGACGCTGGTGCAGGCGCAGACGCAGGTCGACCAGATGGCCGCCACGTTGTCGAGCGCGGCATCCGATCAAACCACGGCCGGCACCGCAGTCACCGGACCGCCTGCCGGATTCGACGTCAGCCTGTCGGGCGCGTTGCCGGGCAACACTGTCAACCTGACCTACACAGACACCGCGACCAACACCCAGCACCTGATCTCGATCGTCAACGTGAACGATCCGGCCGCGCTGCCGCTGCACAATGCGGCCAACGCGAACCCAAAGCTAGTCGGCGTCGATTTCTCCGCAGGCGCGGCCTCGGTCGCTGCGCAATTGAATATAGCGCTTGGCGGCAGCCACCTGCAATTCTCGAATGCTGCGGGCTCGCTGCGGGTGGTCGACGACGGGACAAGTTCTGCAACCGTCAATGCGGCTTCGGTCACGACGACCGCTACGTCGCTTGCCAGTGGAAATCCCCAGCTTCCGTTGTTCACCGACGCAAGTTCGATCTATGCCGGCCAGATCACCGCGAGCGGCTCGGAGCTGACGGGCCTTGCCGGACGCATCACGGTGAACGCGGCGCTGCTCGCCGATCCCACCAAGCTCAGCGTCTACAACACGTCGCCGCTGACCGCGACCGGCGACAGCAAGCGCTCGGACTTTCTCTACGCGCAGCTCACCTCGACGAAATTCAGCTATTCGCCGTCGACCGGAATAGGTACGAACGCGCAGCCGTTCCAGGGCACGGTCACGAGCTATCTGCAGCAGTTCATCAACCAGCAAAGCAACGCCTCCACGCTGGCGAACCAATTGCAGCAGGGCCAAAGCGTGGTCGTGAGTACGCTGCAGCAGAAATTCAATTCGACCGCCAGCGTCAACATCGATACCGAAATGTCCAACCTGATCGCGGTGCAGAACGCCTATGCCGCGAATGCCCACATCATGTCGGTCGTGCAGAGCATGATGAATACCCTGCTGCAGGCTCAAGTGTAAGGCGGCTGAAAATGTCGATCTCCAGTATCAATTATGGCTCGTCGCTGCTTGGGCAGTCGGTGCGCAATCTGAACCAGCAACTCACCGACCTGTCGACCCAGCTTTCCACCGGCGTGAAGTCCACCAACTATGCCGGCATGGGCGTCAACGAGGGTTTTGCGATCGCCGCGCGATCGCAGCTCGCCAACATCTCCGCATTTACAACCACGATGACCAACGTCAATACGATCATCTCGGCGGCCAACACCGCGCTGCAGTCGCTATCGCAGACCGCGAGCTCGGTCCAGAGCTCGGCCGCCGCGACCGCCCAAAACGTGAACAGTAGCAACGGACAGACCATCGCGCAGCAAAATGCGGCGTCCCAGCTTTCGTCGATCGTCGGCATCCTCAATACCCAGGTCGGCGACCGCTACATCTTCTCCGGCAGCGCGATCAATACCCCGGCAGTCGCTTCCGCCGACGACATCATGAACGGCAGCGGCACGCTCGCGGGATTGAAGCAGGTGATCTCCGAACGTCAGCAGGCCGATCTCGGCACCAGCGGGCTCGGACGCCTCGTCATTACGTCGCCGACGGCGACGTCGGTTAAGGTGGCGGAAGACGTCGCGGGATCGCCGTTCGGCTTCAAGCTGAGTTCGGTGAACGCGTCGTGGGCCGGGGCCACGGTGACCGGTCCTATAGGCTCGCCGGCGGCGGTCTCGGTCGACCTCGGCGCGACCAATCCCAATCCGGGCGATCAGGTGAGCTTCACGTTCAAGCTTCCTGACGGCACCACCGAATCCGTTCAACTGACGGCAACGAACACGACGCCGCCGCCGACCGGCAGCTTCACCATCAGCGCCACGTCGACGTTGACAGCCAGCAATCTCAATGCCGCCCTCAACAGCTCGATCAGCACGCTCGCCAACACCGCGCTGGTGGCGGCGTCTGCGGTCGCCGCCGGCGACAATTTCTTCAACACCGACACCGCGATCGGGACCGTGGTCAATACCAAGGCCGCAACGCCGATCACCGGCGCGACGACCTTGTCCGGCGCCGCCGCCACCAACTCGCTGACCACCGATTTTGCGCCGGGCGACACGATCACCGTCAACGGCCAACAGATCAGCTTTGTCGCCTCCGGCGCGAGCGGCAACAACCAGGTCAACGTCACCGACAGCGTCCAGACGCTGCTCTCCAAGATCGACGCGATCACCGGAACCTCGACGCCGTCCACCATCTCCGGCGGCGCGATCACGCTGCACGCCGATGACGCCGCCGGCCTCACGGTCACGAGTTCGAATGCCGCTGCCTTCGCGGCGCTCGGATTTACCGGCACCGTGTCGGCAACGCAGCCACTGCGGGTCGGGGGCTCGCCGCTGGGATCGGCGACCACGCTGGTCAACGGTTCGGCCAACACGGTCGCTTGGTACACCGGCAATTCCGGACCGGGTACTGCGCGCGCGTCGTCGACGGTGCGCATCGACCAGTCCCAGAGCGTGCAATACGGCGCGCAAGCCAACGAGCAGGCGATCCGCTCAGAGATCCAGGCGATCGCGGTGTTCGGTGCCGTCACGACCACGCCGGGCGGAGCCAATTCGGCGGCCCAAATTGCGGCGCTCAGCTCGCGCACGGTCACGAACCTGACGCCGCAGGCCGGCCAGCAGACCATCCAGGATATCCAGACCGAATTCGCCACCGCTCAGAGCACAATGAAGGATGCCACGGCCCGGCAGACCCAGGCCAAGACGGCGCTGCAGGACATGATCGACCAGACCGAAAATATTTCGACCGATCAGGTGGCGAGCCAGATTCTGGCGCTGCAGACCGCCCTTCAAGCGTCATACCAGACTACTTCGATGCTCTCGCAGCTCACCCTGACCAAGTTCCTTCCGATAGCCTGATCGCGACGCCTTCACGCCGTTAGGTTTTCGTTAACTACGCCTATTTACTGTTTCGTCAGAAGTAAGGCGCAGTTCGCCGCTTCGGAGCCAATCATGAACGACAAAATCCATCTTGTGGTGGCTACGCCCTGCTTCGGCGGTCAGATCTCCACCATCTACGCGGGCTCGATCTTCCGATTGCAGCGGGCGCTGCGCTCCAGCTCCAATGTCGAGCTTACCGTTCAGATGCGCGACGGTGACGCGCTGATCACGCGGGCGCGCGCCAACCTGGTGACGCTGTTCCTGAACGATCCCACCGCCACCCATCTCCTGTTCGTAGACGCGGACATCGGCTTTACGCCCGAGCAGGTTTTTCGGCTGATCGAATGCGGGGCCGATGTCGTTGCCGGCGTGTATCCGATCAAGCGGGTCAACTGGGAGAAGGCGAGGCGGGCGCTGGAGTCGAAGCGATCGAACGTGCCGGCAGCCTCGCTCGACTATGTGCTCGAGATCGACGACCCCGATCGCGTGACGGTGGTCAGGGGATTTACCCGGGTGCGCTACGCCGGAACCGGCTTTTTGATGATCCGCCGCCATGTGCTGGAAAGGATGTGCGCGCACCCGGACCACGCTTCGCTGCAATTCTTCCGCGAGCATTCGCACGACGCGCTCGCCGGAAGTCCAAACAGGTTCGCATTGTTCGAGTGCATGATCGACCCGAAGAACGGAACTTATCTCAGCGAGGATTTCGCGTTCTGCCGACGCTGGACCGATATCGGCGGCGAGATCTGGGCCGATCTCGAAAGCAGTCTCGATCACGTCGGACCGTCGGTCTTTCATGGCGATGTCTCATCGCAGTTTGCGGTGGCGCCAGCCGCGGCGGATGCCGCGTGAGATCCGGGCAATGATGTCCGCCGCTCCTGCGTTGCAAACTACTGAGGGTGTGCGTTCCCGCGTCTTCGATGGCAGGCCGTCGCACGGGCTGCGTGACTTGTTCGCACCGCTTCATGATCTGCTCACCTGCGGCGGCGATCCTCGGCTGAGCCTCGATCCGGCTCGGGGCCGCAATGCGTACGGGTGCGGACCCATGCCTTCGCCGCAGACATGGAGTTTTGCCTCAAGCACGGCATCGTCGATTTCGGAGCGGGCCTACAGGCGCGCCGCTCTTGCGCGCGAGGAGCTAATGCAGTCGGCGATCACAGCCGGGCTGGAGGCAGCGCTTGACGCGCGCATCGAAGAAATGCGCAGCGAACTCAGAGCTCATTTGCGGCTTTCGGCAAGCGAAGTGGATGTGGTTTTCTCTCCGTCGGGCACCGACTCGCAGCTTCATGCCTTGTTTGTCGCACGGTCGTTGCTGGGTCCTGCGCTCACAACGATCATTGTGGGGTCGGATCAGACCGGCAGCGGAACGGTCTATACGGCGCGTGGGCGCCACTTCAATACGCTGACGGCGGGTGAGCGCCCGGTTCGCAAGGATGCGCCGATCGACGGCTTGTCCTGCGACAGCGTCGAGGTGCCGTTGTTCGGCGGAACGCGAGACGTCAGAATGCGGACGGATGGCGACGCGGCCGTTCTCGACGCCATTGACGCTGTGGTCGCGAACGGCGCCAGCGTTCTGCTCCAAATCATGGATTCGTCGAAACTTGGCTGGCGCTCGCCGAGCGAAGCGTGCCTCGACGAGATCGCCAATAGGTGGCCCGACCAGGTTTGGATCGTCGTCGACGCCTGCCAGATGCGCATCAGCCGCCGTCGGATGAAAACCTATCTCGATCGCGGATATATGGTGCTGATCACGGGCTCCAAATATTTCGGCGGACCCGCCTTCAGCGGCGCGCTGCTGGTCCCGGCGGGGCTTTCGCGATCGCTCGATCGAGGCGAAGGGATCGCGCCCGGAGTTCTCGACTATGCCAGCCGCAGCGATTGGCCGAAACGCTGGAGCGCGCTGCGGTCTCGTTTCGAGAGCAGGCCCAATCTCGGTCAATGGCTGCGCTGGGAAGCTGCGCTGGAAGAAATCAAGGCCTATTACCAGGTGCCGGATGCGTTCCGCACGCTGGCGCTGCGACAGCTCGAGGCCGGGATCGAGAGCCTTATCATGCTGTCGTCATCGCTTCATCTGGTTGGCTCGGGGACGAAAGCCTGCGGGAGTGAAGACGAGGAATTCGCTCACGCAACGATCTTTCCGTTCACGATCAACCGCGATCGCAGCCCGCTTTCGCCCGACCGCTGCCGGGTAGTTTATCGTGCGCTGGCGCAGGATTTGCGCGAGGTGATCGGCGGCAGCGAGGCTGATCAGGCCATCACGGCGCGTCATTGCCTGGTCGGCCAACCGGTTCGAATAGAGATGCGGGACGAAGAGCCGACTGCCGCACTACGCCTGTGCGTCGGCGCGCGCCTCGTCACCGAGACGTGGTCGCCGGACGCTCGAGCCGCGCAGCAGAATCTACAGCGCGAGCTTGATCGCATCGCAGACGTCGTCGCCAAGATAGAGCTGCTGCTTGAGCATACAGGCAGGATGGAATTCGTGGAGCTGCCATATGCAAACTGAATCTCTCGGACTAGCCGACACCGCCTGCGCAGACCGGGTCGGCATGGCCCGGCTCACGAAGATGGCGTTCGACGGCGCAGACCTGCGTCCGTTATGCCAGGAACTGACCGCCAAGCTGCTCGACGGCACCGCGCAGGCGGGCGAGGGACTGGACCTGTCGCTGATCGCGCAGCTTCTGGGCGACAAGGAGACCGGTCTTGCCGTTCAGCGGGAGATACTCGCCTCTCATCGGCTATTCCGCTCGCCATGCGCCGCAAGCAATCCGCGTCTGCGCGTTCTTGCGCTGGCAGCGGCGACCGACATGGGCAGCAATACGCCGATCGAATTCCTCCTTGAGGAGTCCGGCATCGAGTTGATGGTGCTGTACGTCGTTCCCGACGCCGGACTCCCGGTGCCGCTGCCCAATCACGACGTCGCTATCGTGATCGCCTCCGATTCGGAGGATTGCCGCGAGGCGCTGTGTGTGATCGATCAGGCGGCGCCGCGCTGGCCGCGGCCGCTGCTCAATCCGCCGCAACTGGTTTGCAATCTCGATCGCGACAAGCTGCATCATCTGCTCAAGGGCGTGGACGATCTCGAGATTCCCGCGACGATCTCGGTCACCCGCGCACAGCTATTGCAGCCGGCACAGTCGGCCGGAGTGGTCGCCGGCATCGCTGTTTTTCCCATCATTGTCAGGCCGCGCGGCTCGCATGCCGGTGTCGGTCTTGCCAAAATCGATGATCGTGAGGCGATGGCGGGCTATCTCGATCAACGCCAGGAAGAAGAGTTCTTTATTTCGCGCTACGTCGACTATTCCAGCGACGACGGCTTGTTCCGCAAATACCGCGTGGTCTTCGTGGACGGCAAGCCCTACGCCTGTCACATGGCGATCGCGGATCGCTGGGACATCTGGTACCTCAACGCGGGAATGTCCGGGAGTGCCGGCAAGCGTCTCGAGGAAGAGACCTTCATGCATACTTTCGATTTCGGCTTCGCGCGTCGTCACCATGCTGCGCTGGCCGGCATGGCCGGCCGCATTGGCCTCGACTACTTCACGGCGGACTGCGCGGAGACCAAAAGCAGAGCGCTGTTGATCTTCGAGGCGGACAATACCGCCGTCGTTCACAATATGGATTCGCCGGAGGTCTTTCCCTACAAGCCGCCCCAGATGCGCAAGATATTCGATGCGTTCGTGGCAATGCTGGAGCGCCGCGTCCGACGTGGGCAGGAGCAGGCGGCGTGAGCGAGGTGCTGTTGCGTCAATCGTCGCTGCATTCCGAAGCAGGCGAGACGCTCGATCCCCGCAATTGGGAGGATTTGCGCGCGCAGGCTCATCGCATGCTCGATGACATGATCGACTACGTCGCGGATGTTCGCGATCGTCCGGTATGGCAACCTATACCGGATGCTGTTCGCGGGCAGTTCCGTGCCACGCTGCCGCGTCAGCCTTCGGACCTCGGCGAGGTCTATCGCGAATTCACCGATCTCATCGCGCCGTATGCGACCGGGAACGTTCATCCCGGCTTCATGGGATGGGTGCACGGCGGCGGCTCCGCCGTCGGCATGCTGGCGGAGATGCTGGCCGCCGGCCTCAACGCCAATCTCGGCGGACGCGATCACATTCCGATCGAAGTCGAGCGACAGATCACGGCGTGGGTCCGCGAGATGTTCGGCTTTCCCGCGAGCGCGAGCGGGATCTTCGTCACCGGAACCTCGATGGCCAATCTGATGGCTGTGCTGGTGGCACGAACGTGCGCACTCGGCAAATCTGCGCGGCAGCACGGCATCGGCCATGAAGGCGCGGCTTTGACCGCCTACACGTCGAAGGCGGCACACGGCTGCATCGCCAAGGCGATGGATATCGCAGGCTTCGGCACCGACGCGCTGCGCTGCATCTCCATCGACCAATCGCACCGGATCGATGTCGCTGCGCTGCGCGCGCAGATTGTGCGCGATCGCGAAGCCGGGCTGAAGCCGTTCCTGGTGGTGGCCTCGGCCGGCACGGTGGACATTGGCGCAATCGACGACTTGGCGGCGCTCGCAGCGCTTTGCCGTGAAGAGAAGCTCTGGTTTCACGTCGACGGCGCCTATGGCGCGCTCGGGATCCTCTCGCCGGTGCTCGCGCCGCTGCTCAAGGGCATAGAGGATGCCGATTCGATTGCGCTTGATTTCCACAAGTGGGGACAGGTGCCCTACGACGCGGGCTTTCTGATGGTGCGCGACGGCGAGCGGCATCGCCAGGCATTTGCGGCGCCTGCCGCCTATCTGCGGCGGGAAACGCGCGGGCTCGCCGCGGGTGCATCGTGGCCTTGCGATCTCGGTCCCGATCTGTCGCGCGGCTTCCGGGCACTCAAGACCTGGTTCACCTTCAAGACCTACGGCACCGAAAAGCTCGGAGCGGTCATCGCGCGCACCTGTGCGCTCGCCGGACATCTGCAAGCGCGGATTTTGGCGGAGCCGCGGCTCGAACTGCTGGCACCGGTCAATCTCAACATCGTCTGCTTCCGCTATCGCGCGATCAACGCCAACAAGATCAATGGCGACATCGTTATCGACATTCAGGAATCCGGGATCGCTGCGCCATCGACCACTATTCTCGATGGCCAACTCGCGATACGGGCGGCGATCGTCAATCACCGCACCGATGCTCGCGATATCGATGCGTTGATTTCAGCCGTGCTGGAATTCGGGGCGCTGCGATCGTCTCCCAACGACGGCCTTGTGCCGCAAATCGAAGCATCTCCGCCGCTGGCGATGTAAGCGATCGCTGTCAGCCGGAGCGTTGCGCTCCGTCGCGAACCGCGATGGCGCTACGCTGACTTGCGGTCGGTTTCCATGTTGACGCGGGTCGCACGGAGAGATTTCGCGTCCTGAATGAGCTTGTCTTCGTGGTCGATCAGTTTTTTCGCTTCTTTCAGCGCGTAATACGGATCGCCATTCAGGATGTGATTGTTGATCCCTTCGATGAAAGGCCACGCGCTCGGTACGGTGCTCAGGATGTCTCGCACCAGGCTGAAGTAGGTCGGATGATGGGCCATCGGGTCCGGCGAGAGATACATCAGTTGCACCGCCAGATAGACCAGCTTGGCCGGCGTGTCCGCGGTTTCCGGCGTCAGGATATCCTTCTCGCGCAGGATCGGAATCTTGTCGCCGTCGATCAACAGCCGCGCGCGCTGATCGGTATTGGTGATCACGCACGCGCCAATGATGATGCGCTCGTTCGGCTTGAGCTCGACTTTTAAAGCCACGGCTGTTCTCCGCTGAAATGCGCCGGCTTCGACGTCTGAACGATTTCGACGCATCCTTTCCGATTATGGTTAACACCACGTAAACGACAGTAGCGGTTCTCCAAATGCGCAGTGTTATCAAGGCAATATCGAGATTGGCGCAAACGTCGAGCCGACAATCAGCGGCTTATTGGGGTGGCCAGATGGTCTCCAGGCCGGCTTCGATTCATGTTTCGTTAGAAACAAGCTTCCACGGTGAGCCGGTCGCCCGAGCAGAAACGATTGGGACGGCATCACTCTAAATTTCACACCAGAAAGGTATGAAACATGTCTATTGTTCTCTCGGCAGCCGTTCGCCAGAACCTGCTCTCGCTGCAAGACACCGCCGCGCTCTTGTCCACCACCCAGAATCGTCTGGCCACCGGTAACAAGGTCAACTCGGCCCTCGACAATCCCACCAACTTCTTCACCGCGCAGGGCCTTAACAACCGCGCGAGCGATATCAACAACCTGCTCGACAGCATCGGTAACGGCGTGCAGGTGCTGCAGGCTGCCAACACCGGCCTGACCTCGCTGCAGAAGCTGGTCGATACCGCCAAGTCGATCGCGAACCAGGTGCTGCAAGCGCCCGCCGGCTATACGTCCAAGTCGAGCGTAAGTTCTTCCGCCCTCCTTGGCACAGCGGCCAATCTGGTGGATGGCACCAGCATCAAGGCCGGCGACAAACTGGTAATTGCGGCGACCACTGGACTCCCGGCTGTCTCCATCACGTTGGGCGCCAGCGAGTCCCTCGATCAGTTGAATACCTCATTGGCAGCGAGCAATCTGACAGCCAGCCTCGACAGCAGCAACAAGCTCGTCATCACCACGACGAATGATGCGGCCTCGTCCACCATCGGTGCCGTCACCTGGACCACCACCGGCTCTGCGACGTTCGGAGCTACCGGCAGCGCCGTGGTTGCCGATGCGGCCTCGCAGGCCATTCGCACCAGCCTGGTGAACCAGTACAACGGCATCATCACGCAGATCACGACCACCGCCCAGGATTCGTCCTTCAACGGTATCAACCTGCTGTTTGGCGACAACCTCAAGCTGACCTTCGACGAAACCGCCAAGTCCACGCTCAACGTCAGTGGCGTCACTTTCGACGCGACCGGCCTTGGCCTTGCTTCGCTGACCAGCGGCACGGACTTCCTGGACAACAGCTCGGCCAACGCCGCGCTCACCAAGCTCACCTCGGCCAGCACTGTGCTCCGCACCGAGGCTTCGGCCCTGGGTTCGAACCTGACGGTCGTGCAGTTGCGTCAGGATTTCAACAAGAGCCTGATCAACGTGCTGCAGACCGGCGCGTCAAACCTGACGCTGGCCG
>VAZV01000308.1 GCA_005884765.1 Alphaproteobacteria bacterium
GTCCGTACGAGCCAGGACGACGCTTTGAATCGAGGCCGGCAGACGTCCATCGGTGCTCGCGCCGCGCAGCAATTGCTCCAGGAACAGCGGATTGCCGCCCGCTCGCTCGACGCACTGGTCGGCGAACGCCGAGACATCGATGAAGCGCCGCGCGATCGACCGGGCTTCGTCGGGCGATAGCGGAGAGAGATCGATGGTAACCACCGGTCCCCCGCCCGCCATGCTGTGCCAGTGGGCATCGAGCCAATCACCTTCGAGCCGTGTTGTCATGACGAGCACAGTCCGGCTCAGCGCTGCGGCGCGGCTGACCGCGCCGAGAAAACTCAACGTCTCCGGATCGGCCCAGTGTATGTCTTCAACGATAATGAGAAGCGGCCGGCGATCTGCGGCAGACTGGACCAAAGTGGTGACCACGCGCTCTTTGCCGCGGGTTCGCGCCGCGGTGTCCATCGCCTCGTAGAGTTTTCGGGTCGCCTCCGAATGTGGGATCTCAAGCAAATCCCGCAGATAGAGCTCATCATCCGGTCGTAGTTGCTGCGCTTGCAGCAGATTTTCGATCGCCCCTTCAGCTGCATACTCCGTCGTGCCGGATTCTGACCCCAATAGCCTCGTGACCACGGTGCGCACGGCGCCACGTCCCCGCGCGGTTCCGAAATCGAGCACGAAGCCCGTGGTACAGGTCATGCCGGACGAAACCGCGATCGATTGCAATTCGTCCGTGAGTCGGGTCTTGCCGATTCCGGCCTCGCCGCGAATCAGTACAGCGGCGCCAGATGAACCGTTGACGCAGGCATTCAGGATGGCGCGGAGCTGGCCAAGTTCCGAGCGCCGGCCAACCAGCGCATAGGCGTCCGGCGTTGTGCATCTCAAGCCAGTCGGTCGCCAGGCCTCGACGGGATTCGCGACGCCCTTTAGCGCCAACGAACCCACGGTTTCATAGGAAACGACATGGCAGGTGGCGCGATAAACGGCATCGGAAACGAAGGTCTCGCCGCCGCCAGCCCGATCCAATAGCCGCGCTGCGACGTTCGCTGCCTCGCCCGTGACGGTGTACCCGCGATGGTATTGGCTTCCAACCGAGCTTGCGACCACTTCACCTGTCGCGATCCCGATGTGAACGGCTAAAGCCGAAGGGAGGCCTGAAGCAAGTGCCGGAACGGACGCCTGAATCTCCAGAGCGGCACGGACCGCACGCTCGGCGTCGTTGCCCCGGGCGAGCGGCGCGCCGAACAGCGCCATGGCCGCGTCGCCGATGTGCTTGTCGATCGTTCCACCGAACCGGTCGACGGTCGCATCGACCAGCGCAAAAAACTGTTGCAACAAGGCATGCACATCCTCGGGGTCTAGTAACGAGGAAAGACGAGTATAGCCGATGAGATCGCAGAACAGCACCGTGACTGGACGCCGATCTCCCTCGGGCTCGGCCGTAGGCCTGACCTCCTTGGTCGCGACGCCAATAGTTAAGAAAGGGCGGCCACACCCGCCGCAGAACCGCTCCGCCGCCTCGTTGGGAAAGCCGCAATCGACACAAAGGACTGGCAATGCGGAACCGCAAGACGCGCAGAATTTGCGCCCCTCTCGATTTTCGTGGTTGCAACCGGTACACCGCACGGCATGGGCTCCGTCCCCGTAACGATGGCGCTGGATTTCAATCCCCGCAAGAGTAAAGCCGACCTCGCTTCGCCCAAACAAGTGGTGTCCGGGACTCGCTCAAGGAATGGTTTGCCGGTGCAGGCGACGACAGGCTGAAATTGCTTAGCCAGGGCCAATATTGACAAGCCGCCTCTAGGCTGCCGGGCCCCGCAGTTAGGCCCCCGCGTGGTAGCTCGGCGCCGACGCGAGAAACAGTGCATACGCATCGGCATCCGGGGGTGAAAACCTCTCCACTAGAAGATTGCGGCGGCGTTTTTTTGCCCCGATGTCGGCCAGCAGCTCGTCGAAGTGCTTGAAGTGGTAGGGTGCCACGCATAGCCCACCATAAACACCAGCCGCCGGCCGCTCCACGCGCTTGAAGCGCAGCATCATTTCGATGTTCTTTTGCATCTCAGCCGCGGTCGGTTGATGGGTGAGCTGGCCGTCGGCATAGCGTACTAGCCAGTTCGCCGCCATGTCGGCGCACAGTACCGTGCAGAAGCTGGAGTTGAAGCCGACGAAGCCCATGTCCGGCAGGTCCGGGTTGGCGATCAAACGGTAGAGCCTGTACTGACCGTCGGCGTCTACAACGCTGTCGCGAAAGGTCTGCGGCAGGAACGGTACACCGATCCTTTCGTAGTGATCGAAAGTGCCGCGAATGGCTTTGATTCGGCCGTCCGCCACCATTGGAAAGAAGCCTGGCGTAGCAATGGGAATCGAACAGTTGATGCCATCCTCGATCTGCTCGTCGGGGACCATGTCACATTTGTCGAGCTTGAACTGCAGCTTCAAGAGGCTTTCCAGTCCGCGCCAATTCGCCCAGACCAGCGGGTTCGCTGCCGCATGTGCAAGTCGCGAGAGCGACCCGATGCCCCAGCTGCGGAACATTTGTTCCTGGGCGCGGGTGTAGAAGATGCGCTTGAAGTTGATCAGGCCGCCGATGAAGTAGGGACACCGCCACACCGGCCTGCGATAGACCAAGGTGACGTCACTGGCGCCGGAATTGATGGCGTTAACCGCGATGTCGGTGGCCGATTTCGAGCCTCCGAGCACGACGACCTTGCGTCCCTTGGCGATGGCGGCATCGTTGTATTGGGACGAGTGCAGAATCCGC
>VAZV01000286.1 GCA_005884765.1 Alphaproteobacteria bacterium
CGTGCTCAGCGTCGAGGACAATCCGTTTGGCCGCGTGGTGCTCAACACGATCTTGAGCGAGCTTGGCCATCAGGCCGAATTCATCGGGCGTGGCGAGGCCGCGACCGAGCGCATCGCGCAAGGCGCGTTCGATGTCGTGTTGATGGACATGGTGTTGCCCGGCATCAACGGTGTCGAGGCTATCCGGCGGATCCGCGCCTTAGGCCCGCCGCACGGCCGCATGGCCATCATCGGGGTGTCGGGCCGCGGCGATGATGAAGCGGCATCGCGCGCCGCGGGCGCCGACGCCTTCCTGCTCAAGCCTGTGTCTCCGCGGGCTTTAGCGACTGCGCTGCTTGAAGCGTTACGCCATGCGGCAGCCGCGACTTGATGATCGAAGCGTTCAACTCGCCGCCATAGACGAAGATCGCGGCGATGAAATACAGAAACACCAGCGCGATGATGACCGATGCGAGCCCCGCATACATGGTGACGTAATTGTTGGCGAAGCGCGCGAGATATTGGCCGAACACGATGCCGGAGATCAGCGACGCCACCATGGTGAAGATGATGCCGGGCAGGATCTGCAGGAAGCTGCGCCGCCCCGCGGGAAGCCAGGCGTGCAGGATAACGAGGGCGACGACCAGGGCCACGATGGTGATGCCGTAGCGCGAAAAATTGAGAAACTGCTCGTTGCTTTCCACCACCAGCGGTAGGTGCCGCCGCACCGCCTCGATGATCAGCGGGCCAAGCACGATCAGGAACGCCATGGCAAGCGAGGTGAAGGCGGCGACCAGCGTATAGCCGATCGATTCCAGCCGCAGCCAGTACCAGCGCCGCGGCTCGATCACCGCATAGGCGCGGTTGAGCGCGACACGCAGCGCTTCCACGCCGTTCGAGGCGAAATACACCGCGAGCACCGCGCCGATGGTGAGGACGTCGCCGCGGGTGGTGGTCAGCACGTCGTGGATTTCCCCGGACAGTGCATCGGCCACTTGCTTCGGCCAGGTCTGCAGCAGCAACCCCACCGCCTGGTCGGCAAGCTCCCGCGATCCGAAGAATCCGGCCAGCGACGTCAGCACGATCAGGAACGGAAACAGCGCCATCAAGGTCGACAGCGCGATGTGGCTCGCAATCGCCCAGCCGTCATCGGCGAGGAATGTATAGAACGCGTCCATGACAATGAGGTAGACGTAGCGAAGCTGCCTCACATTTCAGACTCACATTTCACCCTGGGCCGGCGGACGAAGGGTCCATTGTACCATCTGATATTAATGAGCTAAAAGCCAGATCGTTGCGGCCCGTTGCGGTGCGATAGCGGTTCGTCCCGTGCGGTGTTATGACGTTCGATGGCTTCCTTTCTGAGTTCTATACTGCTTCCGCTGGCCGTTGGCGCCGTCGCGCTGGTGCTGCTGCTCGGTCTCATCAATATGATGCGAGGCGGGTCGCCAAACCGGTCGCAGCAATTGATGCGGCTGCGCGTGCTGTTACAGTTTGTCGCGATCGTCATCACCATGCTCGCGATCTGGGCGATGGGGCGTTAGAGCATGATAAGAGGACAAAGACATGGTCGTGCTCAATCGGATCTACACGCGAACCGGCGATGACGGCACCACCGCGCTCGGCTCTGGCGAGCGCCGTCCGAAATACGATCTGCGGGTGGCCGCTTACGGAACCGTCGACGAGACCAACGCCGTGCTCGGCGTCGCGCGCCTGCACCTCAAGGACGCGCGCGAGCTCGACGCGATGCTGGGCCTGATCCAGAACGACCTGTTCGACCTCGGTGCCGATCTTGCGGTACCCCAGCGCGAGGGCAAGGCGGAGCGGTTGCGGGTGGTGTCGAGCCAGGTCGAGCGGCTGGAGCACGATATCGATAGCCTGAACGCCAATTTGGCGCCGCTGACCTCGTTCGTGCTGCCGGGCGGCACGCCGGCCGCGGCCTATCTGCACCTGGCGCGCACGGTATGCCGCCGGGCGGAACGGATCATGGTGGAACTCGCGGCCAAGCCGGACGAGCCGGTCAGCGACGCCGCGATCCAGTATGTGAACCGCCTGTCGGATTTCCTGTTTGTCGCCAGCCGCTCAGTGAACGATAACGGCACCGGGGACGTGCTCTGGGTGCCCGGCCAGAATCGCTGAACGGGCCGATTTTTGCGCCGCGCGCGTTGACCGGGATAGGCGGGACCTTTAGGTTCCGCGCCAACCCAAAGGCGAAATTTGCGCGAAAGAGGATCGATGAAGGTTCTGGTTCCGGTAAAGCGGGTGGTCGATTTCAACGTCAAGGTCCGGGTCAAAAGCGACGGATCGGGCGTGGAACTCGCCAACGTCAAGATGTCGATGAATCCGTTCGACGAAATCGCGGTCGAGGAAGCGTTGCGCCTGAGAGAGGCCGGTAAGGCAACCGAGATCGTGGTGGTGTCGATCGGCCCCGCGCAGGCCTCCGAGACCATCCGCACCGGCCTTGCCATGGGCGCCGACCGCGGCATCCTGGTCAAGGCCGAAGGCAATGTCGAACCGCTGGCGGTGGCAAAGATCCTCAAAGCCGTCGTCGATGAAGAAAAGCCGGGCCTGGTCATCCTCGGCAAGCAGGCGATCGACGACGATAGTAACCAGACCGGCCAGATGCTGGCCGCGCTGCTGGGCTGGTCGCAGGCGACCTTTGCCTCCAAGCTCGAAGTCGACGGCGCCGATTTCAAGGTGACACGTGAAGTCGATGGCGGCCTGCAAACCGTCAAGCTGAAGGGGCCGGCGATCGTCACCACGGACCTGCGGCTGAACGAGCCGCGCTATGCGAGCCTTCCCAACATCATGAAGGCGAAGAAGAAGCCGATCGCTGACAAGAACGCCGCCGATTACGGCGTCGATCTCACCGCCCATCTCGAAATCCTCAAGACATCGGAACCGCCGGGCCGCAAGGGAGGCGTCAAGGTCAAGGACGTCACTCAACTGGTGTCGAAGCTCAAGAACGAAGCCGGGGTTCTCTGATGACGACGTTGCTGATTGCCGAACACGACCACGAGACCCTGAAGGATGCCACCAACAAGGCGCTGACCGCAGCCGCGCAACTGGGCGCTGACGTCGATGTCCTGGTCGCCGGCGGCAGCCAGGGCACGAGGCAGGCGGCTGAAGCCGCCTCCAAGCTTGCCGGCGTGAAGAAAGTGCTGCTCGCCGAGGGCGATGCTTACGTCCACGATCTCGCCGAGCCTTTGGCCGCGCTGATCGTGGCGCTGGCACCTTCCTACGACGCCATCGTCGCGCCCGCGACCTCGCGCTTTAAGAATGTGATGCCGCGCGTCGCGGCATTGCTCGACGTCATGCAGGTCTCGGAAATCATCAAGGTGGTTTCGCCCGATACCTTCGAGCGGCCGATCTATGCCGGCAATGCGATCCAGACCGTGAAATCAAAGGACGCCAAGAAGGTGATCACGGTACGAACGTCCACCTTCCAGGCCACCGGCACCGGTGGCAGCGCGCCCGTGGAAAGTGCCGCTGGCGCAGCCGATCCCGGCCTCTCCAGCTTTGTCGGCGAGGAGGTGGCCAAAAGCGATCGCCCCGAACTGACGTCGGCGAAGATCATCGTTTCCGGCGGCCGCGCCATGCAGAGCCGCGAGAATTTCGCCAAATATATCGAGCCGCTCGCCGACAAGTTGGGCGCCGGCGTCGGCGCCTCGCGCGCGGCGGTCGATGCCGGATACGCGCCGAACGACTGGCAGGTTGGCCAGACCGGCAAGGTCGTGGCGCCGGAACTTTATGTCGCGATTGGCATCTCCGGCGCAATTCAGCATCTCGCCGGCATGAAGGATTCCAAGGTGATCGTCGCGATCAACAAGGACGAGGACGCGCCGATCTTCCAGGTCGCCGACTACGGCCTGGTGGCCGACCTCTATCAGGCGGTTCCCGAACTGACCGAGGCGCTCGGCAAGCTCGGAAAATAACCATGATTCCACCGGCCGGATGCGAAAGCCCCGGCCGGTGTTAGATGTGAGAAGGACGTTTTCGAGCGAAGTGGGTACCGGTTCGCGTGAAGAAAACGCGTCGGATATGGGTTTAAAGCCTTGGTTCGTACCGAGGCTTTAAGGGATGAATGGACAGGCGCGATATGCGCGCCGTTCCGGTGGATGGCAAGATGGCAGCTTTGATCAAGAAGGTCGGCGTGATCGGCTCGGGCCAGATGGGCAACGGGATTGCGCATGTGGCGGCGCTGGCGGGGTTGGACGTCGTGCTCAACGATGTCTCCGCCGATCGCCTGAAGTCGGGCATGGCGACCATCAACGGCAACCTGTCGCGCCAGGTCGCCAAGACGATCATCACCGAAGACGCGCGCAAGCAGGCGCTGGCTCGGATCGTCTCCACCGAGACCATTGACGGGCTCGCCGATTGCGACCTCGTGATCGAGACCGCGGTCGAGAAGGAAGAGGTCAAGCGCAAGATCTTTCACGATCTGTGCGCGGTGCTGAAGCCGGAAGCCATCATCGCTTCCAACACCTCATCGATCTCGATCACGCGGCTTGCTGCGTCCACCGATCGGCCCGAACGCTTCATCGGCATCCACTTCATGAATCCGGTGCCGCTGATGGAATTGGTCGAACTGATCCGCGGCATCGCCACCGATGACGCGACGTTCGACGCAGCCAGGGAATTCGTGACACGGCTCGGCAAGCAGGTCGCGGTATCGGAAGATTTTCCGGCCTTCATTGTCAACCGCATCCTGCTGCCGATGATCAACGAGGCGATCTATACGCTCTATGAGGGCGTCGGCAATGTCGAGGCGATCGATGCCGCGATGAAGCTCGGCGCGCATCATCCGATGGGGCCGCTGGAATTGGCCGATTTCATCGGCCTCGACACGTGCCTGTCGATCATGCAGGTGCTGCACGAAGGCTTGGCGGACTCCAAATACCGGCCGTGTCCGCTGCTCGTGAAATACGTCGAGGCCGGCTGGTTGGGGCGCAAGACCCAGCGCGGTTTCTACGACTATCGCGGCGCCAAGCCGGTCCCGACGCGGTGATGTAGCCAAAATCAGGGCGTGTTTGCATGCCCTCGGCCTAGCAGCTCCCCGATTTTTTCTTTTCGCCTGCCAGGCTCGCCCGACGCTGGCCTGATAGGCTGTCGTTCAGCTCGCCAACCTTTAACCGCCGTCAGGATGCGCTCGCCGCGCCGCCCGCGTCGGCGTAAGGTTGGGCAAAGATGACGCTCATGGAGGAAGACCGATGTCATTTTACCGAGGCATGACGTGCGAGAACGTGACCATCCAAGGCGACAAGGCAACGCCGGTTAGCGCTTACGTCGCCAAGCCCACAGGTCCCGGGCCATTTCCTGGCGTGGTGCTTGTCCACCATCTCCCGGGCTGGAGCGAATTCTACATCGAGACGACGCGGCGTTTCGCCCATCACGGCTATCTCGCGATTTGCGCCAACCTCTATGAGCGTGCGGGCCAGGGCAATCCGGACGACGTCGCCGCCAAGGTCCGCGCCGAAGGCGGCATTCCCGACGCGCAGATGGTCGGCGATACCGAGGCCGCCGTGAAGTGGATGCGCGCGCAGCCCAACCATAACGGCAAGGTTGGCATTTTCGGCTCCTGTTCAGGTGGCCGGCACGCCTTCATCTATGCCTGCCAGCGAAAGGACGTCGACGCCTGCGCCGAACTCTGGGGCGGCCGCGTGGTGATGGGCAAGGAGGAGCTCAACGCCAAGACGCCGGTCGCGCCAATCGACATGACCAAGGATCTGTGCTGCCCGCTGCTTGGCATATTCGGCAATGACGACCGCGCGCCGAGCCCCGAGCAGGTGAACCAGCACGAGGCCGAGCTCAAGAAGTGTGGCAAGATGCATGAGTTCTACCGCTACGATGGCGCCGGCCACGCCTTCTTCTATTGGCACCGGCCGCTTTATCGGGTCGAGCAGGCGATGGACGGCTGGAGCAAGGTGCTCACCTTCTTCGGCAAGCATTTGGCGAACTAGGAGGCTCTGAGACATGTGTACCTCCATCATCGAGATCGCGCCTGCCGAGGGCATGGCAAAGCGCGGGGACGAATGGTTTCCGCTCTCGCTGGCCGTGGTTGCCTACGACCACGCGCGTCACGCGCCGCTGGGCGACGTCATCACGCTCGACTTCATCAACACGCACCTCGAAGTGGGGGCGCGGGCTGGGGTTGAGCTGACGCTGGAGACAGCCAAGGCGTTGCGTGCCGCCCTTGACCGCGCGATTGCCGCCGCCGAGTTCGAGGAGACGGAAGTGCGAGGCAAGGGGGCGCCGTCCAGCCTCGTTCGGGCGGCGTGACGACCACAACGCTATCATTGCCTGTAACCCGTGGAGGCCATGGTGCTCACTGTCACGCGCGATATGATTCTGCCCACCACCATCACCGGCTCCTACCCGCGACCGCTTTGGTTTGACCGCAGCCTGGCCGGCCGATCGTTCAAATCCGCGCTCGGCGATTCCTTGTTCCGCGAACAATACCTTGATGCGGTCGCCAGCATCATCGCCGAACAGGAAGCGGCAGGGCTCGATATCGTGACCGACGGCGACAGCCGCTTCGATCTGACCGTGGGCGGCAAGTCCTGGTTCTTCTATCCAATCGAACGCCTCGGTGGCGTCTGCGGCCACCGCGACACCTCGCGGGGCTGGATGTCGCGGCACGGTCTGCGGCCCGGGAAGATATTGTGGGAGGTGCAGGAGGCCTATCAACCCGGTATCGTGCGCGAGAAACTTACGCGCGGTCCGCTGGAATACGCCGCGCTCTGGCAAGTCGCGCAGCGCGTGACGGACCGGCCGGTGAAATTCGGCGCCATCTGCGCCCCCGCCCTCGCGTCGATGCTATGGAACGAGTTCTATGACGACGACAAAGCGATGATCCTCGATCTCTGCGACATCATGAACGCGGAGCTCCGCGACATGGCCGCCGCGGGCTGCCCATTGATCCAGGTGGAGGAACCGCCGCACCACATGCGCGCGCAGCAATCAGACTGCACGGATGCCGATCTCGAATTCCTCACCGAAGCATTCAATCGCCAGCTCACCGGGGTGAACGCCGAGATCTGGGTGCATACATGCTGGGGCAATCCGAATCAGCAGCGCGTACATTGGAAAGTGCCGAGTTACGAACGCGCTCTGCCGCACCTGCTGCAACTTGACTGTGACGTATTGACGATCGAATGCGCGAGCTCGGACGGGCAGGATCTGCATCTATTCAAGCATATCAAGACCGACAAGAAGATCGGCATCGGGGTGGTCAACCATTGCAACACGGTGGTTGAACCGGCGGAGCACGTTGCGGCGCTGATCCGCAAGGCGCTGGAATACATCCCCAAGGATCAGCTCGTCATCAGCACCGATTGCGGCTTTGGCCGCGAGGGGTTGTCGCGGCGCATCGCGTTTTACAAGTGTGTGGCACTGGTCGAGGGTACGAATATCGTCCGCCGGGAGCTCGGGCTGCCGGAAGCGCGGGTGCGGGCGGCCGATCCGAAACTGTGGTTCGCGGGGCGAGAACCCATCAGGTGAAGTTCGTTTGATCTCCGCTTCTGGCACACCTCTCGGAAGTACCGACAATATTCGGCGATGTTCGCATTCCGGGACAAAACGGAAAACATTT
>VAZV01000202.1:0-37074 GCA_005884765.1 Alphaproteobacteria bacterium
CGCCACCGTGCAGCAGATGCAACCGTTGGACAGCTCGACGATGCGCTCTTCCGGGCAGCTCTCGATGCCGCAGCTCTTCAAAATCTCGCCGTCGATGCCGACGTCGCCGAATTCGTTGACGATCACCGCAAGACGGCGCCCCCCGGCATTTTCAAGCAGGTGGCGGACCAGCGTGGTCTTGCCGGCGCCGAGGAAGCCCGTGACGATCGTACAAGGGACTTTGGCAAGAGATGTCATCGGGACGGCCTCTCCAATTTTCTGTCGCCAGGTGGCAAGCGGCGGGACCCGCGCTATCGTGTTCTTGCGGATGTGGACCGGGCGCTCCCGCCAGACCGGCAGCCCTTCGGCATGGGCATGGTGGAGCCGCGCAAACCGGACCACGTCATCGGCATGTTGCTCGGGGTCGAGCGCGCCGATCACGTAAGTCCACTTTCCCGGCCCCGAGACGGCCACCGTGCAGCCGCGCGTGCAATTGGACAGGCATTCGATCGGCACGATCTCGATCTCCTGCCCGCCCCCCTGAAGAAGCTGCGACAGCGTCGTCATGAGACGCGCGCCGGGGCGTTCCTGATCCTCGGCGGTCTCGCCGATCAGGCGGCAGGTGATGCAGACAAACAGCTTTGAGGCGCATGAGCGCGGGGAGGCCCCGGCGTCGATGAGCGTGGTCATGTGCTTGCCGCGCTCAGTTCGGGGAGCGGGCAGCAGCAACCGCGACAGGCATCGCGGCACAAGCTGCAAACACGGCAAAAGTTTTGAGCAAAGCTTTCATCGCGGACCTCCGTCGTCGTGGGCTTCGTGTGCCCTGGCTTTGGTGCCGCTTCCGACGGAGCTCAGTTGCGACGACACTCGTCATCGGCTCGTGAGCCTTCACGAGATCATCGCGACGCCCCGCGCGATGAGCCGGATAACAGCGTTCCGACGGCAGGTCTCCTGGCTCTCGGGTCACCGCATCCGGCCACCTTCCCGGTTTCCCAGTGGTGTCTTGGCCTTCAGCTCACCGACTACAGTTGCGGGGGCAGCCGCGGATTTGGGGCCCTATGCCTTTGAAGGCTAACAACCCCTGACCGCATTCCCATTCAATCCCCTTGCGGGGAACCGTCACCCGATTGATAAGGGCAAGGATCGACCCCCGTCAATCGAATTCGCTGATCATGAACGTCGCCCTGCCTCATCTGACCTTTGTTCTCGGCGGCGCGCGGTCGGGAAAGAGCCGATATGCCGAGGGGTTGGTGATGGACTGCGCTCCGCCCTGGATCTACATCGCAACCGCGGAAGCCCACGATGGCGAGATGTCGGCCAAAATTACAGCCCACCGGAACCGGCGCGACGGCAGGTGGCGTACCATCGAGGCCCCGCTCGATTTGCCCGGCGCGATAGCGGCACATGGAAATGAGGAACAAGCCGTCCTGGTCGATTGTCTCACGCTCTGGCTCAGCAACGTCATGATGGCTGGCCGGGATTTGATCGCCGAGCAACAGCGGCTCATCACTGCCCTAGGTGACGCCAGCGGACCTCTTGTTGTCGTCTCCAATGAAGTCGGTCTTGGGATCGTTCCCGACAATGCCCTGGCGCGCGAATTCCGCGATGGCCAGGGACGCGTCAACATGCAGGTCGCTGCAATGGCCGACCGCGTCGTCTTGATCGCCGCGGGATTGCCGCTCATTCTGAAATAAGCCAATTCGAGGATGCATTCATGACTGCTGAAACCGACGAGGAAGCACGCCACAAGGCCAAGATGGCCAACCGCAAGGCAGCCCAGGACGCCGAGGTCGCCGCCAAAACAATCGAGAAAGGGTTGCTGATCGTTCACACCGGCAAGGGCAAGGGAAAGTCGACCGCGGCATTCGGTCTTCTGCTCCGCGCCGTCGGGCGAGGGTTTCGCTGCGGCGTGGTGCAGTTCGGCAAGGGAGCCTGGCAAACCGGCGAGCGTACCGCGATCGAACGCTTCGGCGATCAGGTCACATGGCACACGCTGGGCGAAGGTTTTACGTGGGAAACCCAGGATCGTGCGCGAGATGTCGCCGCCGCGGAGCGTGCATGGGCCAGGGCGACCGAGCTGATGCAAGATCCCTCGATCCAGTTGCTGATCCTCGATGAGCTCAACATCTCCTTGCGCTACGAACATCTGAACCTCGACAGAATACTTGCGGCGTTCGCGAGCCGGCGGCCGGGCTTGCACGTCGTCGTCACCGGCCGGAATGCCAAGCCTGAACTGATCGAAATCGCAGACCTCGTGACCGAGATGGCAGCCGTGAAGCACCACTTCGCAGCTGGCGTCAAAGCGCAGGCGGGCATCGAGTTTTGATGGCTGCACGCGCAATCATGCTGCAGGGCACCGGCTCGGATGTCGGCAAGTCCCTCCTTGTTGCGGGTCTGGCACGTGCGTTCGCCAATCGTGGCCTTCGGGTGAGGCCGTTCAAGCCGCAGAACATGTCGAACAATGCCGCCGTCACCGCTGACGGCGGCGAGATCGGACGCGCGCAGGCGCTGCAAGCGCGGGCGGCCCGCGTGCAGCCGAGCATTCACATGAACCCCGTTTTGCTGAAGCCCCAGAGCGAAATCGGGTCGCAGGTGGTCGTCCAGGGCCGCGTCGTCGGCAACGCCAGAGCTCGCGAGTACCAGGCCATGAAGCCCGCCCTTCTGGGGGCCGTGCTTGAAAGCCTGCACCATCTTGCTCGCGAGGCCGATCTTGTGCTGATCGAAGGCGCAGGCTCGGCCTCGGAAGTAAACTTAAGAGCCGGCGACATCGCCAATATGGGCTTTGCGCGCGCAGCCGGCGTGTCGGTCGTGCTGGTCGGTGACATCGACCGGGGCGGCGTGATCGCAAGCCTAGTCGGCACCAAGACCGTTATCGCCGCCGAGGATGCAGCGATGATCGCAGGGTTTATCATCAACAAGTTTCGCGGCGACCCGGCGCTTTTCAACGATGGGATAGCCGCCATCGCGAGACACACCGGCTGGCAGCCGCTGGGCCTTGTGCCCTTCTTCGAGTTAGCGCACCGGCTGCCCGCGGAGGATGCGCTCGGGCTCGTCGTTGGTCCGGCTCGCGGCAGAAGTGACCGCACCTTGGTCGTCGTGCTCGCCTATCCCCGTGTCTCGAATTTCGACGATTTCGATCCGTTGCGGCTTGAAACCGGCGTCGATCTTGTCTTCTTAAGACCTGGCGAGCCCATTCCCGGGGACGCCGCGCTCGTGATCCTGCCGGGATCCAAGGCTACCATTGCCGATCTCACAGCGCTGCGCGAAAGCGGATGGGATATCGACCTCAAGGCGCATGTGCGCCGCGGCGGTCATGTGCTCGGAATTTGCGGCGGGTATCAGATGCTCGGCACAAGAATTTCCGATCCGGACGGGATCGAGGGGCCCGCCAGCTCGGTTGCGGGTCTTGGCCTGCTGGATGTCGAAACAGTGCTCGGGGGCGACAAGGTGCTTGTCGATATTCTGGGCGAGAGTGCGGACGGCACGGCGCCGTTCAAAGGATACGAGATGCACGTTGGACGCACGAGCGGCGCTGGCTGCGCGATACCGCTGTTGCGGTTCGCCGACGGACGAGCGGAGGGAGCCGTCGACGCCTCGGGCCGCATCGCCGGATGCTACGTTCACGGGCTTTTTTCCGACGACCGGCAGCGCGACCACTGGCTGCGCCGCATAGCAAGCCAGCCTTCGGCTCTCGCCTATGAGGCCGACGTCGAGGCAACGTTGGATCGGCTGGCAGACCACATCGAGCGACACATCGACTGCAACCGCCTCCTCGAGCTCGCTCGCGCGCCCGGCTTCAAAGCCGCGCCATAGCAGCGGCCAGTGCAGCGACGCACGCGAGTTGAATCGCGCATGCAACCCGGTAGTGCCTGAGAGCCGCGCGAATGTCCTTGGCATTGGCTGTCTCACGGCCGTCGCCAACCCAATCATCATCGACCAGCGATCCGTCATAGACACGTGGGCCGGCGAGCCTCAGGCCTAGCGCTCCCGCCATCGCTGCTTCCGGCCATCCGGCATTCGGCGAACGATGTCTGCCTGCATCGCGCCACACGGCTGCGATCGCGCGACGGGGAGAAAGCCCGGATAATGCCGTTGAGGCTAGCACCAGCCAAAGCGCGGAGAGTCGCGAAGCCGGCAGATTGACCAGGTCGTCCGCTCGCGCTGAAGCCCAGCCAAAGGCCAGATAGGAATCGGATTTGTGGCCAATCATGCTGTCCGCCGTATTGATCGCCTTGTAGCTGAAAATACCGGGCAATCCGGCAACTAGCAGCCAGAACAACGGCGCCACGACACCATCGGAAAAATTTTCTGCGAGGCTTTCGATCGCGGCGCGGCTGATACCGGCTTCGTCCAGGCTGGCCGTGTCGCGACCGACGATCATCGACACCGCGTGACGGCCTGCCTCAATGCCCTTCTGTTCCAGCGCTTCTGCAACGGCCCGGACATGCGCATCAAGGCTGCGCTGGGCAAGAAGCGTGCTGGCCAGCGCTCCGCAAACGAGCGTGCTCGCCAGCCAGGCGAGAAAGTCTTGCGCCAGCAGGGAAATGATCATCCCTGCGAGACCGCTAACGAAAAGCAGCAGCAGCAGCGTCCCAAGGCCAAGCAGGCGCCGACGCCCCAACGAGAATTCATGGCGGTTCCAGGCCCGGTCGCACCGTGCTATCAGCGCCCCGATCCAGCCGACGGGATGGCCGATCCTGCGATAGAGGGCGTCCGGAAATCCGAAAGCGGCTTCGATGGCGAGCGCAGTAAAAGCGAGTTCGGCAAACATGCGTGATCCGGAACACCTGGGTAATGTAGCGGCCCTGCCTATCACGCAGCCCGCTGCCGCGGAACTAATCTCGCATGGCGGCGACCTAGACGTGGCGCGCAAAAAGTACCCGGGCGCGCGGGAGCCGTGGATCGATCTTTCGACTGGCATCAATCCCGTTCCCTTCCCTATTCCCGAACTGGCGACAGATATCTGGTCGCGACTGCCGACGCGCGCTGAAGAGGAGGCTTTGCTGGCTGCGGCAGCGCTCAGCTATCGCGTTCCCGACTGCAAGATGATCGCCGCCGCACCGGGGACACAGGCGTTGATCCAGCTTCTTCCCCGGCTCGTCCCGACGTCTCACGTTGTAGTTCTCGGGCCCAGCTATGAGGAGCATGAGGCCTGCTGGCTGCGCCAAGGCCATCGCGTTTCGGTGGTGGGGGATCTCGGACAGAGCGAGCACGCCGATGTTATCGTTGTCGTCAATCCCGACAACCCGACTGGACGCGTCATTTCGGTTGCGCAGCTTCGCGGCGTTGCATCGGCGCTTGCGAAAAGGAATGGGCTGCTCGTCGTCGATGAAGCTTTCATCGACATGCTTCCGCAAGCCGCGAGCATTGCCTCGGACCCGCCGCCAGCCACGATCGCTCTGAGGTCGTTTGGGAAAGCTTACGGATTGGCGGGGTTGCGGCTCGGCTTTGCGATTGCCGACGTCTCGCTCGCAAGACGCATCCGTGCCGAGCTCGGACCCTGGGCTGTTTCGGGCCCCGCGCTGTCGATCGGCGAGGCAGCGCTGCGCGACCCGTACTGGCTTGCGGAGGCGACGGTGCGGCTTCAGTATGATCGGCAGCGGTTAGATGCCATGCTGCAAGCTGCGGGTTTTACCCTGCTCGGCGGGACGCCGCTTTTTCGCCTGGCCCGTCATTTCGAGGCCATGAAGATCACCGAGCGGTTGGGGCGCCATGGCATTCACGTTCGCGCCTTTCCGCGCGAACCACAGTGGCTGCGATTTGGACTGCCCGGAGATGAACAGGCATGGCACCGCCTCTCCGCGGCATTGTCGGGCGCATGACGGCCTTTGTCACAGTTTGCCAAGGATGAGTGCCAGCAGCAGCAGGCTCTCCGTCACTTCAACGCTCGCACCAAGACAGTCACCGTTGATGCCACCGAGCCGCCGGCGCCAGAACAGGCTCCCAAGCGGGACGATGGCGAGCGCAACCAGCAGTGGAACGGCAACCCATACGCTGGCCCCGATCAGCACAATGGTCCACGCTCCGATCATCGACCAGCGGATATCCGACGCGAACTGTTCCCCAAGGCCCGACTTCAGGGACGGGACGGTGTTGCTCCATACGAGCGCTCCAAAGCGGGCCCAGGCCGCAATGAGGATCACTGCCCAGGGCGACGCGGTCCCGGGCATTAACGCCAGCAGCACCAACTTGCTTGCAATCTGGAGCGTGATCGCCATGACGGCGAAATTGCCGGCGTGGGGATCGCTCAGGACTTCAAGGAAGCGTTCGCGAACCCGATGCGAGGCACCGAAGGCATCGGCGACATCGCCGAGGCCGTCAAGATGTAGTCCTCCAGTAATCCATACCCAGGTGATGACCCCGGCAAGCGCGCCGATCCAGGGATCGACCGGCCTCAGAGCCCAAACCGCAAGCGCCACTGCCGCGCCGATCATGGCGCCGACCAGAGGAAAGAAATCGACGCAATCGCTCAGGTCGCGCGGCGTGGGATCAGTGACCCGAGGTGTCGGGAGCCGCGTCAGAAACTGGACGGCGACAATCAATCCGCGCGGAATCATGGCTGGCCGATCTCGACAATCTCGCCCCACATTTTCGCATTGGCGGCGAATTCGAGATTTAGCCGAATGCGCGTGCCAAATCCAATACGCAATGCCCAGAGGCTGTTGAGCGGCAGTCCGCAGACCTGATGCAGCGCCAGGCGCATTGGACCTGCGTGGGTTACGACGAGTGTAGGCCCCCGGCTTGACGGATCAGCAAGGCGGGCCAAAGCGCGAGCAATTCGTGTCTCAAAGCTTGCCCATGGTCGACCGCCCGGAGGCGGATTGGCCTGGGGATCGCGATAGAACGCGGCGAGCGCCGCATGTGTCGCTGGCTCGGCCTCGAGTTCAGATTTGCGCCGGCCATCCCACAGGCCGAAATCCAACTCGGCCCAATCATCATCGACCCTCAGGTCGAGATTCCGCGCCTTCGCAAGTCGCCGCGCTGCCTCTCGCGCGCGCAACAGCGGCGAGCTCACGATACTTGACCAGCTGCGATGTTCCGTTTGTGAGCTGAACTGCGCCCAGCCCTCTGCCGAAAGGGGGTGATCGGCTTTACCGTCAAGATATCCTTCACGATCGGTCGCGCCGTGACGAAGAAGATCGATCAACATCAGGCGATGCGCCCTGATACCGTTGCTTCATCGAAGGTTGCCATGCCGCTGTGCAGGGCACAGGCGAGACGCAGAATCGGTAATGCCAGCGCCGCGCCCGATCCCTCCCCGAGCCGCATCCCAAGATCCAGGATCGGTCGAGCGCCCAGTTCGTCGAGCACGAGTTGATGGCCGCGCTCGGCGGATCGATGCGAGAACAACATCCATGGACGACACGACGGATTGATGCGGACGGCCGCGAGCGCCGCAACGGACACGATGAAGCCGTCGATCAGCACCGGAACACTCTTCTGTGCGGACGCGATGATAGCCCCCGTCAATGCGATAATCTCCAGCCCACCGACTGCCGCAAGGATATCCTCGACTTTGCTGCCGGGCCCTTCAATGTCGTGGAACGCGAGAGCTTGCCTGATCACGCGCGTCTTGCGCTCGCGACCGGCGTCATCGAGGCCGGTTCCGTTACCGACCACGATCTCGGGACGTCGGCCGGTGAGCGCGCAGGCCATCGCTGCAGCGGCCGTCGTGTTTCCGATGCCCATTTCCCCGAGAATGGCCAGATCGGCTCCCTCCGCGATCACCTGACCAAGCGCCCGCCGACCGCATCCGAGCGCCTGAACCACCTCGGCCGCTGTCAACGCGGGCGCCTCGCTGAAGTCGCGCGTGCCGCATCGCGGCTTGTCGGTCACCACGCCTAGGACCGAATGGTCCGACAGGGTGCCAGCGTCCACCACCAGCAGCGCTACGCCTAGCTCACGGGCAAGTACGGATATCGCCGCACCGCCGTTGGCGAAATTGTGCAGCATCTGAACGGTGACATCGGACGGGTAGGCGGATACGCCTTTCACTGCAACACCATGGTCGCCGGCGAAGACAATGATCGGAGCCCGGATTGCGCGGGGTCGATCGGTTCGTTGCAGCGCTGCGAGATCGACGGCCAACCGTTCGAGATCGCCGAGCGAGCCCGCCGGCTTGGTCAGATTAGCCTGTCTTTGCAGGGCAAGCTTTGCATGCGCCTCCGACGGCAATGGACAATTACCAACGATCCAATCCGCCACCACTCAAACCCCTCTTTGAACGGTTCATCACCGGTACGGATGCCAGACATATCATCCTTGGCCAAGAGCTACCACGAGGAGCCCTTCGGCCGCTCGGGCCAAGCTCGATTATATTCCTCACCGCGGACACGGTCTTCACTCATGCCGGAGAAAACCTGGCCCGGCTTCGGCAGGCTTGCGGGGTCAACCCGCTTGTCGGGATTCCAGAGATCGGACCGCCAGTTGTGGCGCCGCCATCAACAGGCTCGACGGGATGTAGTCGGACGACAGGATATCCAGACGCCCTTCGCCCGTCGCATGACGCTCACGGGTGGCAAGAAAGAGTAAGGGCCGGTAGCAGACCGGCCCTTACCTGCTTGATCTAGCTCATATTTGCTTCGGCCAGCTATCGGGAATCCCGGTCGCCGTCCCGATCGTGATCCCTGTCGAAATCGAACAGGTCGAACAGATCACCGATCGCCGGCATGTTGACGGGAACGTAAGCGTTGTCGTCGTCCATCCGCGGATTGGGCAGGTTGTCGCGGCTGCGCGCAGTGAGCTTGCCGAGATGCCAGTTGCGTTCCACGAATTTCACGAACGAAGAGT
The DNA here is from genome assembly GCA_005884765.1 of Alphaproteobacteria bacterium. Classification (GTDB taxonomy): domain Bacteria; phylum Pseudomonadota; class Alphaproteobacteria; order Rhizobiales; family Xanthobacteraceae; genus Bradyrhizobium. The sequence continues at coordinate 8,770 of VAZV01000202.1, forward strand.
GCTCGTTATAGACGTGGCTGATGTGACCGCCACGCGAGAACGGCGAGACAGCGATCATGGGGATGCGCGGCCCGGTGCCGAAGAAGTCGACCGGCTGGATGAAGCCGGAGTCGTAATATCCGCCGCCCTCATCTACCGTGACGAAGATCGCCGTGCTTTCCCATTGCTCCTTGTTGCTTTGGGCGAGCTCGATGATGTTCTTGGTGAAGGCTTCGAACAGATCGAACTTGGAAGATGCCGGGTGGCCGTCCAGGAGACCGTCGGGTTTGACGTAGGACACCGCCGGCAAGGTGCCGTTCTTGAGATCGGTGAACAGGTCGGTGACGTCACGCATGTGGTCGGCGCGCATCGCCGGATAGTTCAACTGATACTCAAACGGGTTGCAGATGTTGCAGTAGCTTCCGTTGAATGGATTGGTAGTCACCCCGGAAGCATTGTAGCCGCCGCCATAATATTTCCACGGAATGTTCTTCGCGCTCAGGAGATCGCCGATACTGGTCATGGTGACGGTCGGAACGGAGCCGGCACCGGTGGGCGTGCCTTGCGGCGTCCAAGCCGGGTTGATGTTCACCGCGGGGTAATAGTGGCCCGCGTCGCACTTTGTCTGCACGGTGTAAGGCAACTTGGCGAGATAATCCAGGATCGGCTTGACCCCCGGCGCCGTCGGATCGGAGCAATTGAACCACTGCTTGCGCGAGGTATACAGGTTCAGCGTGTTGGGCTGCGGATCGGGATTGTAGATGCTGCTGGCCGGCGGCGTCGCCGCGTTACCCTGGCCGTCACCGAAAAATATCTGATCGGCAAAGCCAAGCGGCATGCTGTCGGGCCACGTTCCGCCCATGACAGGCTGATGATAATTGTCGCTCATGGTGTAATTGTCGGCGAGAAATTTCAGGAACGGCACATCGCCCTTCCGCATGTTGAAGAACGCCATGGTCTGACCGGTATCGTGCGGAGTGCCGCCGGGCGGGGTCGAGTAGGTCGTGGTGATCGCCGACTGCAGATCGTGGAGGCAACCGGTCGGATTGCGCCTCGTGACATGCTCCTTGTCGATCGCGCAATCCATCTGCTGGTACATCTGGAAGAACTGATGAATGGTGTCTGCGGTATAGGCATCATAGGGCATGGTCGCCCCGGTCATCTGGAAGGGCCCGGGCGGCAGCGTGTTGACGTTGGCGATGCGGGTATCCGGACCCAAGGTGGCAGCAAGGCCCGTGCCCCCGGTCCCGAACAGGAACTGGTCGGCGGCGGGCAGGCCGGGGTCGCCGCCCGGCACACCGAGGACAGCAGCAAACGGCGCATTAGTCGGCACGCCGCCGATGTCGGGCGCGGGCAGCGTTGCATATAATGCTTTGTTGGCTGATCCAGCGCTGATGAAGAACTTTCCGCCATTCGGCGCGGACGTGATCTGGAACTGATGCGCCTTGGCGAAATTTTCGTCAGGCGAGCCGTCGGCTTTGATGATGTCTTCGGACAACAGGTTCAACACCCGTTCATTGCGCGACTTCGGCACGTAAGTGGCGAACAAATGGTCAAAGCTGCGATTTTCCCCGACGATAACAATGACATGCTTGATCGGTGACGCGGTCTTGATCTCTTCAATCGGATTTTTGGTGTCATCCCGATCGCGCCCGTCCTCCGCGTGAACACTTTGCGAAAGTGCAAGGGCTGTTACGGATGCACCGAGCAGCAATCGGCTAAGACTCCGCGCAAGCGAAGCTTTCAACATAGCTCTCTCCTGTTGGATTTGGATATTGTGGGGGTGGTGGCAACAGGAGCGTTCATATTCCGCGACGATGACAATCGTTGTCTGATTGCGTGACGAAACGAAAACATTCGCGCGACAAAGACCCGGGGACGGATCCACGACCTCCGCGGTTTCGGCTCTTGATTGGTGTGGTTGCGCCCAGCGCGCGCCAGCAACAATGCTGCGCTCGATTTATTCCGATAGTGTGCGGCTTTTTTTCTTTGCGAGAGCTGCTATGAGCCGCTGCTCGCCAATCGCTCGCGGCCGATTGCGATTGATGTCAACAATGACGATTTAACAAGACGTCATATTCCTTTCATCGGGCTGTGACGCAGCTCTGAAAGGTTTCGCGCGGCGCTCCTCACATCCCCATCACCGCGCTAGCGCCCATCGCATTTTTCCAATATCCAACAGGAGGCATATCTTCATGCGTTTGCCCAGAACCCTCGGTCTGGTATCCGCCCTCGCCCTTATGGCTGTCGGTGCCAGCGCCGTTGCCGATGATCATGACGGCGACCGCGACGATTTTCGCCGCGTGAAGACCGCGACGCCGATCAAGCATCTGGTTGTGATCTTTCAGGAAAACGTTTCATTCGATCATTACTTCGGAACCTACCCGAAGGCGCAGAATCTCGCGGGCGAAACGCCGTTCGTGGCCAAAAAAGATACGCCGAAGGTCAACAATCTCGTCAACCCGCTCGACGTGAACCACAATTTCGGACCGCTGGCAGGGGTCGATCTCATCAACAACAACCCGAACGCCAACCCGAACAACCCCGTCTCGCCCGTTCCGGCGACGACCACCAAGGGCGTTCCGAACAAGAACGGCGCCGGCGCATCGAACCCATTCCGGCTGTCACCGTCGCAGGCGCTGACCAACGACCAGGGCCACAACGAAAGCCCCGAAGAAAGCGCCTACGACAACGGCAGGATGGACGGCTTCCCGGTTTTCGTCGGCACTTCGGGCCCGCCGCCGGCCGGTCTTGCGAACCCCAAGGGGTTGGTGATGGGCTATTTCGACGGCAATACCACCACTGCCATCTGGAACTACGCCCAGCATTTCGCGCTCAACGACAATAACTATACCACGCAGTTCGGCCCCTCGACGCCGGGCGCGATCAACCTGATCTCCGGCCAGACCAACGGTGTCTCGGCGACACTGAATGTGTTCGACAGCTCGACCCCGCCCAAATTGCTTCATGGCACCCACGAGGCGTGGGGCGATGCAGCCCACACCCGGAGCAACATCACCGAAATCGGCGACGGCGATCCGCTGATGGACGTGTGCTCCAATCCGACCCTCGACCAGGTGACGATGGCCGGCAAGAACATTGGCGATCTCCTCAACGCCAACGGCATCACCTGGGGTTCGTTCATGGGTGGTTTTGATCTCAGCGTGGTCAACGCCAACGGCACCACCGGTTGCGCGCGCGAGACCAACCCGGCCGCACCGGGAACGCCAGCCTTTACCTCGGTCGACTACATCCCGCACCACGCCTGGTTCCAATACTATGCGTCGACGCGCAATCCGAGCCACGCCCGTCCAAGCTCGGTCGCGGCGATCGGTCATAGCCTGATCCCGCACACCAACACGCCGGAGCCAGCCAACCACAACTACGATATCCATGACTTCTTCGACGCACTGAAGGCGCACAACCTGCCGGCGGTGAGCTTCCTGAAGGCACCGGCGTTCCAGGACGGGCACGCGGGCTACTCTGATCCGCTGGATGAGCAGCACTTCCTGGTGAATGTCATCAACACCCTGCAGAAAAGCCCTGAATGGTCGGACACTGCGGTCATCATTCTCTATGACGACTCTGATGGCTGGTACGATCACCAGATGCCGCCGGTCGTGAACGCGTCGGCCAATCCCGACGTCGATACCCTGAACGGGGTCGGAGTCTGCAACACCAGCAACGGCTTCCAGCAGGGCAAGCCGGTCCCGGCACCGACGCTCAACGGCGGTTTCGGGCAGCCGGAATGGGGTCGCTGCGGCTACGGCACCCGCATGCCGTTGTTGGTGGTCTCGCCATTCGCCAAGCGCAACCATGTCGACCACACCCTCACCGACCAGACCTCGGTGCTGCGTTTCGTCGAGGACAACTGGCTGCACGGTGAGCGCATCCAGCCGGGTGGCTCGTTCGACACCATTGCCGGAACGCTCGACCACATGTTCGATTTCGACGATCGCCGTGAGGAGAATCCGCGCAAGGTGATTCTCGACGAGACGACCGGCGCCGTGGTCTTTGCCACAGGCAGCGACGACGACGATCATCACGATCACGATCGGCACTGACCGACGCGACGTCAGCAGTACAAGGCGTTACAGTGCCCCTGGGGTTTTCGCCCAAGGGGCATTTTCTATTCGGGCGTCCCTTATGAGCGCCCGGGCCGCAATAATCGTTTACGAATCAACGCGACCCAAGAACGCGACCCAGGACTGACGGCGCCATGCAGCCTCGGCGTGTGAGATCGCGTCGCGACGACCGACATTCCCGAGCATCCCAGCGCGCGAACAACTCGTGCGCAATGTTCAAGCGTCATGTTCGTGTCAACCGTTCGCAACAACCGACAAGTTACATGGCCCGACGTCGGCGAAGCACGTCCTAATCGATTCACTCATTTTCAATGACGCCGACATTAGGAGGTAGGGCATGAAACTATTGAAAGCTGTTTTCAGCGCGTCGGCACTTGGCATCGCATTGCTCGGCGCCGCGACGCAGTCCGCATCCGCGGGCTGTCAGTTGAATTCCCCAGGCGGACACATCAAGCGGGTCGTCTACCTTATATTCGACAACGTGCACCTCCGGCGCGACAATCCAAACGTTCCATCTGACCTCGAGCAGATGCCGAACCTCTTGAATTTCCTGCAAGGAAAAGGCGTCATCAGCGGCAATCACTACACTCCGCTGATCTCCCACACGGCCGACGACATTCTCACGGGATTGACGGGGGTCTATGGCGATCGTCACGGCAGCCCCGTCTCGAACAGCTTCGGGATTTTCAAAAAGGACAATTCCGCGGCCGTTTTCCAGACGTCCTTCGTCTACTGGACGACCACCACGGCGCAGAGCCATCCTGAAGCCGGCGAAAACCTGCCGGTCCTTGTCAATGAGAACGGAAAGAACGCGCCGGCGCCGTGGGTCTCGTACACCCGCGCTGGCTGCGACGTGGGCGCTTTCTCCTTGAATGGTCTTGCAATAGAAAACAAGACCGATATTGCAAACATCTTTGGTTCGTCCGTCGCTGCTGGCGCCGCAACCCAGGATTACGAAGGCGTTGCGATTCATTGCGCGCAGGGCAGCAGCCTGTGCAACAACTCCTTGGCGAAGCCCGATCTTCTCCCCGATGAACCCGGCGGTTACAACGGCTTCTCTGCTCTTTACGGCAACATCAACGTGCAGCCGGTGATTTCGTCGAGCGGTCCAGTGATGGATCTCGATGGCGTGGTGATCACCGATCCTTTCTCGAACAAGCCGGGCTTCCCCACCGACTTCAATCCTTCCGCGACAGCCTCGCTCGGCTATGCCGCAAAAATGCTCGAAGCCGGCGTTCCCGTTGTTTACACCTATGTTGCCGATGCGCACGATCCGCATCGTCAGGACATTCCGAATTCGCCTCCCGCCCCGAACAACGGAAATGCCTATGGTCCGGGCGAAGCCGGTTATGTCGCGGCGCTCAAGGCTTACGATCGTGCCTTTGGCAAATTCTTCGACCGCCTCAAAGCGGATGGCATCGACCAGACGAATACGCTGTTTATCGTCGTGCCGGACGAGAACGATCACTTTGCCGGCGGCCCGCCGAGCCCGGCGAATTGCGACGGCGTGACCACGCCTTGCACTTACAAGAACGTCGGAGAGATCGACGTGTCGCTCGACAAGCTCCTGCTCGCGCAGCGAATGAATGGCACGCCGTTCTCGGTACACAACGATGACGCACCCACCATGTACATTAACACTAATCCGGGGCCAACCGACACGCTCACCCGGACGATGGAGCATGACCTCGACGCGCTGAAGGCCACCAGCCCGATCACCAACAGGACCGACAAGCTGTCGAAGCTGCTGGCTGACCGGGCCGAAATGAAGCTCCTGCACATGGTCACCGCAAGCCCGGCGCGCACGCCGACGCTCACCATGTTCGGCAACGACGACTATTTCTTCGAGACGGGCAACAACAACGGCTGCGCGACCAAGACCGACCCCGTGTGCGAAGCTCCCGGCTTTGCCTGGAACCATGGCGACTTCCAGAAGCAGATCACTCAGACCTGGGTCGCCATGGTCGGCCCCGGCGTCAAGCCGCTCGGCCGCCACGACGGCGTGTTCACCGACCATGCCGACGTGCGTCCTACGCTCATGGCGCTGCTCGGCCTGACCGACGACTATCTCCACGAAGGCCGCGTCGTGGCCGAGTTCATGCAGGATAGCGCGTTGCCGCCAGGTATCCGCAAGAGCCGCGAAAACTTTGTCGAGCTGGCTCAGGCGTTCAAGCAGCTCAACGCGCCAAAGGGCGAGCTCGGTCGCGCCAGTCTTGTCTGGTCCAATCGCTCGATCACCAGTACCGACAAGGTCTATGCCCGCTATCTCAAGCAAATCGGCGAGATCACCGAGCAGCGAGACGAACTCGCAAGCCAGATCAAGACGGTGTTGAGCAACGCCGAATTCCACGACCAGCCGGTCGGTGAAGGTTCGGAAGACGGGCTCGGTCACCGCGCCCGCCGTCTGATCGACGAGGTCAGCGACATGGCGAAACGCGATCGCGATCTTCAGGATTAACGTCTCAATAGCAGTCCGCTCGGCTCTTCCCGGCCAAGCCCGACAAGCGATGCCCGCCGGTCGCGACCGGCGGGCTTTTTATATAAATGGCGGTTCGGCTTCGTGTCGCACACACTCGATCAACGCGCACAGTATTGTCGTGGCCCTCCCCAGTACGGCTGATAGGTGCAGTCGGAAGCTCGGAATGAGTGATAATATTGCTGGCAGACCGGAACATTGCACTGGGCGCTCTGTGCCTCGGCGGGAGATGTTTGGGCAGGAGAAGCCTCGGCACGAGGCAAAACGCTGTCTTGATCGGGGAGTCTAAAGGGCTCTCTCGACTGTCCTACCGTTGTCGACGACGCGCGCTGCGTTGTGCCGAGAACGCCGGCCATGTCAGGTGCATTCGCCTGCTCCATGAACTCCTTCCAAATCTTCGCCGGGAGCGAGCCGCCGACGACACCCTGCATCGGACTGTGATCGTCATTGCCGACCCAGACGCCGACGACGAGGGAATCGTCGAACCCGATAAACCAGGCATCCCTGTAGTCCTGGCTCGTTCCGGTCTTGCCGGCCGCAAACCCCTGTAGTGCAGCCGCACGGCCGGTGCCGTGCTCAACCACGCCCTGCAGTAGTCGGACGAGCTCGGCCTGATACTGCCCAAGACTATGCTGCTGCTCGTCGGGACGGTTGATCGGTAAATAGTCCCGATCATTCGGCATCTGGACGCCGGAAATGCCCCACGGATTGACGGGCGCCTTGCCGGCACTAACGGCGGCGTAAGCCGAAGTCAGATCAAGCAGGGTCACCTCGGAGGTGCCGAGCGCGAGGCTTGGATTGTTCTCGAGCCGCGCCCGCAGGCCGAGGTCATGTGCAGCAGCAATTACCTGGCCGATGCCGACCTCCTGTGACAGCCGAACGGCGGCATTGTTAAGCGAATTGGCGAACGCCTCGGCGAGGGTGACTTCGCCACGGTAATGGCGCCGGTAATTCCCCGGCTGCCAGCCGCGAATGTCGATCGGCGCGTCGAGAATTTCATCGTCGGGGGTGAAGCCCTGCCGCAGGGCTGCATAATAGTCGAACAGCTTGAAGGCCGAGCCCGGCTGCCGCTGGGCCTGGACCGCGCGATTGTACTGGCTGTTATCGTAGCTTCGCCCGCCGACCATTGCGACTACTGCGCCGTCGGGCCGCATCGCAACGAGTGCCGCTTGTCCGGCATGTTTTTCGCTTCCGTACTTGGCTAGCGTCGACTTTACGATGTTTGACGCCAATTCTTGCAGACGCAGATCGAGCGTCGTGCGCATGCGAACGGTGCCGCCAAGCATCGGCGTGACCGTCGCCGCCTTGTTGTAGACCCAGTCGACAAACCAGCCGGCCGATGGCGGCGAGGTTTCTGTCGGATTTGGTGTCGCCGGATGTAGCTTTGCGATCAGCGCGGCCTGTTCGGTCAACTTCCCGTTCGCCACCATCGCATCAAGCACAATCGCGGCCCGCCTGCGGGCGGCTTCGAGATCATGAAATGGGTCGTCATGGCCCGGCGCGCTGATCATTCCGGCAAGCATCGCGGCTTCCGGCATACTCAAATCGTTGACTTTCTTGCCGAAGTATACTTTTGCAGCCGCCGGAAAGCCGGTCGCTCCCGAACCGAGGTAGACGTTGTTCAGGTAGCTCGTCAGAATTTGGTCCTTTGTCAGATGATGCTCGATCCAGATCGAGATCGCCGCCTCCCGGAGTTTGCGCTTGTAGGTGCGTTCCGGGCCGAGAAAGAGAATCTTGACGAGCTGCTGAGTGATCGTGCTGCCGCCGGCAACGACTTTGCCGGCTTCGATATTTTGCCCGAACGCGCGCAGCATGGACACGACATCCACGGCACCATGCTGGTAGAAGTGCCGGTCCTCGATGCTCAGCACGGCATCGATAAGGTCGGGCGGCATGTCTTTCGCATCAACAGGTGGCAATCTCAAGTTTCCCTTTTGCAGGAGATCGCGCCCGTCGGCGGATTTCAGTGCAATGACACGGCGCGAAGTCACCTCGGCGGCCGTGGGAAAATGCACATTGTGCAGGAACCCCGCCAGCGTGCCGGCCAAAATGAAAATTGCGCCGACAATGGCTGCAATCACATAACGGATCCGTGAGCCCGAGGAAGCATGCACGGCAGGGCCGCCACTATGAGGCGCCGAAACCGGAGGCCCATTCATGGAAAAGTGCCCCACAACGGCAGCCGCATCGGCAGTGGTCGCTCGAGATGCATCGCGGAGTGCAGCCTTTAATCGCTGACCAGGGATCCGAAATCACTTGCGTCAGCCGTTTGAAGATACCTGCCGACCGTGCTGCAGAATCTCCTCGCGGGAACGCAAACGCCAGCATGTGGAGAGAGTTCCGGCGCAACACGGGCGAGCGTGGGATTTTCGACGCCAAGCCGCATCAATTGACTTCGAGTTCCAGGCAGACCCGCGGCAATTTGACTGCGGCGTTGGGGCGCCGGCCGACAAAATTGGCGCAGTGGGTTACGACGGGGTACAGGCCCAGCCCGGACTATTGGAGCTTGATATCCGCTGCCTTGATCACCTTGCCCCACCGCTCAACCTCGTCCTGCATGTACCTTGCGGCCTTCGCTGTCGAACCGCCAAAGGTCTCAGCCGACAATTTCCTGAGACGGTCCTGCATTTCCGGTTGGCGCAGCGCTTCATTGACATCGGCATTGATCTTTTCGGTGATGTTTTTTGGCGTGCCTGGGGGCGCGACGATCGCATACCAGGCCACCGCCTCGAAGCCCGGCAGCGTTTCCGCGATCGTCGGCACATCGGGAAGCGACGGCAGGCGCTGGCTCGACGCCACTGCGAGCAGCTTGAGGTTACCGGCTTCGACCAGGGGCAAGGAGACGCCCAGATTATCGAACATCAGGTCGACGTCGCCGGCAAGCAGGCCCTGAAGCGCGGGCGCTGACCCGCGATACGGAATCGAACGCATTTTCACCTTCGCCATCACCTGGAAAAGTTCGGCGGTCAAGTGGGAGGTCGTGCCGATGCCTTGGGTGGCGGCGGTCACTTTGTCCGGATTCTGCTGCAGGTACTGGATGAGCTCGGCGACGCTCGATGCTTTGAGGTTCTTTGGATTGACGATCAGTGCGTTCGGCACGTGCGCCATCACGATCACAGGCTCGAATTTGGCCGGATCGAAACCAAGGTTGGGATAGAGATTCTGGTTGATCACCAGCGGCGGTGGCGGCGAGGAAAGCAGTGTGTAGCCGTCGGGAGCCGCATGATCGACGAATTCTGCGCCAATGTTTCCGGCCGCTCCGGTGCGGTTCTCAATGACGACCGGCTGGGCCCATTTGCGCGACAGCCAGTCGCCGACAAGTCGCGGGACGGCATCGGCGGTGCCGCCGGCGGCAAAGGGCACGATGATTTTGACCGGACGAACCGGATAGTCTTCAGCGCGCGCCGAAGCGACCGCCAACGCGGACACAGTCAATAAAAGCCCAAATAGCAGCGCAAATAACAGCATCGGTGCGGCCGCGCATCGGCCAACTGAAGCCACCCGCTGAGTACACGCGTCGGGCACCGGATTCCTTCCCCACTTTCCTCACGGTCCGACCGTGCTTGATGGCAAAGTGCCTTGGTCTGTGTGAGAGTACAACCACGCGACCGAGCTTTTTCAGTGGCTCAAGGTTTTAGGAATTGAATAGTGCAGTCCCGGCTTGATATCGTGATCGTGGGAGGCGGAATTGGCGGCTTGTTTGCGGCCAATGCGCTGGCGGCGCAGGGTTTCGCCGTCGCGGTTTATGAGCAGGCGCCCGCGATCGGCGAGATCGGGGCCGGCGTGTTCCTGACCCCCAACAGCGTGCGGCATTTGCGGAGGATCGGACTGCAGCCGGCGGTGGAAAAATGGGGTGCGCGCGTCGGTCCGGGTTCCCAGTACTACCGCCACGATGGCGTGCCGATCGCGCCGGTTCAGGTCACGGACTCCTCAGGCTGGAACGCGACGTTCGGGATGCACCGCGCCGATCTCGTCGAAATGCTCGCCAGTGCCCTGCCCGCGGGCGCGGTCCACACCGGTCACCGCTGCATAGGCTTCGAGCAGTACGGCAACCTCGCCCGGGTGTCATTCGCCAACGGTGCTTCGGCTGAAGCCGATATCATCATTGCCGCGGACGGTATCCATTCCGAGCTGCGGCCCCATGTCTTCGCGTCGTCCCAGCCGGTGTTTTCAGGATCGGTCGCTTACCGCGGGCTTGTGCCGCATGATCGCATTCCAGATTGGCCGACCGACCGCTGGCAAATGTGGCTCGGCAAAGGGAGGCACTTCCTCGCCTTCCCCGTGCGCGCAGGAAAGCTGATCAACTATGTCGGATTCGTGCCGACAGACGAGCAGATGAAGGAATCCTGGTCGGCTCCCGGCGATCCCGATGTTCTTCGGCAGGCCTTTGCGGGCTGGGATCCGCGCATCGAGCAGTTGTTGAAGGAAGTTCAGCTGACGTTCCGATGGGCGCTGTATGATCGCGAGCCGCTGCCGGTCTGGATCAGGCAACGGCTCTGCCTGCTCGGCGATGCCGCCCATCCGATGCTTCCGCATCTCGGCCAGGGCGCCAATCAATCAATCGAAGACGGCATGGCGCTCGCGAAGATTCTGGCGCGGGCGGATCGGAGAGAACGGGCTGCGCTACGATTCCGCGTATTCCGATCTTGGCGTCAGAGACGCGGAGATCACCGCGCACGCCGCCTTCCGCAAGCGGCTTTATGATCACGACGTGGTACCGGATGCACAAGCGGCAGCGGCAGCGCTGGCGTAAGAGTGATCGGGTGGAACTGTGATGGGCCGGTTTTAGGCACCGGCGCCGGGCAGGCTCGCGGCCGCAATCGCAACGATCTCGGCGAGGCGGCGGCCGATCCGCGATCGGGTCGTGCGCAGCAATAAATTGATCCGCCGCATGTCCTGCTTCCTCCCGCGCCGGGCGAACTAACGCTCGCAACTTATGGCGCGTAACAGGAAAATGGCGATACGGGATGACTGTGTCGATCCATCCGCGAAAATAGCAATGTACGCGTCGCCCGATCGGCCGATGACAGTGGTTTTCTTTCCGCAAATGGTGAGGCCATGGTCGAAATCTTCTTCGTGGAATCGACGCTTCCTGCGTGGCTTCAAGCGGGCCTCACTCCGAACGCGCGCTCGAACCGCTTGGCGTAGTCCGGCCAGACCTCGGGGTTGATGATGCGCGGCGGCCGCTTGCCGTCGAAGGCATCGAGCATCTGCTCGGCAGCGATCCGGCCCATGTTTTCCCGCGCCTCTTTGGTCACCCCTGCGGTGTGCGGGCTTGCCAGCACGTTGTCGAACTGCAGCAGCGGATGCTCTGGCGGCGGCGGCTCCTTAGACCAGACATCGAGGCCGGCGCCGGCGATACGTTTTTCCCGCAGCGCCTCGAGCAGCGCGGCTTCGTCGTGGATAAATCCCCGTGCCGTGGTGATGAAGAAGGCGTGCGGCCGCATCAGCTTGAATTCGCGTGATCCGATCATGCCGCGATTGTCCTTGGTGAGCGGACAAGAGATCGAGACGTAGTCAGAGCGGCGTAATAGCTCGTCGAGCTCGACCTTTTCACCGCCACGCGCCGCCATTTCCGAGGCTGACAGGTAGGGATCGTAGGCCAGCACGTTCATGCGCAGCAGGCCGCGGCAGAGCTCGGCGATGCGGCGGCCGACATTGCCGAGCCCGACAATGCCGATGGTCTTGCCTTGCGCTTCGTTGCCGATCAGGGCGTTGCGATTGACGTTGGGCGCGCGGCGCAGCGCGCGGTCGGCCTCGATGATGCGCTTCGACAGCGTCAGCAACATGCCGAGCGCGTGCTCGGCGACCGAGTTGGCGTTGCCGCCGGACTGGTTGACGACCAGCACGCCGGCTTCGGTGCAGGCATCGACATCGACCGGGTCGAAGCCCGCGCCGTTGCTGGAGACGATCAACAGGTTCGGCGCCCGCCGCAGCAGGTCCGCATCGACGTGGAAGTGGCGCGCCAGTTCATCGCGCGCGGCGCCGATCTGATAGGCATGCGCGGCCAAAATGATCGGCGCTGCGACCGCATCGGGACTTTCGTTCTCCAGCCGGTCGAGCCGCATGTCGGGGCGCGATTTGAGGATTGTTTCATAGATCGGGTGCGCAAGATATTTGACATAGAACACGCGCTTGTTGTTGACGGACATTCAAGGCCTTTCGTCTAAGGAAAACCATAGAGCCTGGCGGGATTGGCAACGAGGATGCGCTGTTGCGCCGCCTGATCGGGCGTCCAGTTCTGGAACAATTCGAACAGATGGCGCGTGACGTCGCGCGGCGGCAGACAAGGCGGAGCCGGCGGCATCATTCGGCCTTGATCCCGGCGGCCTGAATGATCGGGCCCCATTTCTCGTAGTCCGCATGGATCTTGGCGTCGAATGCTTGCGGCGAGCTGCCGATCGGCTGCGCGCCGAGCTTGCCGAGCCGCTCCTTGACTTGGTCGGTATTGAGCGCCGCGACGAAATCATGCGACAGCTTGGCGACAAGATCGGGCGGCATGTTGCCAGGTCCGAGCAGCCCCCACCACACCTCGGTGTCGTAACCCGGCACGGCGTCGCCCACGCTCGGTACTTCCGGGAGGAACGGCGCGCGCGAGGCCGTCGTCACCGCGAGAGCGCGCACGGTTCCGGCCTGGAGCTGGCCGACCGATTCCGGTCCGTTGTTGAACGACATCGGAATTTGCCCGCCGAGCAGATCGTTGATCGCGGGCGCGCCGCCCTTATAGGGGATGGCTTCGATGTCGATCCTGGCAAGGCTTTTCAGGAGTTCGCCGGCGAGATGGGTCGAGGTCCCCGTCCCCGCATGCGCAAAGGACAGGCTGCCGGGCTTGGCCTTTGCCTGCGCGACGACATCGCCGAGCGTTTTGAATGCCGAATCCGCGCGCACTAGGAGGATATTCGGCGACGAAGCCAATAGCGAGATCGGCGTGAAATCCTTGAAGGTGTCGTAGGGAATCTTGGGATACAGGAATGGATTGGTGGCGTGTCCGCTGGCGACCACGATCAGCGTGTAGCCGTCGGGCGGCGAGGACGCCAGCGCTTGGGAAGCGACCACGCCGCCCGCGCCAGGCCGGTTCTCGACCACGACGGTCTGGCCCCATTGGCGGGACACCACATCCCCGAGCGTGCGCGCGAGGATGTCGACGCCACCGGCGGCCGCATAAGGCACGAAAATGTGGACGGGCTTTGCGGGGAATGCCGATTGGGCGGACGCGGCACCGCCGCTGGCAAGCATCGCTGCGACAACGGCAGCAGTCCAAAACCACTTGCCCATGGCATCCTCCCGAAATCCGTTACTTCGTTTATCGCACACCGGAACGGCCACGAGCATCGTCGCGCCGCGCAGATCACGTAACGGCCGCGGCATGTTGACAATCCCGCTGATCGCGTCAAGTTCGACCCTCTCGACGGGACGGCCCATGCGGAACGATCGCCCGCGACGGTAGGGAGAAAGAGATGGCGGCTGCGGAGCAACAAACTTCGTCCCAGGCTTCGCATGAGCAGAACTGGCACGGCATCGTGCTGCAGGCGCTCAAGCGCAACGAGATCCGGCTGGTGCCCTATGTTCCCGATCGCGTGCTGACCACGCTGATCAAGAACTTGCACGCCGATCCCTTCTTCACGACCTTTCCGGCCGCGCGTGAGGAGGAGGCGGTGGGCATCGTGTCCGGCGCCTGGATGGGCGGCATGCGCGGCGCCGTTCTGATGCAGACCTCCGGTTTTGCGACCCTCGCCAACGTGCTGGCCTCGCTCGCCATGCCCTATCAGATCCCGCTGATCCTGTTCGTGTCGGAGCGCGGCACGCTCGGCGAATTCAACTACGGACAATCGCTGGTCTGCCGTACCATGCGGCCGGTACTGGATTCGCTGGCGATGGAACATCACACTGTAACCAGGCTCGACGAATTCGAATTCATCGTCGACCGCTCGATCAAGCAGGCCATTACCACCCAGGCGCCGGTGGCGCTGATCCTGTCGCCGCTTCTGACCGGCGGCAAGGTTTTTGACAAGTGAGCGATCGCATGACCGCAACCAGCACGCCTGTCCGCAATACCAAGGTAATGAACCGGTTCGATCTCACCTCGCGATTGATTGGGAAGCTCAAGAACGAAGAAGCCGTGATCGGCGGCATCGGCAACACCAATTTCGATCTGTGGGCCGCCGGGCATCGTCCGCAGAATTTCTACATGCTCGGCAGCATGGGGCTGGCATTTCCAATCGCGCTCGGCGTCGCGCTGGCGCAACCGAAGCGGCACGTCTTTGCGCTCGAGGGCGACGGCTCACTGCTGATGCAGCTGGGCTCGCTCTCGACCATCGCGACCTTGGCGCCGAAAAACCTCACCATGGTCGTGATGGACAACGGCATCTACCAGATCACCGGCGCACAGCCGACACCGGCGGCCGCGGTGTCGGATCTCGTGGCGATCTCTATTGGAAGCGGCCTCATCAACAGCGCCTGGGCGGCGGATGAAGAGGACTTCGAGCGCCTGATCGATCAATCCCTGTCGGCCTCCGGCCCGGCCTTGATCGGCGTGCGCATCGACGACAAGCCGGGCGTTGGGACCACCCGGCGCGATCCCGTGCAAATCCGGGAACGCTTCATGCTCGGCCTTGGCGTGCGGCAACCGTTGTGATCTTGGGCCGGGCACATTAACTACACGGTCGGCGCAAGTTATCGTGAGGGGTATCCGGCGTCCGATTCGTGGTATGCCATCCGGATGACGACCATCCTCCGATTATTCGCCTGGCTACTCGCCGCCGCGGTGACGTTCGCGACGCTCGGGCCAGCATTCATGCGGCCGCACTCCAACCTCAGCCAGGATGGCGAACACGCGCTCGCCTTCGTCCTGGTTGGGCTTGCCTTCGGCCTTGCCTACCCTCAGCATCGATTGCCCGCCGTAGGTATCTCGGTCGTGGCGATCGGCCTCCTCGAAATTCTGCAGCTTTGGGCACCGGGTCGGCATGCGCGGCTGGAGGATTTTGTCGTCGATGCGCTAGCGGCTTGCGTTGGCTTCGCGATTGCAGCCGGATCCGATTGGATGGTTGCGCGATGGCGCGAGTCGGATCAGCGCGCGTCCTGATAACAAGTAGCGCGCCACGACACCCCGTGCGGTCAAGCCGCCGCAATTTCGTGGCTTGCCATCATTTCCAGCGCCCGCACCAAGGCGGAATGATCCCACGCCCGGCCGCCATGCGCGGCGCAGGAACTGAACAATTGCTGGGCGACCGCCGTGCTCGGCAGCGAGATTCCAAGTGCCCGTGCGCCTTCGAGCGCAAGGTTGAGGTCCTTTTGGTGCAACTCGATGCGGAAGCCGGGATCGAAATTCCGCTTCACCATGCGCTCGCCATGTACTTCCAGAATCCGCGACGACGCAAAGCCACCCATCAGCGCCTTGCGCACCAGCGCCGGATCGGCGCCCGCGCGTGAAGCAAACAGCAAGGCCTCGCCGACCGCCTCGATCGTCAGCGCCACGATGATCTGGTTGGCGACCTTGGTGGTCTGGCCATCACCGCAGCCGCCGACCAATGTGACGTTCTTGCCCATCTTCTCGAACACCGGCTTCAAGGTGTTGAACGCCCGCTCCGCTCCTCCGACCATGATGGTCAGGCTTGCGGCCTTGGCGCCAACCTCGCCGCCGGAAACCGGCGCGTCGAGATAGTCGGCGCCCAGCGCCTCGATCTTTTTCGCAAATTCCTTGGTGGCGAGCGGCGAGATCGAACTCATGTCGACGACGATCTGGCCTTTCGATATCCCCTCCGCAACGCCGCCCGGACCGAACAGCACCGCTTCGACATGCGGCGTATCGGGCACCATGATGATGACGGCATCGGATTCCTCAGTGACCGCTTTCCCGGACTTGCAGACGATGGCTCCGCCAGCAACCAGTTCGGGCGCTATCGGGCCCACGTCGTAAAGGTACAGGCGATGGCCCGCGGCCTGAAGATGGCCGGCCATCGGACGCCCCATCGTCCCGAGGCCAATGAATCCGATATCGATCATGCGCCGTTTCCTTAGGTGTCGAGGGTCAGTGCGGCGTGCCAGCCGAGGCCATCGAGCGTGGTCGTCCTCGGCTTGTACTCGCATCCGACCCAGCCGCGATATCCGAGCGCGTCGAGATGCCTGAACAGGAAGGGATAGTTGATTTCACCGGTGCCCGGCTCATTGCGGCCGGGATTGTCGGCAAGCTGGACATGGGCAATGCGCGAGAGATGCTTCTGCAAGCTTCGCGCGATGTCGCCTTCCATCACCTGCATGTGGTAGATGTCGTATTGAATGAAAAGATTGCTGGAGCGGACGTCGCTGACGAGCTGGGCCGCCTGCTCCGTCCCGCATAGGAAAAAACCCGGGATATCCGTTGTATTGATCGGTTCGATCAACAGGCGGATCCGCTCGCGCTCCAGCGTGTCCGCGGCAAACCGCAGGTTCGCCACCAGTACCTCGTTCAGTTCGAACACCTCCGCATCGGCTGGTGCGATGCCGACCAGACAATTGAGCTGCCGGCAATCGAGCGCTTTGGCGTAATCGATCGCGTGCGCCACGCCGTCGCGGAATTCGTCGACACGATCCGGCAGAATGGCGATGCCGCGCTCGCCGGCCGCCCAATCGCCCGCCGGTAGGTTGTGCAAAACCTGGGTCAACCCATGCCGCTGCAACTGTTCGCGCAGCTCGGCTTTTTCGAAATCATAGGGAAACAGACATTCCACGCCGGCAAAGCCGGCGGCCTTGGCCGCCGCGAAGCGATCGGTGAACGGCAGCTCGGCGAACAGCATGGTAAGATTGGCGGCAAATTTCGGCATGATGTGATGTCCTCAGGCCGGCAGCAGCGCATTGGCGCGGGTTGGCGTCTCATCCAACGGCAGATCGAGCAGTTCCTCGAACTCGACGATGTTGTCGATCTCGGTGCCCATCGCGATGTTGGTGACGCGCTCGAGGATGAACTCGACCACCACGGGCACCTGATAGCGCGCCATCCATTCCCGTGCGGTCGCGAACGCTGCCGATGCGTGGTTGGGATCGGTGACGCGGATCGCCTTGCAGCCGAGGCCTTCGGCCACCGCGACATGATCGACGCCGTAGACGCCGAGTTCGGGCGCATTGATGTTTTCGAACGACAACTGCACCTGATAATCCATGTCGAAGCCGCGCTGCGCCTGTCGGATCAGGCCGAGATAGGAATTGTTCACGACGATGTGCATGTAAGGCAATTTGAACTGCGCCCCCACCGCAAGCTCCTCGATCAGGAACTGGAAGTCATAGTCGCCCGACAGCGCGACGATCTCGCGGTCCGGATCGGCGGCACGCACGCCGAGCGCGGCTGGCAGCGTCCATCCCAAGGGGCCCGCCTGCCCGGCATTGATCCAGTTTCGCGGGCGATAGACGCCGAGGAATTGCGCGCCGGCAATTTGAGAGAGCCCGATCACGCTGACGTAACAGGTGTCGCGGCCGAATTCCTTGTTCATCTCCTGATAGACACGCTGCGGCTTGATCGGCATGTCGTCAAAATTGCTCTTGCGCAGCATGGTGCGCTTGCGGTCCTGGCAGGTCGCCGGCCAAGCCTGACGCTCCCTGAGCTTGCCGGATTTGCGCCACTCTTTTGCGATCGTGATGAACAGTTCGAGGGCTGCCTTGGCGTCGGAGACAATGCCGAGATCGGGATTGAAGACGCGACCAATTTGAGTGGGCTCGATATCTACATGCACGAAGGTGCGTCCCTTGGTGTAGGTTTCGATCGAGCCGGTGTGCCGGTTGGCCCAGCGGTTGCCGATGCCGAGCACGAAGTCGGATTGCAGCATGGTGGCGTTGCCATAGCGATGGCTGGTCTGCAGGCCGACCATCCCCGCCATCAGCACGTGGTCATCCGGAATCGCGCCCCACCCCATCAGCGTCGGCACCACCGGAACGTTGACGGCCTCCGCAAAAGCAACCAAGAGATCGGACGCATCGGCATTGATGACGCCGCCGCCCGCCACGATCAGCGGACGCTTGGCGGCATTGAGCATGTCGAGCGCCTTTTCGATCTGCTTGCGGGTTGCAGCCGGCTTGTAGACCGGCAGCGGAGAATAGGTTTCGTCGTCGAACTCGATTTCGGCAAGCTGGACGTCGAGCGGCAGATCGATCAGCACCGGACCGGGCCGGCCCGACCGCATGACATGGAACGCCTGGCTGAACACGCGCGGCACTAGCGCCGGCTCGCGCACGGTGACCGCCCATTTCGTCACGGGTTTTGCAATCGCTTCGATATCGACCGCCTGAAAATCCTCCTTGTAGAGGCGCGCCCGCGGTGCCTGTCCGGTGATGCACAGTATCGGAATCGAATCCGCGATCGCCGAATAAAGCCCGGTGATCATGTCGGTGCCGGCCGGACCCGAGGTGCCGATGCAGACGCCGATATTGCCGGCCCTGGCGCGCGTATAACCCTCCGCCATGTGCGAGGCGCCCTCGACATGACGCGCCAGGATGTGGCGGATCGAGCCGCGCTGCTTGAGCGCGGAATAAAGCGGATTGATCGCAGCACCGGGAACGCCAAAGGCGCAAACCACGCCTTCCTTCTCCAGGATCCGCACGGCGGCATCGATCGCTCGCATCTTCGCCATTTCTCACCTCGCTAACGTTGCTCGACGTGAGCATCACGGGAATAACAACTGATCTCAACGGAATTGAATTTGTTTCCCGCGATGTGGAATGATGAGCGAAAAGGACGCCGGATCAGATGGTTCAGTCGACCGCACGATGAAATCATGCGATGGCGGTGGGTGTGCTGCGGGGCTGGCTTGCCCCCGAGTGCGAATTCGTCATCGGGTGACAAGAACGAATCCAATCAAAGTCAAAGCAATGCTTAACGGAGAAATAAGCAAACCGATTTGGAAAAATGATCGGAGAAGTCCGACACAAATTGAATACAAGAGGAAATGATAGCTTAAGAATTCACGATCTAAAATCGGCGCCCGCATCGTGCCCAAGCAACCCAAAACTTTCTGTCGAAGGGGGCAGTTCGGTGAGCGCAGATTGGCCGCGTGGCCTTATTATCCTGATCACTTTTTTGACTGTACTGACCATGTTTGTTTGGGGTGCCATCGAGAACAACCGGAACCCCAACTCTGAAAGGCTCAAGGATGTCACGATATCTTTCGTGGTTCTCTACGCGGTCTTTCTGGTCGTCGCCCGCGTTTTTGAATGACTGAGACGTTTTCGGTAATTCCTGGGCAGTCTGACGTCACGTTGGCGACCGAGACGGTCGTCAACTCGGTCAGCGGCGACCTCGCGGAAAAAATTAGCGCGGCGCGAACTTGTAGCGGAAGGTGCAGCTCGGCGCGCCCTGCATGATTGTCTGAGCGCGCTCCAGACTGACCTCGCCTGCGCCGACCGTCGCGATGTCGAAATCCACCTCGCAAATCAAGAGCGCACCGAGCTCGGGCTCACCGAGCGCGCGGAAGAACTCGGCAAAGCGGCAGCGCGTCACGTCGATGTCCAGCGCCTCCCGGTCATGGCGCAGAACCTCGACTTCGACCTCCTTCCCGGAGATCTCGCCCCATGGCTTTTGGATCGCCGCCCATTTGCGCCGCGGGCTGCCTTCGATGCCATCGGCGATCGCGGCGAACAGTTGCTTCGACCAGTCACGCAAGGCGTGCTTGACGATGGCGTCGGCCTTGTCCTTGCCTAGCTCGGCCCGCAGCGCGCGAAGCACCGGCACCAGGACTTGAGCCTGCATGCGCGTCTTGTCCAAGAGAGAGACCTGGGGATCCACGAGATAGTCGTCGATAACGCCGCTCATTTTGTCCTCACAAGCGAACGTCGCAAGTCTAGCGGCTTGCTGTAGCAGAGGCAACGCGATGAGGCGAAATGGTTCAGCTTTGCTTGCAGTATCTGCAGCGTTGCAGCAAAGCTGTCATATCAATCAGCTATCCCGTCGGGTCTATTCCGACGTCGACACGGTCGATGACCAACTTGCCAGGGTGTTGACGCCAACAGCACCAATCTCGGCGAGCATGGCGGCAAGCGCCGCGCCGCGGAACCAAATCATCGCTCGCTCAGGAAAGTTTCGCCTCCGGCATGACGCCGCCAAGCGCAAGCGTCAGCTCCGCCGCCACCTCGCGCACGGTCTGGCCGAGCGCCGGCAACCGCGCGGCGGTGACGCGGCTGGTCATGCCGGAGACGGAGATCGCCGCCAGCGGCTCGCTGCTGTCGCTGAAGACCACGGCGGCGACACAGCGCAGGCCGATGCGCGCTTCCTCGTCGTCGACGGCGTAACCCTGTCGCCGAATGGTCTCGAGTTCCTTGAACAACGCACCGGGCCGGACGATCGACTTCTCCGTCAATCGCGGCATGCCCTGGCGGCGGATGATGGCATTCACGTCCTCATCTGAATAGGTCGCCAGCACCGCCTTGCCGACGCCGGAGGCCACCATTGCCACGCGGCCGCCGACCTTGGTGAGCGAGCGCATGATCTCGCGGCTTTCCATGCGGGTCAGCACGACGATCGATTCATCGTCGACCACGGCGAGATTTGCGGTTTCCCGAGTCTGGTCGCGCAGCTTGCGCAAATACGGCATGGCCTGTGTCGCAAAGTTGCGGCGGCGGACGAAGGTAGAGCCCACAACAAAACTTTGTGCACCGACATGCCACTTCGATCCGTCGCGGTCGAATTGCACGAAGCGGCGTTTTTCCAGGGTCGTCAGCAGCCGATGCGCGGTCGAGGTCGATAACCCCGTGCGGACCGCAAGATCGCTCAGCCGATAGCCCTCGTCATCTTCGGCGAGCGTTTCGATGATCAGCAGCGCGCGATCGACGGATTGGACGCCGCCATCGCGCGGCTCGGGATCGTGGTCTGGATCAGACCTCGGCCCGATGGCCTTGCGCCGGAGCACATTTCGCTTCATCGCGACCTGCATTCATCCGTGGGGTGAAGCCGTATTCGCCGATCTACGAGCAGATTCCGCTTGCTGCAGTTGGTAAGCCCGGTGCCGCCTCGGGTATCGTTATCCGAAGCGGCATGGTTCGTTTATTAGAGGAGGCCCGCGCCGCGCGCCCATTTATACTTGGCGCCGAGTACCTCGACTGGCAGTTCGGTCGAATAGGCATAGGCCGGGATGCCGTTCTGATAGAGATACTCGGAAGCCTCCTCGACCTCGACGTCGCCGGCGAGCGAAGCGACGATCGGCTTCACAAAGCCCTTGGCCTCCATCTCCTTCTTCACTTCGACCATGTTGCGGGCGAACACCATCGGCGGCGTCACGATGGTATGCCAGTAACCGAGGATCAGCGAATGGATGCGCGGGTCGGAGAGGCCGAGCTTGACGGTGTTGACATAGGTGATCGGCGGCTCGCCGCCGGTGATGTCGACCGGGTTGCCGGCCGCGCCGAATGGCGGGATGAATTTGCGGAACGCCGCGTCGAGGTCCGGCGGCATCGTCATCAGCGACAGGCCGTTGTCGACCACCGAGTCCGACAGCAGCACGCCCGAGCCGCCTGCGCCGGTGATGATCAGCACGTTCTCGCCTTTTGGCGTCGGCAGCACCGGCACACCGCGCGCGAACTCGAGCAATTGCCTTAAGCTGCGGGCGCGGATCACTCCGGATTGTTTGAACACGTCCTCGTAGATCTTGTCATTGCCGGCGAGCGCGCCGGTGTGTGACGACGCAGCCTTCGCGCCGGCCGCCGTGCGGCCTGCCTTGAGCACCACCACCGGCTTCTTCTTGGAGACACGCTTGGCGGCTTCGGCAAAAGCGCGGCCGTCCTTCAGATCCTCGCAGTGTTGGGCGATGAGGTTGGTGTTCGGGTCCTGCTCGAAGAAGGCGAGCAGATCGTCCTCGTCGATGTCCGACTTGTTGCCCAGGCCGACAATCGCAGAGACGCCCATCTTCGCCGAGCGCGAGAAGCCGATGATCGCCATGCCGATGCCGCCCGATTGCGATGACAGCGCCGCGTGGCCTTTGACGTCATAGGCGGTGCAAAATGTGGCGCAGAGATTGGCGGGAGTATAATAGAAGCCGTAGATATTCGGCCCCATCAGGCGGACATTGTACTTCTTGCCGATCTCGACGATTTCGGCCTGCAGTTCGGGCGCGCCCGCTTCGGCAAAGCCGGAAGGAATGAGAACGGCGCCGGGAATTTTTTTCTCGCCGCATTCAACCAGCGCGCCGGCGACGAATTTTGCGGGGATGGCAAACACTGCGGTGTCGATCACGCCGGGCACATCCTTGACGCTCTTGTAGGCTTTGTAGCCCAGGATCTCGGACGCCTTCGGGTGGATCGGATAAATCTCGCCTTTGTAGCCGCCGTTGATCAGGTTCTTCATCACCGAATTGCCGATCTTGCCGTCTTCGGCGGAGGCGCCGATCACGGCAACAGCCTTCGGCTGCATGATGCGGTTCATCGCGGTGACAATTTCCTCGTTCGAGCGCGGGGCGGGGCGCGGCTTGTAGTCGAAGTCGACGACGATGCGTACGTCGGCGGCGATTGCGTCCTGCTTGGTGGCGAACACCGGATTGAGATCGAGTTCGACGATTTCAGGGAAATCGCTGACGAGCTGCGATACCTTGACGATGACATCGGCGAGCGCTTCGCGGTTGACAGGGTCGCCGCCGCGCACACCTTTAAGCATGTCATGGGCCTGGATGCCGTCGAGCATCGACAGCGCATCCTGCTTGGTCGCGGGCGCCAGGCGGAAGGTAATATCTTTGAGGACTTCGACCAGCACACCGCCGAGGCCGAAGGCAACCAGCTTTCCGAACGAGCCGTCGGTGATGGAGCCGACGATGACCTCGGTGCCGCCAGCCAGCATCTGCTGGACCTGAACGCCTTCGATCTTGGCGGCAGCCTTGTACTTCTTGGCGTTGGCGAGAATGGTCTCGTAACTCTTTTCGGCCTCGGCTGTGGTCTTGACGCCGACCACGACGCCTCCGGCCTCGGTCTTGTGCAGGATGTCCGGCGAGACGATTTTCATCACCACCGGGAAACCCATGCCGGCCGCGATCTTGGCGGCCTCGGCCGCCGATTTGGCCACGGCTTCCTTCGGAACCGGGATTCCGTAGGCGTCGCACACCAGCTTGCCTTCCGGCGCCGTCAGGCTATTGCGTTTGTCCGCCTTGACCTGATTGAGTACGTTGCGGACTGCGTCTTTGGAACTCGACATTGGATTTTCCTCCTGAGGCGCCTATTTTATGGCATTTGGTATGCCAGAGATGACGTTGTCAAGACAAGCCATTATTTGGAAACGCCGAAAACAAGGGCAACTTGACAGTCTGGCATCTGGTATGCCAAAAATTGCGGTAGCTATTTTAACGTCAAAGGACGTCTCCCTTAGGAGAGTACCGTGGTGCCCCTACAGAAACCAACCAAGGCGTCGCCCACCATGGCCGAGGCAGACATCGCAATCGTCCGCATTGCCCCGGAGACGAGCTTCAAGAACAAGGCCTATGAGGCCTTGAAGGAAGCCATCCTGAAGATGGACATCTATGCGACGCCCGACCCGGTGATGCTCGACGAGCGCGCGCTGTCGGAACGCCTTGGCGTCAGCCGCACGCCGATCCGTGAAGCAATCGCGATGCTGGAGCAGGACGGGTTCGTGAAAACGGTGCCACGCCGCGGCATCATCGTGGTGCGCCGGACCAAGAGCGAGATCGTCGACATGATCCGCGCCTGGGCCGCGCTTGAGAGCATGGCGGCGCGGCTGATCACCACCATCGCGCGCAAAAAGGACATCTCGGCGCTGCGCGACTTCTTCAAGGACTTCAACAAGGATCACCTGCCGCAGGATCACGTCGAGGAATATTCCAAGGCCAACATCGCCTTCCATCAAGCGCTGATTTCGCTTTCGGAGTCGCCGGTGCTGGTCGACATGACCAACGAGATCCTGCTGCATGTCCGCGGCTACCGGCAGCTCACGATCGGACGAACAGAGCGCATCGCGGCCTCACTGCCGGAGCATCTGGCGATCATCGAAGCCCTCGAAGAGCGCGATACCGAGTTGGCCGAGAAGCGCGCACGCGACCATACGCTCGGCCTCGCCGCCTATGTCGAGACGCACGGCCAGGAACTGGTTTAACCAACGCGAATTTCACAACACAAGACGATCAACTCGTCCTCGAAGAGACGATCAGGGAGAACAGGCCCATGCTGAACACCGCGACCAAGACTGACGCACCGGCTGACCAGCAGGAACTGACAGACGGCTTTCATCTCGTCATCGACGCGCTGAAGCTCAACGGCATCAACACCATCTACGGCGTGCCTGGCATTCCGATCACCGACCTCGGCCGCATGGCGCAGGCCGAGGGCATCCGCGTCATCTCGTTCCGTCACGAGCAGAACGCCGGCAATGCGGCGGCGATCGCGGGCTTTCTGACCAAGAAGCCCGGCGTCTGCCTCACGGTGTCGGCGCCTGGCTTCCTCAACGGCCTGACCGCGCTCGCCAACGCCACCACCAACTGTTTCCCGATGATCCTGATCTCCGGCTCGTCCGAGCGCGAGATCGTCGACCTGCAGCAGGGCGATTACGAGGAGATGGATCAGCTTGCGATCGCAAAGCCGTTGTGCAAGGCGGCGTTCCGCGTACTGCACGCCGTCGACATCGGCATCGGGCTCGCGCGCGCGATCCGCGCCGCAATGTCGGGACGCCCGGGCGGCGTCTATCTCGATTTACCGGGCAAGCTTCTAGGCCAGGTGATGAATGCGGAGGCCGGCGCCAAGTCGCTGGTCAAGGTGATCGATGCAGCGCCTGCGCAAATCCCTGCTCCGTCAGCGATCAAGCGCGCGCTCGACGTATTCAAGAGCGCCAAGCGTCCCCTCATCATCCTCGGCAAGGGCGCGGCCTACGCGCAGGCCGATGACGATATCCGCGCGCTGGTCGAAAAGAGCGGCGTGCCCTTCCTGCCCATGAGCATGGCCAAGGGTCTGTTGCCCGACCTGCACCCGCAATGCGCAGGCGCGGCGCGCTCGACCGTGCTCAAGGACGCCGACGTCGTGATGCTGATCGGCGCCCGCCTCAACTGGCTGTTGTCGCACGGCAAGGGCAAGAGCTGGGGCGATCAACCCAAGAAATTCATCCAGCTCGACATTGAGCCGAAGGAAATGGATTCCAACGTCGAGATCGCCGCGCCCGTGGTCGGCGACATCGCCTCCTGCGTGACCGCGCTGCTCGAGGCGATGGGTGCGAACTGGCAGGCGGCGCCGGCCGACTGGGTCAACTCGGTCAAATCCAAACGCGAGGAAAACATCGCCAAGATGGCGCCGCGGCTGATGAACAACAAGGCGCCGATGGACTACCACGGCGCGCTCGGCGCCCTGCGCACCGTCATCAAGGAGCGGCCGGACGCCATCCTGGTCAACGAAGGCGCCAACACGCTCGATCTCGCGCGCGGCATCATCGACATCCGGCAAGCCGGTGCTCGCGGTCGAAGGCGACTCAGCCTTCGGCTTCTCCGGCATGGAGGTCGAGACCATCTGCCGCTACAACCTGCCGGTTTGCGTCGTCATCTTCAACAATGACGGCATCTATCGCGGAACCGACGTCAATCCGACCGGCGGCTCCGATGTCGCGCCCACCGTCTTCGTCAAGGGATCGCGCTACGACAGGATGATGGACGCCTTCGGCGGCATCGGCGTCAACGCGACCACGCCGGATGAGTTGAAGCGCGCCGTGAACGCGGCGATGGATTCCGGCAAACCAACCCTGATCAACGCGGTGATAGATCCAGCGTCCGGCTCCGAGAGCGGGCGCATCGGCAATCTCAATCCGCAAAGCATTCTGAAGAAGAAATAACGGCCAAATCCCGCGGGGTCGTGCGCCCCGCTCTCATTCCTTCCTGCTAAGCGCAGGGCAGAGACGACACGGAGTAAAGACGATGACCAAGGCGCTGACGGGGGTTCGCATCCTCGATTTCACCCACGTCCAGTCGGGACCGACCTGCACGCAATTGCTGGCCTGGTTCGGTGCCGACGTGATCAAGGTCGAGCGTCCCGGCGTCGGCGATATCACCCGCGGTCAATTGCAGGACAAGCCCAACGTCGACAGCCTGTATTTCACCATGCTCAACCACAACAAGCGTTCGATCACGCTCGACACCAAGAACCCCAAGGGCAAGGAAGTTTTGACCGCGCTGATCAAAACCTGCGATGTGCTGGTGGAGAATTTCGGGCCCGGCGTGCTCGACCGCATGGGCTTTCCCTGGGAGAAAATCCAGAGCATCAATCCGAAGATGATCGTGGCCTCGATCAAGGGCTTTGGTCCGGGCCCCTACGAAGATTGTAAAGTGTACGAAAATGTCGCGCAGTGCACCGGCGGCGCCGCATCCACCACCGGCTTCCGCGATGGACTGCCGCTCGTCACCGGCGCGCAGATCGGCGACAGCGGCACCGGGCTGAATCTGGCGCTCGGTATCGTCACCGCACTTTATCAGCGCACGGTGACCGGCAAGGGTCAGAAGGTCACCGCTTCTATGCAGGACGGCGTCCTCAATCTCGCCCGCGTCAAACTGCGCGACCAGCAGCGCCTCGCCCATGGCCCGCTCAGGGAATACAGCCAGTTCGGCGAAGGCATTCCGTTCGGCGACGCGGTGCCGCGCGCCGGCAACGATTCCGGCGGAGGCCAGCCTGGCCGCATCCTGAAATGCAAGGGCTGGGAGACCGATCCCAATGCTTATATCTATTTCATTACGCAAGCGGCAGTGTGGGAGAAGATCTGCGATATCATCGGCGAGCCTACCTGGAAGACGCATCCCGATTATGCCAAGCCCGCCGCGCGGCTGCCGCGGCTGAACGAAATCTTCGCGCGCATCGAGCAGTGGACGATGACCAAGACCAAGTTCGAGGCGATGGACATCCTCAACAAGGACGACATCCCTTGCGGACCGATCCTGTCGATGAAGGAGTTGATCGAGGATCAATCGCTGCGTGCCACCGGCACCGTGGTCGAGGTCGATCACCCGACTCGCGGCAAGTATTTCTCGGTCGGTAACCCCATCAAGATGTCGGACAGTCCGAGCGAGGTGACGCGTTCGCCACTGCTGGGCGAGCACACCGACGAGATCCTGCGGCAGGTTCTGGGCTTCAGCGATCACCAGGTGGCGGAGATCCACGATTCCGGTGCGCTCGACCCCCCGCGCAAGCAAGCGGCCGAGTAACCAGCCAGCACCTCCGATTGGAACTAGCTAGCTCGAAAGCCGCCGGTTTCCGGCGGCTTTTTCGTTATTCGGTAACGCCAATCACCGCGGTTATGTTGCATTGCAAACAGCGTTATGCTGCTATGCAAACAAATCTGTTGTTTCTGGTATCTGGTATACATAGATTGACCCCAGACAATGGCGCGGCGCTCGCGTCACCTAAACGAAAAGGGAACCCAATGTCGGAAGCTATGTCCAAGACTGCATCCATCGGCCTCGTGCCATCCACCACTTTGTTCGGCCGCTTCTTGGCCACGCTCGATCGCGTCCTGATGGCCAGTGCCCGCGCCGCCATCCGGAACGGCGACCTGCCCTATTTCGGGCTCTGACACCCCGAAAAACGCTTGTTCGGAACGGGCTTTGTCGGCTCCCGCATCGAGTTCGCAAGGCGAACCTCCCGACCGAAGACCCCGGCTTTCCGGGGTCTTTTTTTGTGGTCTGGCCCGCCCGCCGGTGAACGCGTCATTCTGCCGGCCGCAACATTGGTGCGCAAACCGACCGCCCACAGAAAGAATGGCTTGCGCTCTGGCATAACACATACCAATATGCTCGGATCGGTTACGCCGCTAATCCTAACAGAGCGTGCCTCGGGAGGAGCTATGAC
>VAZV01000202.1:37099-66847 GCA_005884765.1 Alphaproteobacteria bacterium
TTGGCCATCGGCGTCGGCGCGATGGTAATGATCGCTAATTATCAATACGGCTGGACGTTCTTCGTCCCCGACATCCAGAAAAAGTTTGGATGGGATCGTGCGTCGATCCAGTGGGCGTTCACACTGTTCGTGGTGTTCGAAACCTGGCTGGTGCCGATCGAGGGCTGGTTTGTCGATAAATACGGCCCGCGCCTGGTGGTCTTGGCTGGCGGCATCCTCTGCGGCCTCGGATGGGTGATGAACTCCGAGGCAACCACGCTCAACGGCTATTACTTCGGCATGATCATCGCGGGTATCGGCGCTGGTGCCGTTTACGGGACCTGTGTCGGCAACGCGCTGAAATGGTTTCCGGACAAGCGTGGCCTTGCCGCTGGCATCACGGCGGCGGGATTTGGCGCGGGCTCAGCCCTGACGGTCGCGCCAATTCAGGCGATGATCAAGGATTCCGGTTTCCAGTCGACGTTCCTTTACTTCGGACTCGGACAAGGCGTGATCATCGTCATTCTCGCATTTTTCCTATTTGCACCAAAGTCGGGACAGGTCCCCGCCCCTATTCAGAGCGCCAACATCTTCCAGACCCGCCGGAACTATCAGCCCACGGAAGTCATCCGCCATCCGATTTTCTGGCTGATGTATTTGATGTTTGTGCTCGTTGGCGCCGGTGGATTGATGGTCACCGCCAATCTCAAGCCGATCGCGGTCGACTGGAAGATCGACAACGTCCCGGTCACGCTGATGGCGATGACGATGACGGCGGTGACGTTCGCCGCGACGCTCGATCGCATCCTCAACGGTTTGACCCGGCCGTTCTTTGGCTGGGTCTCCGACATGATTGGCCGCGAGAACACCATGTTCATCGCCTTCGGTCTCGAAGGCATTGGCATCTGGGCGCTTTACATGGTGGGCCAAAATCCGGTCTGGTTCGTGCTGCTCTCCGGGATCGTGTTTTTCGCCTGGGGCGAAATCTATTCCCTCTTCCCATCGACCTGCACCGACACCTTCGGCGCGAAATTCGCGACCACAAACGCTGGCCTGCTCTATACGGCCAAAGGCACCGCAGCCTTGTTGGTGCCGGTCGCGAATTATATGCAGCAGTCGTCCGGCTCATGGGATCGCGTGTTCCTGATTGCAGCGGGTGCGAATATCCTGGCTTCGCTGCTCGCACTCGTTGTTCTCAAGCCGTGGCGCAAGATTGTAGTCGCCAGATCCCAGACGGCCTGATCCGCACTGCACGATTCCATTTGCAAAAGCGCGCTCTTCCTTCGGGATGAGCGCGCTTCTTGCGCTTTAGACTTCTCCAACTTCTGGTATACGTA
Source organism: Alphaproteobacteria bacterium (assembly GCA_005884765.1). Lineage (GTDB taxonomy): Bacteria > Pseudomonadota > Alphaproteobacteria > Rhizobiales > Xanthobacteraceae > Bradyrhizobium. Next base: position 38,416 of record VAZV01000202.1, read on the forward strand.
GAGCGCTTTTCGGGACCGTTCGCGCGTCGTGTCCGCCCGACCGCAGCGAAGCCGAATGCAAGGGAACGTCAGTATTACTGCCTTTTTGCTATCTTCCTAAAGAGAAGGTTTCGAATTGACAATTGGCATAATGTATACCACTATGGTGTTCGCGGAGGCGTTCCGCCGATGAACCGATGAGGGAGGTTGCGATGCAAGTCGGAGACATCCTGCGCAAAAAGACGCCGCGTGTTGTGACGGTTCGCATGAACGAGACTGTCGGCATTGCCGCGCAGTTGATGCGCGCGAGCAATATCAGCGCGCTCGTCGTCAAAGACGTCGTCCGCACCGAAGGCAATACCGCAGTCGGCATGTTCACCGAACGTGATGTCGTTCGCGCGATCGCCGAACACGGCGCCGCCGGGGTCAATATCAAGGTCTCGCAACTGATTTCAGTGCAGCAGCTGATCGCCTGCAGTTCGACCGACACGCTGGAACATGTACGTCATCTGATGAACCGGCACCACGTCCGCCATCTTCCGGTGATCGACAATTACAGCCTGATTGGCGTCATCAGCATGCGCGACGTCTCGACAGCCTTCGATGAGGCCACGACATCAGCGGCACCCGCCGCTGCCTGAACCAACAACGCTGCTTCAAACCTAACCAACCGGATTTTGAGATCGGCTCGACGTCCGTCGTCGAACCGTGCCGACATTTTGCAACCCTGACTTCGAGAGAGTTTCATGAAGATCTGCATCTACGGCGCCGGCGCAATCGGTGGATATCTTGGTGTACAGCTCGCGCGCGCGGGTGCGAACGTCAGCCTGGTTGCACGGGGCCCGCATCTTGCCGCCATGCGCGCCAACGGATTGAAGCTGTTGATGGGCGATCAGGAGCACGTCGTGGAGGTGCGCTGCACCGATAACCCGGCCGAGCTCGGGCCGCAGGATTTCGTCATCATTTGCCTGAAGGCCCATTCCATCACCGGCGTGCTCGCTTCAATGCGGCCGCTGCTCGGCCAGCACACGCGCATCGTCACCGCGGTCAATGGAATTCCCTATTGGTACTTCTACCGGCATGGCGGACGCTATGAGGGCTCGACACTCGAGAGCATCGACCCCGGCGGTCGGCAATGGCGCGAACTTACGCCCGAGCGCGCGATCGGCTGCATCGTCTATCCCGCCACCGAAATCGAAGCGCCCGGCGTGATCCGCCACGTCTATGGCGATCGCTTTCCGCTCGGCGAGCCGTCGGGCGAAACCACCGCCGACGTTCAGAGGCTCTCCGAGGCTTTCGCCAAGGCCGGCATGCAGGCGCCGGTGCTCGATCGCATCCGCGATGAGATCTGGCTCAAGCTCTGGGGCAATGTCTGCCTCAATCCGATCTCGGCCCTCACCCACGCAACGCTCGACGTGATCTGCTCCGATCCGACCACGCGCGCCCTGTCGAAGGCAATCATGCTGGAGAGCCAGGCGATCGCCGAAACTTTTGGCGTCAAATTCCGGGTCGATGTCGAACGGCGCATCGAAGGCGCACGCAAGGTCGGCGCCCACAAGACCTCGATGCTGCAGGATCTCGAACGTGGACGCCCGATGGAAATCGATCCGCTGGTGACGGTGGTCCAGGAAATGGGACGGCTGACGGGGATTGCGACCCCTGCCCTCGACACGGTTCTGGCGCTGGTCGCCCAGCGCGCGAAGATCGCGGGGCTATATGACAATGTCGCGCCCGTCGCGGCAAAAGCCTCCGCTTTTGCGTGATCGCCAAGCAATGACACATTGGGTCCGTTTCCGTCACCGCGATGCGATCGGCTTTGGAGCGCTCACGCGGTCCGAGATCAATGTCCATGACGGCGAATTGTTCGGTCAATCACAGCCAAGCGGCTGTCACCTCGCTCTATCCGACGTCGAACTGCTGGCGCCGGCCGAGCCGTCGAAGATCATCGCCCTATGGAATAATTTTCATGCCCTTGCGGCGAAATTGAATGTCAGGGAGCCCGACGATCCGCTTTATCTCTTGAAGGCGCCGACGACGATCGCAGCGCCGCACGCGGTCGTCAGGAAACCGGCATCCTATGATGGCAAGGTGACCTACGAGGGCGAACTCGGGATCGTCATCGGACGCAGATGCAGCGAGGTGTCGGCTAAAGAGGCCGACGCATTCATTTTTGGCTACACCTGCGTCAACGACATCACGGCGTCTGACATCATCGGCAAGGATGCTACCTTTGCCCAGTGGGCTCGCGCCAAAGGGTATGACGATTTCTGCCCGTTCGGGCCTGTCATTGCCTCGGCGATCGACCCCGAAAAGCTCGTGGTACGAACCATTCTCAATGGCGTCCAGCGTCAGAACTATCCGATTTCGGATATGATCTTCACTTGCCAGCAACTGGTCAGCCGTATCTCGCATGACATGACGCTGCTGCCGGGCGACTTGATCTGCTGCGGCACCTCGATCGGCGTCGGCGTGATGAAAGAACCGGTCAATACCGTCACCGTCGTGATCGACGGCATTGGCGAACTGCACAACCAGTTTCGCCACTAAGTCCCATTCGGCAGCGCCGCAAGGCCTGCAAATCGCCTCCCGTGATGCGCGATTTGCGCATGGAACGGGCGTGGACATTTCCCTGATGTGACGGCATCCTCTCCTCTGAAACTCCCAGAAAAAGACACGCGTGCGCAGGCGCCGGGGAGACAGAGGGCGGAGATGTTGAAAACCCGATTTACCGAACTCGTCGGCGTCGAGCACCCGATCGTTCAAGGCGGCATGCAGTGGGTTGGCCGCGCCGAGCTGGTCGCGGCCGTGGCCAACGCCGGCGCGCTCGGCTTCATCACCGCGCTGACGCAGCCGACGCCGGAAGATCTCACCAAGGAAATCGCGCGCTGCCGCGGACTGACCGACAAACCGTTTGGCGTCAATCTCACCATCCTGCCCTCGATCAAGCCGCCACCTTACGCGGAATACCGCCAGGCCATCATCGAGAGCGGTATCAAGGTGGTCGAGACCGCCGGCAACAAGCCGCAGGAGCACGTCACCGAATTCAAGAAGCACGGCATCAAGGTCGTGCACAAATGCACCAGTGTCCGTCACGCGCTGTCGGCGGAGCGCATGGGGGTCGACGCGATCTCGATCGACGGCTTTGAATGCGCCGGCCATCCCGGCGAGGACGACACTCCCGGGCTGATCCTGATCCCGGTCGCCGCCGACAAGGTGAAGATCCCGCTGATCGCCTCCGGTGGCTTTGGCGACGGCCGCGGGCTGGTCGCGGCACTGGCGCTGGGGGCCGAAGGGATCAACATGGGCACGCGCTTCATGGCTACCCGGGAGAGCCCGATCCATCAGCTGATCAAGGAGAAGATCGTCGCCAATGATGAGCGCGAGACCGAATTGATTTTCCGCACCATGCGCAACACCTCACGCGTCGCCAGGAACGCCATCTCGACCAAGGTCGTCGCGATGGAGAAGGAGGGTGCTACTTTCGAGCAGGTCCGCGATCTCGTGGCAGGCGCCCGCGGCAAGATGGTTTACGCGAACGGTGATGCCGATCAAGGCATCTGGTCGGCGGGCCAGGTACAGGGATTGATCTACGACATCCCTTCCTGCGCGGAACTGATATCACGCATTATCCGCGAGGCCGAAACCATCATTCGAAGCCGGCTCGAAGGAATGATGTTCGGCGTCGCCCAACGACAAGCCGCGGAATAAAGCGCTTCTCACTGAGATTAAGAGATGATCCCATGAAGGCCTATGTCTACAGCGCCAACGGCGCCGCCATCACTGACGTCGTAAAACCCGCGCCAAAGGGCACGCAAGTGCTGGTCCGCGTGCATGCCTGCGGGCTCAATCGTGCCGATCTCGGCATGACCAAAGGCCACGCCCATGGCTCCGCCGGCGGCGCAGGCACCGTGCTCGGCATGGAATGGGCCGGCGAGGTTGCCGAGCTTGGCCTGGATGCCAGGGGCGTCAAGGTCGGCGACAGGATCATGGGCTCGGGCGGCGCTGCATTTGCGGAATACACGCTGGCCGACCACGGCCGGCAGTTCCGCGCACCAAGCAATATGAACTTCGAGGAGGCGGCCACCCTCCCCGTCGCGCTCGCCACCATGCACAACGCGGTCGTGACCAACGGCGCGCTCCAGCCGGGACAAACGGTTCTTGTTCAGGGCGCAAGCTCGGGCGTCGGGCTGATGGCGATGCAGATTGCCAAACTCAAGGGCGCGAAGCTCGTGATCGGTTCCTCCACCGACGCGATGCGGCGCGGACGCTTAAAGGAATTCGGCGCCGATCTTGCGGTGGATTCCTCTGATCCCGGCTGGGTCGATTCCGTGCTGAAGGCAACCAATGGCGAAGGCGTCGACCTGATCGTCGACCAGGTCTCGGGCAAAGTCGCGAACCAGAATCTCGCCGCCACCAAGATCAAGGGCCGCATCGTCAATGTCGGCCGGCTCGGCGGCACCCATGCCGACTTCAATTTCGACCTGCACGCCGCGCGCCGCATCCATTATATCGGCGTCACCTTCCGCACCCGCACCATCGAGGAAATCCGCGAGATCTTTGACGAAGTCCGCAAGGATATCTGGGGAGCGGTGGAGGCGCGCAAATTGCAGCTGCCGATCGACCGCGTGTTCAAGTTCGACGATATCGGCAAGGCCTTTGAGCACATGGAAGCCAACTAGCACCTCGGCAAGATCGTCGTGACGCTTTAGCGTCGGCTGTTTAGAATCAGAGCAATTCGCAATATCAGTTGCTGCGAATCATTGGCGACTAACGCATCCTGATCGGCGCTTTAATCTTACATAGTCGGCTGCTAAACCGGCGGCCCATGAGCGCTCAAATTCCCAACGCCAAATCCACTGTCGCCACTATTTCGGTATTCGCCAGCGCCGGGATGGCGGTGGCGAAATTCGTGGTTGGCATCGCCATCGGCAGCCTCGCGCTGATCTCCGAGGCCCTGCACTCTTCGGTCGACGTGGCCGCGACCGTGATCACCTGGGTCGTGGTGCGGGTCTCCGACCTGCCCGCCGACGAGGAGCATCAATACGGCCATGGCACGCTCGAGAGCGTCTCCGCGCTCGGCGTCATCGCCCTGCTTTATGTGCTGGCGGGCGGCATCCTGGTCGCATCCTGGGGCCGCCTGCGCGAAGGCACGCCGCCGCCGGCGATCTCGGCTATTCCGTTTATCGTGCTGCAGGCGCTGGCCGCCGATGCGCTGCATTTCGCCTCCGACGTGCTTGGCTCGATTGCCGTCATCATCGGGCTTGCGCTCGCCGGACTGGGCTACTGGTGGGGCGATGCCGCCGCCGCCGTTGCGGTTGCCATTATGATCGCGTTGCTGGGGTTGCGGATGGCGCGCTCCACCGTCGAAACCCTGCTCGACCGCGCCCCCGAAGGCGCATCGCAGAAAGCCGGGGCTGCGATCAGGGCGGTGCCCGGCGTGGTCGGCGTCGAACGCTTGAGGGTCCGGATGGTCGGGCCCACGCACTTCATCGATGCCGTCGTGCAGGTGCCGCGCACCTATCCGATCGATCGCGTCGACGATATCAAGCGCAAGGCGCAGGAGGCGGTCGGCGCCGCGCTCGGCGATGCCGATCTGACCTTCACCACCGTGCCGGTCGCGCGCAGCAATGAGAGCGTGCGTGAGCGCATCATGGTGATCGCGCGCAACTCCGGCCTCGCCGTGCACCACGTCACCGTGCACGATCTCGGTGGCAGGCTCATCGTCGGCATCGACCTCGAAGTCGACGGTGCGATGACGCTCACCGCCGCGCACAATATCGCCCACGGCCTGGAGCGCAGCATCCGCGACGATTTTGGCGAAGACGTCGAGGTCGACACCCATATCGAGCCGCTGGAGCCGGAATTGCCGCTCGGTGCCGACGCCACGCCCGGTCGTGTGGAGACCATCAAGGCGGCGTTGTCGCGTCTTGCCGCCGACGGCGCCATCCACGACATCCATAATGTGCGCGTCCGCGACACCGATGCCGGCGAAATCGTGAACTTCCATTGCCGGGCCGCACCTTCGATGAGTGTGATCAAGGTTCACGAGAACGTCGATGAGATCGAGCGGGGGTTGCGTCGCGCGTTCCCGACCGTGAAGCGCGTGATCAGTCACGCCGAGCCACCGCACACGTAGAAGGCTGCGTTCCCGTTTCGGACTCACTTTCTGAGTCAAGATTTCGCACGGGACAGCATTTATTTCGTTTTAACGAATCGTTGACTCTCGACAGCCCGCAAAAACTGGATTCAAATCGCTTTGATTCGGAAGCGACATGGGGTTCTTTCGAACCGCGTAGAAAAGAATCCGGTGGGGGTCTAAGGCATGGCGCGTGCGCATGCGGCGAGCGCGTGCGTCCAATCCGATTCGATCAAAGGATTGGCGCAATCGATCGCAAAGCCGGCCTACCATAGGCTGTTGATAGCGGAACCGGCACTTCGCCGCGCCGTACCCACGCTCATCATTGCCTTCCTGATCACCATCTGCCTCGGCGCTTTCGTTCAGGTGGTCGACCAGAACCGGCAAAAGCGCGCCGCCGGCAAACGCGATCTCGCAGCGCTGGCCGATCTGCTTTCCGAGCGGATCGACCTGCTGCCCGATCTCATTCCGTCTTGGGGCTTTGCCCCCGGCCGCCACGTCATCGTCACCGGCGGCGTCGACCGTCGCATCCTTGCCCGGGTTCCCGTCGAATCCAATCTTAGCGAAGCCGATCGGATCCTCGACGAGATCAGCACCGCACAATTGCTTGCCGCGCCAAACCTCCAGGGCGACGCTGGCGACATGACGCTGCCGAACGGCAATGGCGCGCTGGCGATCGCGCGGCTCATCAAGGCGTTGCCCGGTCAGGTCATCGTCATCCAGGAAAAGGTCGATCCGCTGTGGGGATCGGATGCCGCGCTGTCGGTCACGCTGTCGGCGACGACCGGCTTCGTCGTGCTGATCCTGGGCTTTGCATTCCACTGGCAATCAACCCGCGCCCGCGAGGGCGATCTCATCAACGACGCCGTGCGCGGGCGGATCGATACCGCGCTTAATCGCGGCCGCTGCGGCTTGTGGGATTGGGACCTCTCCCGCGGCCGCATCTTCTGGTCGCAGTCAATGTTCACGATGCTTGGTCTGGAGAACCGCAGCGATCTCCTTACCTTCGGCGAGGTCAACTCGCTGGTGAACTCCGACGATATCAATCTGTTCGAGATCGCCGATCGGCTCATTTCATCCAGGATCAATCACATCGATCAGACTTTTCGCATGCAGCACGTCGATGGCCATTGGATCTGGCTGCGCGTGCGCTGCGAACTCACCCAGGATGCCAGCGATTCAAGCAAGCACCTGATCGGCATTGCCGTCGACATCACCGAGCAGAAGAGCCTCGCGGAGAAGACCGTCGAGGCCGATCTTCGGCTGCGCGACGCGATTGAGACCATTCCCGAGGCGTTCGTGCTGTGGGACGCGGGCGACCGGCTGGTGCTCTGCAATTCGCACTTCCAGAAATTGCACCGGCTGCCGGACTCGGCGGTGATCCCCGGAACCTCGTACGAAACCGTGATTGAGGTCGGCAGCATGCCCGAGATCAAGACCCGGCTGCTGGAGACCGCCAACCAGGCGCCGGGGGCGCGGACCTTCGAGGCCCAACTCGAGGACGGCAGCTGGCTGCATATCAGCGAACGCCGCACCAAGGACGGCGGCTATGTCTCGGTCGGCACTGACATCACCCGCATCAAGGAGCACGAGCAGAAACTGGTCGACAACGATCTGCGCCTGCGCGCCACCGTCATCGACCTGAAGCGCTCGCAGGCTGCGCTCGAACGACAGGCAGTCGAACTCGCCGATCTCGCCGAGAAGTACTCCAGGGAAAAGACCCGCGCCGAGGAGGCCAACCAGACCAAATCCAAGTTCCTAGCCAATATGAGTCACGAGCTGCGCACCCCGCTCAACGCCATCATCGGCTTCTCCGAGATCATGGAAAGCGGCATGTTCGGTAAGCTCGGCTCGGAGAAATATCAGGAATACTGCCACGACATTCTCACCAGCGGCCACTATTTGCTGGAAGTCATCAACGACATCCTCGACATGTCCAAGATCGAGGCCGGACGGATGAAGCTCGACATGGAGCCGCTCGATCTGTCCAAGACGCTCGCCGAATCGCTGCGCGTGGTGGCGGGTCGCGCCCACGACAAGCACCTCGTGATCGACGCCAACATCGAGCAAGCGATTTGCATGGTGGCGGACCGACGCGCGACCAAGCAGATCCTAGTCAACTTGCTATCCAACGCCGTGAAATTCACGCCCGACGGCGGCAAGGTGGTGGTGCGCAGCCGATTGCTCGGCGACACGATCGTGCTGACGATCGCCGACACCGGCATCGGTATCGCGCAACATTCGCTGGCGCGGCTCGGACGGCCGTTCGAACAGGTCGAAAGCCAGCTCACCAAGACCTATCACGGTTCGGGCCTGGGGCTCGCGATTGCGCGGTCGCTGACGCATCTGCACGGCGGCACGATGCGATTGCGCTCGAAGCTCGGCACCGGCACCGTAGTCTGCGTCTCGCTGCCGCGCGATCCGCGCAACCCAAAGGCTGGAATATCGGCGGCGGCTTGATTTCTCTTCTCTTCAGGACCGGAGCGTCGGCGCGACTTCGCGCGCGACATGCACTAATGCTGCAATCAGCGGCGTCATCGGGTCGCGCTGCGGGATCACCATCCCGATGCTGTAATCGACCACGGGATCGACGATCGGGATGCTGCGGACGGTGTCGGCGAGCCCGAGCGTCTCCGCAAGTTTCGCCGGCATCACGCTGGCCCAGCGCCCGGTCTTCACGTGGGTATACAGTACCAGCAGCGAATTCGACGTCAGCGTCGGCGTCGCTTCGGCGCCGACCGAGCGCAACGCGCGATCGATGATGCGGCGGTTCTGCATGTCCGGCGTCAGCAGGCACAACGGTACCTGGCCGACCTCCTTCCAGGTGACAGAATCGCGATCGCCGAACACGGCGTCCGGCGAGGTCAGCAGCCGATAGCTTTCGTTATAGAGCGGAATGGTGCGGACTTTTCCGATGGGCTCGTTCTCGATGTAGGTCAGCCCGGCGTCGACCTCGAGATTTTCCAAGAGCCCCAGCACCTCAGCCGAGGTGCAGGACACGACGCGAAAGCGCACGTCCGGATGACGCGCGCGAAACGGCGTCGTCAACGACGCCACCATGCCGAGCACGGTCGGGATCGCCGCGATCTTGATTTCGCCGGACAGCTTGTCCTTGAGGCCGTTGATCTCGTGGCGCATCGCGCGGGCGTCGCCGACGATGCGCCGCGCCCAGTCGAGCGCCCGCTCGCCCTCGGGCGTGAAGCCCTGGAAGCGGGAGCCACGCTGCACCAGCATCACGCCGAGAAATTCTTCCAGCTGTTTGAGGCTCGTCGACATCGTCGGCTGGGTGACGCCGCACGCCTCGGCCGCCCGCCCGAAATGCCGCTCCTTGGCGAGCGCCAGCAGAAGTTCAAGCTTGTCGATCAAGAACTGAGGCCTTTCGAGAACAGTTTAAGCAGATTTGATAAATATCACGGCTGCCGCAGCAACAATACGCCAAAAGCACCTCTAGCACGCGTGTTTTTGACACTCATTGCATTTTGATATCGTCCGATCTCGCGCGGCTATCGATCGCCTTTCCCTATCGCCACATGAAACAGCTTTATTGATGTTTCGAGTAATTCCAATACTCAATCGAGAGGGCCACAACTCTCCGATCGAGTACGCCGATGACAGCACCTTATGAGCCTTGGGATGCAACGCGCGGCGCGGAGATCATCGCCGAGCACACGGGCCTTGAAGGAGCAACGCTGGTGATCCTGCACGCACTGCAGGAAACCTTCGGCCATGTGCCGGAGCCGGCGATCCCGATGGTCGCCTCCGCGCTCAACCTTTCGCGCGCCGAGGTCTATGGCGTCTTCACCTTCTATCATGACTTCCGAAAGCGACCGGCCGGCCGTCATGTATTGAAACTATGCCGCGCCGAGGCTTGCCAAGCCGCCGGCGGCGAAGTGTTGGCGGCGCGCGCGGAAGCGAGACTAGGCGTCGCCCTCGGCGACACGACGGCCGATCAGCGCGTGACGCTGGAGCCGATCTATTGCCTCGGGCTGTGCGCGACCGCGCCATCGGCCATGCTCGACGGCCGCGTCGTGGGGCGGCTCGACGAGGCACGTATCGACGCGCTGGTAGCGGAGGCGCAGCGATGACGATGCGTCTGTTCATCGCGCGCGATGCCGGCGCGGTCGCCGTCGGCGCCGACGACGTCGCGCTGGCGTTCGAGCAGGCCGCCGCCCGGCGCGGCATCGAAATCGAAATCGTCAGGACCGGTTCGCGCGGGCTGTACTGGCTGGAGCCTTTGGTCGAAGTCGCGACACCGCAAGGCCGCGTCGCGTTTGGACCGGTGACCCCTACTGACGCGCCTTTCCTGCTCGAGGCGATCATCTCCGATGGTCCGCACCCGCTGCGGCTTGGCATCACCGAGGAGATTCCCTGGCTGAGGCGGCAGACCCGCCTCACCTTCGCGCGCTGTGGCGTGATCGATCCACGCTCGGTCGACGACTACCGCGCCCATGGCGGCTACAAGGGCCTTGAGCGGGCATTAACACTCGGCGCCGACGCCATCCTGGCCGACGTCACGACGTCGGGTCTGCGCGGCCGCGGCGGCGCCGGTTTTCCGACCGGCATCAAATGGAGGACGGTCGCGCTAGCGAGCGGGACGCGCAAATACATCGTCTGCAATGCCGACGAGGGCGACAGCGGCACCTTTGCCGACCGCATGATCATGGAAGGCGACCCCTTCGTCGTGATCGAGGGCATGACGATTGCGGGCGTCGCCGTCGGCGCCAGCAAAGGCTACATCTATATCCGTTCGGAATATCCGCACGCGGTCCAAGCAATGAACACGGCGATCTCGGCGGCGAAAGGCGCGGGCTATCTCGGCGCTGGCATCGGCGGCTCCAGCCACAGCTTCGATCTTGAAGTGCGCGTCGGCGCCGGCGCCTACGTCTGCGGCGAAGAGACCTCGCTCCTGGAAAGCCTCGAAGGCCGCCGCGGCATCGTGCGGGCCAAGCCGCCATTGCCCGCGCATCAGGGCCTGTTCGGCAAGCCGACGGTGATCAACAATGTGCTGTCATTCGCGGCCATTCCCTTCATTCTCGCCGGCGGCGCCAAGGCTTACGCCGATTTCGGCATGGGAAGATCGCGCGGCACCATGCCGATCCAGCTTGCCGGCAACATCCGATATGGTGGCCTGTTCGAGACCGCCTTCGGCATCACGCTCGGCGAATTGGTCGATGACATAGGCGGCGGAACGTTGACGGGGCGTGCCGTGCGGGCGGTACAGGTCGGCGGCCCGTTGGGCGCTTACTTCCCCCGCGCGCTGTTCGATACGCCGTTCGATTACGAGGCCTTTGCGGCACGCGACGGCCTGATCGGCCATGGCGGCATTGTCGTGTTCGACGATAGCGTCGACATGGCAAAGCAGGCGCGCTTTGCGATGGAATTCTGCGCGGTCGAATCCTGCGGCAAGTGCACGCCGTGCCGGATCGGTTCGACCCGCGGCGTCGAGACCATCGACAAGATCCGCCGCGGCGAGCGCGTTGCGGAAAACATCGCGGTGGTCGAAGACCTCTGCAACACCATGAAATTCGGCTCGCTCTGCGCGCTCGGTGGCTTTACGCCCTACCCGGTCATGAGCGCACTGAAACATTTCAAGGACGACTTCGGCCCCGCCACGCATCTTCAGGCCGCGGAATAAGGAGGATCGCCATGTCATTGATCCAGGAAACCGACTTCGGAACGCCGCGTTCCAAATCCGCCGGCCTCGTCACGCTAACTATCGATGGTCGAAGCGTCACCGTGCCCGAGGGCACCTCGATCATGCGTGCGGCGATGGAGGCCGGCACGCAAATCCCAAAGCTCTGCGCGACCGACATGGTCGACGCGTTCGGCTCCTGCCGGCTGTGCCTGATCGAAATCGAGGGTCGTGCCGGCACGCCGGCGTCCTGCACGAGTCCGGCCATGAACGGTCTCGTGGTCCACACCCAGACCGAGCGGCTGAAGAAGCTGCGCAAGGGCGTGATGGAGCTTTACATCTCCGATCATCCGCTGGACTGCCTGACCTGTGCCGCCAATGGCGATTGCGAATTGCAGGATATGGCCGGCGCGGTCGGCTTGCGCGACGTGCGCTACGGCTATGAGGGCGATAACCATGTGTTCGCCAGGACAAACGGCGACATCAACGCGGCCTGGATGCCGAAGGATGAGTCCAACCCCTACTTCACTTACGATCCTTCCAAATGCATCGTCTGCTCGCGCTGCGTCCGCGCCTGCGAGCAAGTGCAAGGGACGTTTGCGCTGACGATTTCGGGCCGCGGTTTCGACAGCCGCGTCTCGCCCGGCATGAGCGAGAGTTTTCTCGGCTCCGAATGCGTGTCCTGCGGCGCCTGCGTGCAGGCCTGCCCGACCGCGACGCTTACTGAAAAATCGGTGATCGAGATCGGCCAGCCCGAGCATTCCATGGTCACGACCTGCGCCTATTGCGGCGTCGGCTGCGCCTTCAAGGCGGAAATGCGGGGCGAGGAGGTCGTGCGCATGGTGCCGTACAAGGACGGCAAGGCCAACCGCGGCCATTCCTGCGTCAAGGGTCGCTTTGCATGGGGCTATACCACCCACAAGGAGCGCATCCTCAAGCCCATGATGCGCGATGACATCAGCGAGCCATGGCGCGAGGTATCCTGGGATCAAGCTTTCAACTTCGCCGCCGCCAAGTTCAGGGGCATTCAGCAAAAATATGGCCGCGATGCTGTCGGCGGCATCACCTCGTCGCGCTGTACCAACGAGGAAACCTATCTGGTGCAGAAGCTGATCCGTGCCGGCTTTGGCAACAACAACGTCGATACCTGCGCCCGCGTCTGTCATTCGCCGACCGGCTACGGCCTGTCGACGACGTTCGGCACCTCGGCTGGCACGCAGGATTTCGATTCAGTCGAGCATAGCGACGTCGTAATGGTGATCGGCGCGAACCCGGCATCCGCGCATCCGGTGTTCGCCTCGCGTCTGAAGAAGCGTTTGCGCCAGGGCGCCAGACTGATCGTGCTCGATCCGCGGCGCACCGAAATGGTGGAAGCACCGCACCTCAAGGCGCAGCATCTGCCGCTGTTGCCCGGCACCAATGTCGCCGTACTCACCGCGATGGCGCATGTGATCGTCACCGAAGGCCTCGTCGATGAAGCCTTTGTGCGTGAGCGCTGCGACTGGAGCGAGTTCGAGGATTGGGCAGCCTTCGTGGCGCTGCCGAACAACAGCCCGGAAGCCACCGCGATCTCGACCGGCGTCGATCCGACGGAATTGCGCGTGGCGGCTCGGCTATTCGCCACCGGCGGCAATGGCGCGATCTATTACGGCCTTGGCGTCACCGAGCACAGCCAGGGCTCGACCACCGTGATCGCGATCGCGAACCTCGCGATGGCGACCGGCAATATCGGCCGGCCCGGCGTCGGCGTGAACCCGCTGCGCGGGCAGAACAACGTGCAGGGTTCCTGCGACATGGGCTCGTTTCCGCACGAGTTGCCCGGCTATCGCCATATCTCGGGTGACGCTGTACGCGATCAGTTCGAGGCCGTGTGGAACGTCAAGCTCAATCCGGAGCCGGGCCTGCGCATCCCGAACATGTTCGACGCCGCGATCGAGGGCAGCTTCATGGGCCTCTATGTCCAGGGCGAGGACATCCTGCAGTCCGATCCCAACACCAAACATGTGGTGGCGGCGCTGTCGGCGATGGAATGCGTCATCGTCCACGACCTCTTCCTCAACGAGACCGCCAACTACGCCCACGTCTTCCTGCCCGGCTCGACCTTCCTGGAGAAGGACGGCACCTTCACGAATGCTGAACGCCGTATCCAGCGCGTGCGCAAGGTGATGACGCCGCGCAACGGCATGGCGGATTGGGAAGTGACGATCGGCCTTGCCAGGGCGATGGGTTTTGAGATGCATTACGACCATCCCTCGCAAATCATGGATGAGATCGCGGCGCTGACGCCAACCTTTGCGGGGGTCTCCTATGCCAAGCTCGACGAGTTGGGCTCTGTGCAATGGCCCTGCAACGAGAAAGCGCCGGAGGGCACGCCGGTGATGCATATCGGCGGCTTCGTGCGCGGCAAGGGCAAGTTCGTCGTCACCGAATACATCCCGACCGACGAGCGCACCGGCCCACGCTATCCGCTGTTGCTGACGACCGGGCGCATCCTCAGCCAGTACAATGTCGGTGCGCAGACCCGGCGCACCGACAACGTCGTCTGGCACGACGAGGATCGACTGGAAATTCATCCGCACGACGCCGAACAGCGCGGCGTGCGCGACGGCGACTGGGTGCGCCTCGCAAGCCGTGCCGGCGAGACAACGTTGCGCGCGCAGATCACCGACCGCGTCGCGCCCGGCGTGGTCTACACCACCTTCCATCACCCAGACACCCAGGCCAATGTCATCACCACCGAATATTCGGACTGGGCCACCAATTGCCCCGAATACAAGGTCACGGCGGTGCAGATCTCGCCCTCGAATGGTCCCTCTGATTGGCAGAAGACCTACGAGGAGCAGGCCCGCCATTCGCGCCGCATCGCGGCCGCTAGCGAGGCCGCGGAGTGACGATGCACGATCCCGTCCGCAAAGCCGCTCGGCAGGCCTGGCGCGATGGCGAGCTGCGCGCCGGCACGCGGCTGATCCCGGAGGAAACCGCGATCGCGCTGACCTATAATGGCGGCACCGCGGCCGTGATGATGGGCACGCCGCGAGATTTGCGGGATTTCGCGATTGGATTCAGTCTCAGCGAGGGCATCGTGCAATCGCCTGGTGAGATTCTTTCGATCGACATCGTTGAACTCGACGATGGTATCGAACTGCGGATGTGGCTTGGACCCGCAAAAGCCCGGCTTATCGACGAGCGGCGGCGGCATATCGCAGGTCCGACCGGCTGCGGCATCTGCGGCATCGATTCGATTGCCGAGGCCGTTCGTCCCGCCGCAATCGTCGCAAATGGCCCCTCCTTCCCGGCGCGCGCGATCATGGCAGCGATGGCAGGCATCGCGCCACAGCAACAGATCAATATCCAAACCCGCGCCGTGCATGCGGCGGCGTTCTGGACGCCGGGGCGCGGCATCGTCGCGCTGCGCGAGGATGTCGGCCGCCACAATGCGCTCGACAAGCTGGCCGGCGCGCTGGCGCAGGAAAAGGTATCCGCAAGCGAAGGCATGGCGCTCCTGACCAGCCGTGTTTCGGTCGAAATGGTGCAGAAGGCCGCGGCGATCGGCGCGCCGCTGATGGTCGCAGTATCGGCACCGACAGCGCTCGCAGTTCGGATGGCAGACGCTGCGGGGATCACGCTCGTCGCCATCGCGCGCTCGGACGGGTTTGAGGTCTTCACGCACCCTGAGCGGATTGCAGCACGCGTTAATGCCCCGGAGGCTGCCTATGTCGCCTGATCGTTTGATCTACATGGCCAACCAGATCGGAAAATTCTTTCAGAGCCAGGGCCACGACAAAGCAGTGCCGGGAATCGCCGAACATATCAGGAAATTCTGGGATCCTCGGATGCGCAAGGCGATCTTCACGCATCTCGATGCCGGCGGCGCCGGGCTCGACCCGAACGTCCGCGACGCGATCGCGACGCTCAGGAATACCTAGCTTCCCTCGACGATTGCCTTAAACACCCGCCGCACCTCGGCCTGCGTTTCCCTCACCCGCGCCTGCAGCGCCGAAAAGTCGGGTGCGTCGCCTGCCCGTGCCATTACCTGCAGCAAGTCTTCGCCCGCCGTCTCCGGCCTGAACCGGTCGCTGACGCAAAGCCGCAAGATTTGCGTCAGGTCGTGATAGAGCCGCGCCGCCGAGCGAAGCACCTCGGCCTCGGATTGCTCAAGCACGCCGAGCTTGGCCGCGTTGTCGAGCACCTCGAGCGTGCTGACGCTGAGAATGTCCGGCTTATCGGCGGCGTAAACCAACTGCAGATGCTGCGCGA
This sequence comes from Alphaproteobacteria bacterium, assembly GCA_005884765.1. Classification (GTDB taxonomy): domain Bacteria; phylum Pseudomonadota; class Alphaproteobacteria; order Rhizobiales; family Xanthobacteraceae; genus Bradyrhizobium. The sequence goes on from VAZV01000202.1 coordinate 54,420, forward strand.
TGAAATCGATATCGATCAGACCGCCGGCGGCATATTTGAGGTCCCAGAGATCGTCCTCGCCCTTCTCCAGCGCAATCGCGCGTCGCATGTCCGCGACGTCGTTGGCGGTCGCCGCGCGGTCGCGCGGCCGGATCAATACGTCGCGAATGACGCTTTCGATCCGGGCACGAAACTCCGGCGGTGCCGAAATCACCCGCGCCCGCGTCAGCGCCATATGCTCCCAGGTCCATGCCTCGCGCTCCTGGTATTCGGCGAACGATTGGATGTGCGAGGCGACCGGTCCGGCCCGCCCCGAGGGGCGCAGCCGCATGTCGATCTCGTAGAGCACGCCGTAATTCGTCCGCGTCGTGAAAGCTGAGATCAGCCGCTGGGTCAGGCGTGCGAAATATTGCGCGCCGTGCAGCGAAGGCGTGCCGTTGGAGTCGGGATGCTCCGCATCAAAATCGTAAAGCAGGATCAAATCGAGATCGGAGGCCGCGGCCATTTCGCGGCTGCCGAGCCTGCCCATCGCCAGGATCGCGGTCTGCTGCCCCCTGATATGGCCATATTGGGCCGCAAAGCGTCCGGTCACAAGGCCGTGCACGGTGTGGACGATGCCTTCGGCGACGTCGGCAAAGGCTGTGCCCGCCTGTTGTGCGGAAACAGTGCCCGACAGGATTCGCGTGCCGATCAGAAACAGGCTTTCCTGGCCGAACAGGCGCAGACGATCGAGGAACTCTTCGTAGGAATCCGCGTCCCGCAGCGTCGTCGCAAGCCGCCCCGATAATTCGCGCTGATCCGGCATCGCGCCAAAAAAGCGCGGGTCGATCAACCCGTCCATCAACTGCGGCTGCCGCGCCAGCATGTCGCCAAGCCGCGGCGCGGCGCCAAGCACCAACGCCACCAGCGCGACGAGGTCACGGTTCTGGCTGAGCAGCGTTATCAGCCGCCCGCCGCGTTGCAGTGCCTGCAGGAAGCGGTCAAATGCCGTTACCGCGCGATCCGGCTCCTCCGCGTCGGCGAGACCTTCGATAAGCGCCGGAACGAACTCGACAAAGGCGTTGCGCGTCGATTCCGTCCGGAACACGCGATACTCGCCCGCCATCCATTGCCGCAGCGTCTGCGCCACCGCTATGGGGTTCTTGAACCCAAGCATTGCGAGGCGTTCGAGCAGCCGCGGATCTTCAGGGCCCGCGCCATAGTCGACATCGGGCAGTTTTGCCGTACCGGTCGGATCGTCACCCTCAAACAGCTTTGCGTAATGCCCCTGCACGACGTTGAGATGAGCGAGCAAATCCCTGGCAAAGGCCGCGCGGTCCTCGTAACCGAAAAAGTTCGCGAACCGCTCCACACCCTCGCGGTCGTCGGGCAGTGAATGCGTCTGTTCGTCCGCGACCATCTGCAGCCGGTGTTCGACCCGCCGCAGGAATTCATAGGCCTTGGTGAGCTCGTCGCGCGCCTCGAACGTGATCCAGTTGCTCGACGCCAGCACGTTCAACGCTTCGAGCGTCGGCCTTACCCGCAATTCCGGATGCCTGCCGCCGGCGATCAATTGCTGTGTTTGCGCAAAAAACTCGATTTCGCGGATGCCGCCACGCCCGACCTTGACGTTGTGGCCCTCGACCGAAATTTCGCTCTGGCCGCGAAAGATCTGCATCTGCCGCTTCATGTCGTGCACGTCGCCAAGCGCAGCGAAGTCCAGGTGCTTGCGCCAGACGAACGGCGCGATCTCCGCGACCATCACCTCGCCGGCCCTGAAGTCGCCGGCGCAGGGCCGTGCCTTGATCATCGCGGCGCGCTCCCAAGTCCGCCCTTCCCGCTCGTAGTAATGCAGTGCGGAGTCGGTCGAGATCGCCACCTGCGTGGAAGCCGGATCCGGCCGCAGCCGCAGGTCGACCCGGAACACATACCCGTCGCCGGTGCGCTGCTGCAACAGCCGCGACAGGCCCTGTGTGACGCGCACGAAGAACGGCTGCGGTTCGATGTCCTTTGCCAGCGTCGGCGCGGCGGAATCGAAGAACACGATCAGATCGATGTCGCTGGAATAATTGAGCTCGCCCGCGCCCATCTTGCCCATGGCGAGCACGAACAACCCGCTACTCTCCTCGGGCCTTTCGGGGTTTGGAGGCGACAGCCTTCCGCGCATGGTCTCCTGGCGCAGCAGATAGCGCAGCGCCGCCTGCACCGAGGCGACCGCGAGATCGGTCAGTGCCGCCGTTACCCGCATCACCGGCCAGACCCCGCCGATGTCGCACAATGCGACCAGCAGCGCCGCCTCCGATTTCAAGCGGCGAAGCCGATGCATCACCTCGCTTTCGCTGGACGCTGCGGACACCTCGCGCGAGGTGTCTTCGATAAGCGCCGCCAGATGCGCCTGCGGATCGCATTTGAGCAACCGGATCAGGCGCGCCGCGTCCGCGCGCACCAAGTCGAACAGGTATGGCGAGAATTCGACGATACCGAGCAGGATGGCCTTGGCGAAGCGGCGATCCAGGAGGTCATCGAGCGCAGCCGCCTGCTGCGGCTCGAGCGCGGCGAGCCAATCGTTAAGACGTCGTTCGGCTTTGTCGGAAGCGGCGACACGCGGTCCGTCCGCGAACAGCGCGGCCAGTGCGGTGGATTTGACATTCGCTTCCGCGTATCCCGGCGCGGATGAATTCATGCCACCTTCTGTGGCACATCCTGCGTTTGAGCCGCAAGCCTGTCACTGACGCCCTTCAGCGCCGGGATTGCCAGGGTCGCGGTCAGGCCCGGATTTGCATCGCCGAGCCGAAGTTCGCCGCCATGCAGCGTGGCCACGGCTGACGCCAGGCTCAGGCCGAGGCCGGAACCGGGCTGGGTGCGGCTTGCCTCCAGCCGCACGAACCGCTCCACCGCATGCTTGCGATCCGTCTCCGGAATTCCGGGTCCATGATCGGTGACGCTGAGCAGCACCTGGTTGCCGTCACGCCGGACCTCAATCAGGATCTGCTTCGCATCCAGGCTGATGACCGCGCCTTGCGGCTGGGCCGGCGGAACAGGTTTGCCGTATTTGATTGCATTCTCGACCAGGTTTGCCAGCGCCTGGCTGATCAATTCGCGATTGCCGTGAACCGCCACCGGCGCGGTCTTGACGCGCAGGCTCATGCCGCCGTCTTCGGCGAGCGGCTCATACAGTTCATGAATGCCGTTGGCGACCTCGGCGGCGTCAAAGTCATCCATGTTGCCGCGCGCCTGCCCGGATTCGGCACGCGCGATCATGAGTAGCGCATTGAAGGTACGGATCAGGCCGTCGGATTCCTCGATGGTCCGTTCCAATGCCGCGCGGTATTCGCCCTCAGTCGCGGATTTTGCCAGCGCCTCTTCGGCGCGATTGCGCAACCGCGTCAACGGCGTCTTCAGGTCGTGGGCAATATTGTCGGAAACTTCCTTTAAGCCCGTCATCAGGGCTTCGATCCGCTCCAGCATGGCGTTGAGGTTTCCGGCCAGGCGGTCGAGCTCGTCGCCGCTACGCCCGACCGGCAGCCGTCCGCTCAGGTCGCCGGCCATGATGCGCTGGGTAGTGCCTGTCATGGCATCGATCCGCCGCAGCACCCGCCGCGCGACAAAAATGCCGCCGCCGATCCCCAGGACGACGACCACCAGGATCGACCATTGCGCCGCTTTCGCGACGATGCCGAACAACCGCCGCCGTTCCTCCAGATCACGCCCGATCAGAAGGCGGAAGCCGCTGCTCAATTGGGTGACGAGCACCAGTGCGCGGTGATCGGTATTGTCCTGATCGTCAAGCCGCCGATAGGCAGTCTCCGACCAGCCGATGGTGCCCATCACGCCTGGGGCCAGCGAGCCAACATTGCCGGCAACCGCCTGCCCCGCCGGCGTGGTCAAGAGATAGAGATTGGCGCCCGGCCGCAACGCGCGATTCTCGATGTTGAAAACCAGTCCGCGCAGCCCGCGTCGTCCAAAAATTTCCGACAACTCACCGGTTTCCGCGTTCACGGTGGTGCTGATCTGTTCAGTGATCATGCGCCGCGTATTCCAGGCGAAATAGCCGAGCAGCGAGGCGGCAAACAGCGCAAACAAAAATAGATAGACCAGCGTCAGCCGGAACGCCGTGGTTCGGACCAGCTTACCGAATGCCGTCACGTATCATATACCCTGCGCCGCGAATGGTATGGAGCAGCGGCCGCTCGAAACCCTTGTCGATCTTGGAGCGCAGCCGCGAGATGTGCACATCAATGACGTTGGTCTGCGGATCGAAATGATAGTCCCAGACGTTTTCGAGCAGCATGGTGCGCGTCACCACCTGCCCCGCATGCTTCATCAGATATTCCAGCAATCGGAATTCACGCGGCTGTAGCGTCAATTCGTCCTTGCCGCGGGCGACCCGATGCGAAAGTCGATCGAGTTCGAGGTCGCCAACGCGATAGGTGGTTTCCTCGGCCGGACCGCCGTGACGGCGCGACAACACCTCGACGCGGGCGAGCAGTTCGGCGAACGCATAGGGTTTTGGCAAATAGTCGTCGCCGCCGGCGCGCAAACCCTTGATGCGATCATCCACCTGCCCGAGTGCCGAAAGGATCAGAACCGGCGTGCGATTGCCCTTCTCGCGCAGCACACCGATCAGCGACAGCCCGTCGCGCTTGGGCAGCATCCGGTCGACCACGAGCACATCATAGTCGCCGCTCTGGGCCAGCGACAGGCCTTCCTCGCCGTCGCCCGCGAGATCGGCAATATGACCAACTTCGCGAAATGCCTTCACCAGATAATCGGCGGATTCGCGGTCATCTTCGATGATCAACAGGCGCATATCGGGGGCGGTTGCGGTCAAGGGAGTCTGCTTTCCATCACCATGGCGCGGCCGGCTACGTCATGCAAGACGAGCGGACGCTGCTTTCGTAAAGCGAAAAAAGCGGGCGGTGAAGCTGGGGGACCTCACCGCCCTTAGACCCTTCCGACGGAGGGGGGCGTATTCCACCGGAAGGAGCACGAGGGAGCGGGATTTGGCCCGCTCCCCGGAAAGAGCCGTCGGCGGGGGGCGACTGATGCCGGCGACACCCTCCATCTCGTAAAGCCTTAGCCCTTTGCCAAGGGCACTGCGACGAAGCGCGACGATCCGCCGCTCTTCACCCGCATCAGGACACTGTTCTTGTTGTCGGTGCGCGCGGCGTTGAGCGCTTCGCGCACATCACCGGCGTTGGCGACAGTCTTGCCGCCGACCTCGAGAATGACGTCGCCTTCCTTGAAGCCGCGCTCGGCCGCCGCGCTCTTCGGGTCGACCTCGGTAACGACGACGCCTTCCTTGCCGGCACCGGCGACGCTGTTGGCAGGCGCGACGGTCAGGCCCAGCTTCGGTACGTCGGTGCCGCGGGGGATCGCGCTACCCTGATCGCCATTGTCCTTGTCGGCCTTGGCCTCCAGCGTATTCGGCAACTGGCCGAGCGTAAGGTTGACGGTCTTCTCCTGGCCCTTGTGCAGCACGTTGAGCTTCACCGCATTGCCGGGGGGGATACTGCCGATCGTGCGGGCGAGTTCGCGGGCATCCTTGACCGCGTCGCCATTGACCGCCGTGATGACGTCTCCGGATTCGATACCGGCCTTGGCTGCCGGGCCGTTGGCCTGCGGTTCGGCGACCAGCGCGCCTTCCGCCTTCTTCAGGCCGAGGCTGTCGGCGATGTCAGCGGTGACGGGCTGGATCTGGACGCCGATCCAGCCGCGGCTCACCGTGCCCTTGTCCTTGAGCTGGGCAACGATGTTCTTCACGGTCGCGGCGGGGATCGAGAACGCGATGCCGACGCTGCCGCCGGACGGCGAATAGATCGCGGTGTTGACGCCCATCACCTCGCCTTCCGTGTTGAAGGCCGGACCGCCGGAATTGCCCTTGTTCACGGGCGCGTCGATCTGGATGAAATCGTCATACGGACCGTTGCCGATGTCGCGGCCAGAGGCCGAGACGATACCCGCGGTAACGGTGCCGCCGAGGCCGAAGGGATTGCCGACCGCCAGCACCCAGTCGCCGATTCGGGGCTTGCCATCCGACAGCTTGGCGAACGAGAAATTCGAACCGCCCTCGACCTTGATCAACGCGAGGTCGGTGCGGGCGTCGGTGCCAATCACCTTCGCGGTATAGGTCTTGCCGTCGTCAGTCGTGACCTCGACCTTGTCAGCGCCATCAACCACGTGGTTGTTGGTGACGGCATAGCCGTCGGCGGAAATAAAGAAGCCGGAGCCCTGACCGGTTACCACGCCCTGGCCGCGGGGCATGCGAGGCAGGGCATCTGGTCCACCGAAGCGGCGGAAGAACCGCTCCATCGGCGAACCCGGCTGGAACGGAGAATCATCGTCACCACTGTCGTCCTTGGCAAGCTTCTGCGTGATATTGACCTTGACCGAAATCACCGACGGCTTCACGCGCTCGACAATATCGGCGAAGCCGACAGGTTTATCGACCTTGCGGACCTCGTTGTTGACCTGCGCGTGCGCGGGGCTCGAAAAGATATCAACGGGACCGGTAGGAGGGCTGAAGCCATAGATAGCGACGCCAAGACCCGCGACGACGGACGCCATCAGCGCAAGCTTGCGCGCGGAAAAAAGCGAACGGCGGGGCCGCTGGTAGGATGGCAGAGACGAAAGATCGATCGGACGTTCGGTCATAAAGAATTCTCCAGAGCCTGAATGGACGGTGCGCGGAGGTGCTGGCGCGTGCACCTCATGTGCCCAAAACATGGGGTTCTTCGCCTTACAGCGCGCTGGCGGCGGAGTTAAACTTTTGTAATGAAGGGCTGAACCAATGCGGCAGTTTATCGCAGGGTTGACAACGGCTTATTCGCAAGCGCCAGCCGCGCACCTAGGCCGGGTTCTCAGGTGGCGGTTCCACCGCAATCAGGCGTCGCAGCCGCGCCTCCTCTTCCGCGCTCAACCCCGGCTCGGATCGATCATCCCCGGCGCCCGATTTGGCGCGGCGCCTGCCGTGCATCCAGAGCGCCAATCCGCCGCCGGCAAGCGCCAGCGGCGTCAATAACCACAGCAACAAGGTCTGGCGCTCAAAACGCGGCTTCAACAATACGAACTCACCATACCGCGCCACCAGGAAGTCGATCACGTGGGAATCGCTGTCGCCGGCCGCGATCCGCTCGCGCACCAACAGTCGCAAATCGCGCGCCAGCGGCGCCTCCGAATCGTCGATCGACTGGTTCTGGCACACCATGCAGCGCAATTCGCGCGACAAGTCCCGCGCGCGGGCCTCCTTCACGGGATCGGCCATGATCTCGTCCGGCTGCACGGCGCGGGCACTCGGCGCGGCAAAAGCCGCCATCCACACGACAAATGAAATCGCGATCAGCTTCCGCACTTCGCCTCTTTCCCCTACTCCGCCGCCTGTAGTCCGCGCATCGCCTTGGCCGGCTTCGGCGCGCCGACGCGCAAGCGCCGGTCAGACAACGACAACAGGCCGCCGAACGCCATGAGGACGGGGCCGAACCAGATCAACAGTACCAGCGGCTTGTGATAGATCCGCACCGCGATGGCGCCGTCGCCGGTGAGCTCGCCGAGCGAAATATAGAGCTGGCTAGCGCCGCGCGTCAGCAGCGCGGCCTCGGTCGTCGACGATCCGCGGGTGGTGAAATTTCGCTTCGAAGGCGTCATCACCGCAAGGTGCCTGCCGTCAAGAGTGACCGTGAACTGCGCCACCATTTCGCGAAAGTTCGGTCCCTGGGCTTGTGTCAAACCGTCGAGCCTCAAATCGTAGCCTGCGACCTTTGCCATATCATCGGGCCGCATGGTCGCGATATGTTCGCTGTTCCACGTGGTCTCGCAGACGATCCCGATCAGCGCGACGCCCACGCCCGCATGCGCGAACGCCGAGCCCCAGGTCGAGCGCGGCAATCCGCGCGCGCGCCGCGCAGCGACAGCAAGCGGGGTGCGGAACGCCCCGGTGCGTTCGGCCAGGTCACTCAGCGCGCCCGCGATGACGAAGACTGCCAGTCCGATGGCAAGCGGCGCCAGCGTGCTGCCGCCGCCTGTCCACGCCCACAACACAGCGATCGCAACCAGTGCCGAGACGCCGGCCGCGAGCAGGCGCTGCGCCGCGGCAACGAGATCACCGCGCTTCCAGGCCAGCATCGGCCCGAACGGCACCGCGATCATCAGGGGGACGAACAGCGGCGCAAAGGTGAGATTGAAGAACGGCGCGCCAACGGAAATCTTGTCGCCGGTCACAACTTCCAGCGCCAGTGGATACAGCGTGCCGATGAACACGGTTGCGCAGGCCGTGGTCAGGAACAGATTGTTGAGCACCAGCGCGCCTTCGCGCGAGATCGGCGCGAACAGCCCGCCCTGTTTCAGCGCCGAAGCGCGCCAAGCGTACAGTGTCAACCCGCCGCCGATAAAGATGCACAGGATCAAGAGGATGAACACGCCGCGGGTCGGATCGGTGGCAAAGGCATGCACCGAGGTCAACACGCCGGAGCGCACCAGAAAGGTGCCGAGCAGCGACAACGAGAACGTCAAGATGGAAAGCAGGATGGTCCAGACTTTCAACGCATTGCGCTTTTCCATCACCAGCGCCGAATGCAGCAGCGCAGTGCCCGCGAGCCAGGGCATCAGCGAAGCGTTCTCGACCGGATCCCAGAACCACCAGCCGCCCCAGCCGAGTTCGTAATAGGCCCAGTACGAGCCCATCGCGATGCCGAGCGTGAGGAATATCCAGGCGACCAGCGTCCACGGCCGCACCCAGCGAGCCCATGCCGCATCGATGCGGCCTTCGATCAGCGCCGCGATTGCAAATGAAAATGAAATCGAAAACCCGACATAGCCGAGATACAGCATTGGCGGATGCACCGCGAGGCCGATGTCCTGCAGCACCGGATTGAGGTCGCGGCCCTCGATCGGTGGATCGGCGATGCGCAGGAAGGGATTTGAGGTCATCAGGATGAAAAGATAGAACGCGCTCGCGATCCAGGCCTGCACCGCCAGCACATGCGCCCGCAGCGAGATCGGCAAATTGTTGCCGAATGCCGCGACCAGGCCGCCGAACAGCGCCAGGATCGATACCCAGAGCAGCATCGAGCCTTCATGATTGCCCCACACGCCGGTGATCTTGTAGATCAGCGGTTTCAGAGAATGCGAATTTTCGAACACGTTGACGACGGAAAAGTCCGACGTGACGTGCAGCATGACCAGCGCCGCAAATGACAATGCCACGAACAACAGTTGCGCCAGCGCGGTCGAGCGCGCGACATTCATCAGTGCGCCATCGCGCAGCCGCGCGCCCAGAATTGGCACCGTCGACTGGATCAGCGCCAGCGCCAATGCAAGCACCAACGCGTAATGACCGATCTCTGCAATCACTGCTTCACCCCCTGCGGCGTGCCTTGCGCGGTTTGTGCGGCGGAGCCATTCGCCTTCGCGCCGTAATCATCCTTCCAATGTCCTTGCTTCTTAAGTGCGTCCGCTACATCCTTGGGCATGTAGGTCTCGTCGTGTTTGGCAAGCACGGTATCGGCGCGAAATACGCCGGTCGCATCGAGTGCGCCCTCGGCGACTACGCCCTGCCCTTCGCGGAACAGGTCCGGCAAAAGGCCCGTATACGCCACCGGCAGTTTGGCGCCGCCATCGGCGACCTCGAAGGTGACGGCGAGGTTGTCGCCACGCTTGAGCGTGCCTGGCTGCACCAGACCGCCGAGCCTGAACCGCCTGCCCGGCAGGACATGCTTCTCCGCGACCATGGTGGGCGTCGAGAAAAACACGATGGAATCGCGCATGGCATTGAGCACCAGTCCTGCCGCCAGCGCCAGTATCCCAAGCGAGCCGCCGATGATCGTCAATCGCCTTTGCTTACGCGTCATGCATTGTCATTTCTTCTGCGCAGAGATGATCTCGTCCCATTCCCTCTTGTTTTCGAGCATGACGTGTTGCGAAAACGGCTGCAAACTTTTCGCCTGTCATGCTCATCCATCAAGTCCGAGATTCTTCAAGCCTTCGTTGAGCCGGCGCAACCGCTCTGCGTCGTTTGCAACGGCCTGGCGGGCATCAGTTTGCGCGCTCTTCGCCTTGTCGCGATCGCCTATCACCATATAGGCCCGCACCAGCCGCAGCCATCCTTCGACGTCATCACCATTTTGTTTCAATCGCGTAGCGAGGCGATCGACCATACCGCGGATCATCGCGCTACGGTCGCCCTCGCTCATATCCTTTGCCGCAGCCATTGTGCTATCCGGCAACGCGGGCGCCGCTGTAGCGTCGAGGCGCGCCAGTGCCGCCTGCACCAGCGGCCGCCACGGCGCATCCGCGGGCGCCTTTGCGAGCATCGCGCGCCAGATCGAGCCGGCATCGGCGGTGCGGCCATCCTGCTCGGCGGCAAGCCCGAGGAAATAGCTCGCCTTCGCCTGGTCCGCGTTCAAGGCGATGGCGCGTTCGAATTCGGTCTTTGCCTCTGATGTCACGATGCCACCCGCGGCACCCGCGATCGCTTCGCCGAGATCGGCGCGCCGCTCCGCGTTGTCGCCGCCATAGGTGATCGAATTGCGATAAGCGCGCACCGCGTCGTCGTAACGGCCGAGCCGCGCCAGCACCGGCGCCAGCACGTTCCAGCCGCGCCCGTCGGTCGGATTTTTTTCCAGATGCTGCTCGACCTGCGCGACCAGATTGTCGAGCGGCTGGGTGCCGTCGGGGGTGTGGGCGCGCATCGCAAGCGGAAAATCGCCAAGTCGCGGTGAACCGAGCGGCAGGTATGTCACAACCGCAAGGATCGGCACTCCGACCAACGCGAGAACGGCCGCCACACGCCGCCATCTCAGGCTCGATCGGGTAGCCGGCGTGCGCTCGCTGTCTGCGGCGGCCAATAGACGCCGGCTAACCTCTACACGCGCGGCCTCTGCCTCCGGAGCGCCGATCAGGCCAGCGGCGACGTCGCGATCGATCTCGGCGAGCTGATCCTTGTAGACGTTCGCCTCGTTGCCGTCGCTTGGTGGCTGGTGACCCCGGCCCAGCGGCCAGAGCACGGCGAAGATCGCCGCGGCCGTCATCAGCGCGAACACAAACCACAATGTCATCGAGCGGGTTCCGGCGGCGCGCAGGCGCCGATGCGCCGCTTTACACCACCACCGCCGAGCCCGGCAATTGACAAATCTCAATTTGCCGGCACCAGCGGCAATGGAGAAAGTCCAAGAGATTGATGGGTTTAAGCGATCCGAAATTCGACGCTTTGCGCCACCTGCCGGCCGTGCCCGTTCAGCGCCCGGAGATAGAAGGTCCCTGAGGCGACGGCGTCGGTCAAGCGAATGCGGAGCCAGCCGTTCGGCGCCGGAGCCGAAATCGTCGTGACGGGATCAGGCAATTGTTCGCCGCTCAACTTGTCGACCAGGACGACCTTCGCCTTGATCATCAAGTTCCGATATGTCGCGGCAATTACACGGTTCTCGAGCTCGACGAAATTGATGGCAGCATTCATGCGCAGCGAATAAATCATTGGGAAATGGGGGATCGGCGCGCGGAACGTACGTTCCCGCCTCGCTGCGGTCAATCGCAAATTGTAGTTAGAATACAATGCTATTTTTAGCCAGTACGCGACGACTTGCGTTCGCCGGTCAGCGCGTTTTCGGCCGCCCGGGTCATCAACGACGCATAGTCGTGGCCGAATAGAACCTCACAGAAGCGGATGGCGGCCGAAACCTGCATCTGGCGGTAGCCGCGCGTCCTGGGGTCGGCACTGCGCAGCGATTGCACCAGCGCCTCTGTGGACTGCTCGACATAATGCTGCAGATCGGAATAGGTCCGCAGCGTGACCTCGTTGATCGCAAGCTCGCTGGCATAGGTGCGGCATACCGCGACGAAGTCGATTAGTGCTGCGGTCTCCTCGACCTCGGAACTGTCGACCCGGGCAGCTGATGAAATGTCCTTGTCGGGACGCTGGCGCAGGATGCGACGAACCCGTCCGGGCACACTGTCGATCTCCGATTGCACGGCGTTGGAGATATCGGCCCTGATCGCGGCGAGCTGCCGGCCCCAGGCGGAATCGTTGCGCAGGTCGAGTTCCGTGCGCAGGCCGCGCACGCCATCATGAAGCGCCTTCAGATGTTCGGCGACGTCTTCGAAACGGCCACGCTTGATGTCCAGCCGCAGGCTCGCCGCCAGCACGGACAGATCGTGCAGGGCGATGGAGACGGCGATGCCATAGGGTGTCGCCGCCACGCGAATCTCGTCATCGGACGCAGCCATCTTGATGGCAAGGCGGATGATTTGCCACGGGGCGGCAAGCTTCTGCATGACCAGCGACAGCGCGAACGGAAGCAAATGCGGGGTCTGCAGCGAAGGAACATTGAGCGCGGCGATGACGGTACCGATCTGGGCATCGCCGAACACACGCAGGACGCTGGCAAGCCGGCTGCCAAGCCCATCCAGGGCCTCGCGGGCCTGCAGCAGCGAACCGATCGAAAGCAGGTCTTCCACGACCTCGGGCGGACCGATGCGGG
>VAZV01000203.1 GCA_005884765.1 Alphaproteobacteria bacterium
GACCTTCACCACCTTGCCGCCGGCGGTCCAGCTCGCCGGCTCCTTGCGCGGCACATAATCCGTGTTCTTCTCATAGACCGCCTTCACGCCGGGCTGGAATTCGGCCTTGACGAATTTGAACGGACCGGACCCGATCTGCTCCGGAATCTGCTGGCCCGGCGGCGTTTCGGCCAAACGCTTGGGCATCATGAACGGCACATAGGATGACGGCTTTCCGATCGATTCCAGCACCAGGCCATAGGGCTCTTTCAGTTTCAGCGTGATGGTCTTGGCGTCGGTGGCCTCGATGCTGGCGGTGAAATCCATCAGCTTCTGGCCCATATTGTCGTTTTTGCCCCAGCGCTTGAGCGAGGCCACGCAATCTTCCGCCGTGACCGGCGTGCCGTCGTGCCATTTGAGGCCATCGCGCAGCGTGAAGGTGTAGGTGAGCTTGTCGTCGGAGACCTTCCAATCCGCCATCTGCGGCTGGATCTTGAAGTTAGCATCGGTCGCCAGCAGCGTGTCGTAAATCATGTAGCCATGATCGCGCGTGATATAGGCCGTGGTGAAACCGGGATCGATGGTGCGCAGGTCGGAATGCATCACCGCGGTGATGGTCTTGCCGACCGCGACCGCCTGCGAGCTAGCCGCGGCCGTGAGCGCGAAGATTGACAGGGATGACACGATCGCAAAACGCTTCCAGCGCGAGATGTGGGACATTCGGTCTCTCCTGACGTGAAACTGGTCAAAACCCGCTGATAGATTATGCATGTAGTTCGTTATTTGGGCGATCTAACATGCTGTAAACCCTTGGTATTTGAGACTTGCACCAAGCGTCTCACGCGTCAATTGCGATTCTCGCCGCTCCGGCCCATGCAAGTTTCGCGCAAATCTTTCACTTTACAATTTCCTCGCCGGTCCCTCTCGTGGCGCCTCGCGCGATACAAAAGTCGTTGTTTGGAAGTCGAGAGACCAAGCGATGAATCCAACCAATCTTCCATTTGATTCCGAAGCGATGTTGCAGGGCCTGCGTGGCTGGATCGAGTGCGAAAGCCCGACCTTCGATGCGGGTGCGGTCGAACGCATGCTGGATATCGCCGCGCGCGACATGGCGATCATGGGCGCCACCATCGAACGTATCGCCGGCCGCCAGGGTTTTGCCGGTTGCGTCCGCGCCCGCTTTCCGCACCCCAAACAAGGCGAACCGGGAATCCTGATCGCCGGTCATTTCGATACGGTTCACCCGATCGGCACGCTGGAAAAGCTGCCGTTCCGCCGCGAGGGCGACAAATGCTTCGGCCCCGGCATCTACGACATGAAGGGCGGCAGTTACCTGTCGCTTGAAGCGATCCGGCAACTGGCGCGCGCCTCCTTTACGACGCCGCTGCCGATCACGGTGCTGTTCACGCCGGACGAGGAAGTCGGCACGCCCTCGACGCGAGACATCATCGAGGCGGAGGCCGCGCGGAACAAATACGTGCTGGTGCCGGAACCCGGCCGCGCCAATAACGGCGTCGTCACCGGCCGTTATGCGATCGCGCGTTTCAATCTCGAAGCGACCGGCAAGCCAAGCCACGCCGGTGCCGCGCTCTCTTCGGGGCGTTCCGCAATCCGCGAAATGGCGCGCCAGATCATCGCCATCGACGCGATGACGTCGGAGGACTGCACGTTCTCCGTCGGCATCGTACATGGCGGGCAATGGGTCAATTGCGTCGCCACCACCTGCACCGGCGAAGCGCTGAGCATGGCCAAGCGCCAGGCAGATCTCGACCGCGGCGTCGAACGCATGCTGGCACTGTCCGGCACCGCCAATGACGTGACCTTCAAGGTGACGCGCGGCGTCACCCGGCCGGTCTGGGAGCCGAACGCCGGCACCATGGCGCTCTATGAGAAAGCGCGCCGACTGGCCGAAGAGATCGGCATGGAACTGCCGCACGCCAGCGCCGGCGGCGGCTCGGATGCCAACTTCACCGGCGCAATGGGCATTCCGACGCTCGATGGCCTTGGGCCGCGCGGCGCCGATCCGCACACGCTCAACGAACACATCGTGGTCGAAAGCCTCGCCGAACGCGGCCGGCTGATGGCGGGGCTGTTGGCGACGCTGGAGTGAAATCCGCATCATGCCCAAAGCGCAAGACAATCCGCGCGTCGTCCCGTTCAAGACCATTCGCGCCCGCGCGGAAAAACGCAAGGGCGGGCCTAAAGAACTGGAAAAGCTGCTGCCGCGGAAACCCGATGCGAAGGCGTTGGCTCGTCTCTCGGACGACCGCATCCTGGCGGAGATGACCAAGCGGGTGTTTTCCGCAGGCTTTGCCTGGAGCGTCATCGAAGCCAAGTGGGCGGGCTTTGAGGAGGCATTTCTCGGCTTCAAGCCTACCAAGCTGACCTTTCAGCCCGACGACTACTGGGACGACCTGTTGAAGGACACGCGTATCGTCCGCAACGGTGCCAAGATCTCCTCGGTGCGCGAGAACGCCGCTTTCGTGCAGGGGATCGCGAACGAGCATGGCAGCTTCGGCAAGTTCCTGACGAAGTGGCCTTCCTCCGATGAAGTCGGGCTGCTCGATCTCCTCGCCAAGCGTGGTAGCCGGCTCGGCGGCAACACCGGCCAGATGTTTCTGCGCTTCGTCGGCTGGGACGGATTCGTAATGTCGCAGGATGTGGTGGAGTGTCTGCGCGACGCCGGTCTGGATATTGCGGCCGAAGCGAAATCGAAGCGCGACCTCGCCAAGGTGCAGGCGCAGTTCAATGTCTGGGCCAAGGAGACGGGATTGCCGTATGCGCATCTGTCGCGCATCTGCGCGATGTCGATCGGCGAGAACCACCCGCCATGACGTGCTATCATTTGCACCATGCTTGCGCGATGGCATGGGGCTTGCACAGCGGTGAGCGGCAAAATCAGGCGAGAATCCGTCGATTTTGGGTTTGTCAGGAGATGCAGATGCATTCACAGTTGCGTGCTGAAAGCGTGAGTTCTTGCTGAGGCATTGACGTCATCATGCTCGGATATCTGCTTCGCCGCGTGCTTGCCGCCATTCCCGTCATGGGGGTGGTCGCGCTGTTCGTGTTTCTCCTGCTGCGGCTCACCCCCGGCGATCCCGCAGCGATCCTGGCCGGTGACAACGCAACTCCCGAGCAACTCGAGCGCATCCGCACCTCGCTTGGCCTGAATGAACCGCTCTACACGCAATTCTTCACCTGGATCGGAAAACTGCTGCATGCTGATCTCGGCGTGTCTCTGATCTCGAACGTGCCGGTACTGCAGATGATCGGCCAGCGGGTCGAGCCTTCGATCTCAATCGCGCTATCGACTATCCTCCTATCGATCGTCATTGCGGTGCCACTCGGCGTCGTCGCGGCATCGAAGCACGGCACCTGGATCGACCGCTTCGTGATGGGACTATCCGTGCTCGGTTTCTCGGTGCCGGTATTCGTGATCGGCTATGTGCTGATCCAGATCTTCGCCATCGATCTGCGCTGGATGCCGGTGCAAGGATTCCGCAGCATCTCGTCGGGCTTCTCGCCGTTTCTCGAACGCATTGTGCTTCCGACCTTCACCCTGTCCTTTATCTACGTCGCGTTGATCGCGCGCATGACCCGAGCATCGATGCTCGACGTGCTCGGCGAAGACTATGTCCGCACCGCGCGCGCCAAGGGCATCGGCGAGGTCGCCGTGCTGCTGCGTCATGCCTTGCGCAATGCCGCGGTGCCCGTGATCACCGTGATCGGCAACGGCTTTGCGCTCCTGATCTCCGGCGTCGTCGTTACCGAAAGCGTGTTCAATCTGCCGGGCGTCGGACGCCTCACCGTCGATGCCGTGCTGGCGCGCGACTATCCCGTCATTCAGGCGATGATCCTTTTGACCTCGCTGGTCTATGTGACCGTCAATCTCCTGATCGATGTGGCCTACACCTTCCTTGATCCTAGAATCCGCTATTGAGGATAAGGCACCGATGGCGATCGAAACCCTTCCAGAGCCGTCGATCCCGATCACCACGCCGCTGCGGCCGCGGCTCGGATTCCTCACGGCGACGCCGATCATCGCGGGCGCCACGATCTGCCTGTTCCTGATCGTTGCGATTGCCGTGCTGGCGCCCTGGCTCGCGCCGCACGATCCGCTACTGCTGGCGCCGGCGCAACGGCTGAAACCATCCAGCGCGCAATTTTTGCTCGGCACCGACGGTTACGGCCGCGACTTGCTGTCGCGCATCATCTATGGCGGGCGCATCTCGCTCGTGATCGGGCTTGGTACCGCGGTCGTCTCAGTCGGTATCGGGCTCGTGATCGGCCTCGTGTCCGGATTCTTCAAGTGGGTCGATACCGTGATGATGCGGATCATGGATGGGCTGATGGCGATCCCGAGCATCCTGCTTGCAATTGCCGTTGTGTCGCTGTCGGGCGCCACCGTGATGACCGTGCTGGTCGCCATCACGATTCCCGAAATTCCCCGCGTGGCCCGGCTGGTACGCTCGGTCGTGCTGTCGGCGCGCGAGGAGCCCTATGTGGAAGCCGCGATCTCGGTGGGCTCAAGCCTGCCAAAGATCATGTGGCGGCATTTGATGCCCAACACCATTGCGCCGTTGATCGTGCAAGGCACTTACGTCTGCGCATCGGCCATCCTCACCGAGGCGATCCTGTCGTTCCTCGGCGCCGGCATCAGCACGGAAACGCCGACCTGGGGCAACATCATGGCGGAGGGGCGCGCCTATTTTCAGATCAAGCCGTCCCTGATCTTCTGGCCGGGATTGTTGCTGTCGATGGCGATCCTCAGCATCAATCTGATCGGCGATGCCGCACGCGACGCGCTCGATCCGCGCATGAAGCAACGCGAGGGCAGCAAGTGACTCTCTTCTCGTCATTGCGAGGAGCACTTGCGACGAAGCAATCCAGTCCTTGCGGGGACAGATGGATTGCTTCGCTTCGCTCGCAATGACGGGGAGAGAACGGCAACGTGACAAACGTCATCCTCGACATAAACGACCTCATCGTTTCCCTCGGCGAGGATGCGCGCGCGCCGCGCATCATCGACGGCGTCTCATTGCAGGTCGTCAAGGGCGAGACGCTGTGCCTGGTCGGCGAAAGCGGATCCGGCAAATCGGTGACCTCGCTGACCGTGATGGGCCTGTTGCAGAAAGGTTCGCTGGTCGCCTCCGGCGGCAGCGTCAAATTGGTCAGTGAAGAGCTGCTCACCGCAAGCGACCGCCGCTTGCGGCAATTGCGCGCGACCACCATGGCGATGATTTTCCAGGAACCGATGACGGCACTCAATCCGGTGGTGCCGGTCGGCCGCCAGATCGACGAGGTGCTGCGGACCCATACCGATCTCGACGCCCGCGCCAGGCGCAAGCGCATCCTCGAGATGATGGAACAGGTGCGGCTGCCCGAGATCGAACGGATCTTTGCCTCCTATCCGCACCGGCTGTCGGGCGGCCAGCGCCAGCGCATCATGATCGCGATGGCGCTGGTGCTGGAGCCAAAACTCCTGATCGCGGATGAGCCGACGACGGCCCTCGACGTCACCACGCAAAAGCAGATCCTCACGCTGATCCGCGACCTGCAGCGCGATCACGGCACCGCGGTGCTGTTCATCACCCACGACATGGGCGTGGTCGCCGAGATTGCCGATCGCGTCGCGGTCATGCGTCAGGGACGACTGGTCGAGACCGCCGCGCTCGATGCCATCCTGCGCAGGCCGACCATGGAATACACCCGCAACCTCCTCTCCTCCGTGCCGAGCCTCGTGCCGCGCGCGCCGCGCGCCGATTCCAAGGAGCCCGTCGTGCTGGAGGCCAACGAACTCGGCAAAGTCTATCGCGAGCGCTCGTTGCTCGGCAGAACCCGCGACGTCGCGGCCGCCAAGGACGTGACGCTGACCTTGCGCAAGGGCCGCACGCTCGGCATCGTCGGCGAAAGCGGTTCCGGCAAATCGACGGTAGCGCGCTGCATCGTCCGCCTGATCGATCCGACCTCCGGCGGCGTCCGCCTTGCAGGACGCGAAATCTCCGGACTGTCGCGCCGGCTCTTGCAACCGCATCGCAAGCGCATCCAGATCATATTCCAGGATCCTTATCGCTCGCTCAACCCGCGGATTACCGTCGGCGAGACGATCGCGGAGGGTCCGATCAATTACGGTATGCCGCGCGTCGAGGCGCTTGCGAAAGCACGTGAGCTGCTGGAATTGGTCGACCTGCCGCCAGATGCGATCTCGCGTTATCCGCATCAATTCTCCGGCGGCCAGCGCCAGCGCATCGCGATCGCCCGCGCGCTGGCGCTCGACCCCGACGTGCTGGTGGCGGATGAGGCCGTCTCGGCGCTGGACGTGTCGGTACAGGCGCAGGTGCTGGAGTTGCTCGACGAAATCCAGTCGAGGCTCGGTATCGCGCTGTTGTTCATCACCCATGACCTGCGCGTCGCGGCGCAAATCTGCGACGACGTTGCCGTAATGCAGCACGGCCGGGTCGTGGAACAGGGTCCAGCGGCGCAAATCCTTGCGCATCCGCGAGAGGCATATACCCGTGCGCTGCTCGATGCCGCGCCCGGACGCGGTTGGGATTTCGCCAATTTCCGCCCCGTGGCGCTTGCTGGCACCGCACAATAATCGTCACTGCGAGCCAACAGGTCGCGCGGATGCGCGCCCGATGACAGGCTCCGCGAAGCAAACCATTCTGTCCGTGGGGCACCCAAAGCTGGATTGCTTCGTCACTTACGCTCCTCGCAATGACGAGAGGAGCAATCCCGAAACAGTCCGAAGCCATGCGAGAGGTGGATTGCTTCGTCGCTTGCGCTTCTTGCGATGCCGAGGCTAACGTCGCGCGTATAGAGTGCTGAGATAGTATCCATGACCCGCATCGCAGTCGGCGGATTTCTGCACGAGACCAACACCTTCGCGCCGACCAAGGCGACCTATGCGGATTTCGTGCATGGCGGCGGTTGGCCCTCGATGGCACGCGGCGCCGATGTGCTCAAGGTCATGCGCAACATCAATGTCGGCCTCGCCGGTTTCGTCGAAGCGGCGGAGACCAATGGCTGGGAAATAGTGCCGACCATTTCATGCGCCGCCAGCCCCTCGGCGCATGTGACGAGGGATGCCTATGAGCGCATCGTCAAGGTGATGATCGACGACACCGCCGCTGCGGGACCGCTCGATGCGGTCTATCTCGACTTGCACGGCGCCATGGTCACCGAACATCTCGACGACGGCGAAGGCGAAATCTTGGCGCGCGTGCGCCGCGTTATCGGCAATGACCTGCCACTGGTCGCAAGTCTCGACCTCCACGCCAATGTGACGCCCGAAATGATCGAGCATGCCGACGCGCTGATTGCCTATCGAACCTATCCGCATATCGACATGGCCGAGACCGGCCGCGCGGCGGCACGACATCTAGCGCTGTTGTTGAAAACCAAACAGCGTTTCGCAAAGGCATTCAGGCAATTGCCATTCCTGATTCCCATCAGCTGGCAATGCACCAACGACGAACCCGCCAGGAGCATCTATCGGAAGCTTGCAGGCCTTCAGGGTGATGCTGTACCGGCACTATCGTTGGCGTTTGGCTTTCCAGCGGCCGATTTTGCGCATTGCGGGCCGAGCGTGTTCGCCTATGGCAGGACGCAACAAGATGCCGATGCCGCGGCGGACAAGGTCGCCGCCCTGGTCGAAAGCCATGAAGGCGATTTCGACGGCCGCATCTATGCGCCGGATGAAGGCGTGCGCCATGCGATGGAACTGGCAAAGACCGCCACGAGGCCGATCGTTATCGCCGACACGCAGGATAATCCCGGCGCCGGCGGCGATTCCGACACCACGGGCATGCTGCGCGCACTGGTCCGCAACAACGCCAGCCGCGCCGCGCTTGGGGTGATCTTTGATCCGGAGTCGGCGAAAGCCGCGCATGCCGCGGGCGTCGGCGCGACACTTACGCTCGCGCTCGGCGGCAAGTCGGGCATATCGGGCGACGCACCGTATGAAGCGAGCTTTGTCGTCGAGAAATTGTCCGACGGAAAATTCGTTGCGCCCGGCCCTTATTATGGCGGCCGCGACATGGATATGGGCCCATCGGCAGCGTTGCGCATCGGCGACGTGCGCGTGGTCGTAAGCTCGCACAAGGCGCAGCTCGCGGATCAATCGATGTATCGCTATGTCGGCATCGAACCATCCGAGCAAGCCATCCTCGTCAACAAGAGCTCGGTGCATTTCCGCGCCGATTTCGAGGCGATCGCACAAGAGCTTCTGATCTGCGCCGCACCCGGCGCGATGCCGGCCAATACCGCTGACCTGCCATGGACGCGACTGCGTCCGGGCATCCGCCTCAAACCGAACGGCAAACCTTTCGTTCCCCCAACCAAGTCACGTTCAACGTCTGCAACTGGATAACAACGAATGCCCAACATCGACCGCATCGAAGGCTTTGCCGACGAGCTCACCGCGATCCGCCGGGATTTGCACGCGCATCCCGAGCTCGGCTTTGAGGAGGTGCGCACCTCCGGCATCGTCGCCGACAAGTTAAAGCAGTGGGGCATCGAGGTGCATCGGGGCCTCGGCGGCACCGGCGTGGTCGGCGTGCTCAAGGGCAAGGGTAACGGAGGAAAACGCATCGGGCTGCGCGCCGACATGGATGCGCTGCCGATGGAAGAAAACACCAATCTGAAATGGCGCTCGACCATTCCCGGCCGCTTCCACGGCTGCGGCCATGACGGCCACACGACCATGCTGCTCGGCACCGCGCGCTACCTGGCGGAGACCAGGAATTTCGCCGGCACCGTGCATTTCATCTTCCAGCCGGCCGAAGAAGGTCTCGGCGGCGCGCGCGCCATGATCAGGGACGGCCTGTTCCAGAAATTCCCCTGCGACGAAGTCTACGGGCTGCACAACGCGCCCGATCTGAACCACGGCGAGATCGCAATACTGCCGGGACCGGCGATGGCCGGCGCCGACTTCTTTGACATCACCATCCACGGCTACGGCGCCCACGGCGCGATGCCCGAGCGCTCCAAGGACCCCGTCGTGATCGCCTTGACGCTCGGACAAGCGTTGCAGACTATCGTCAGCCGCAACGTCGATCCCCTGAAAGCGGCCGTGCTGTCGATCACCCAGATTCACGCAGGCTCCGCCTACAACGTGATCCCCGGCGAAGCCAAACTCTGCGGCACGGTGCGCGCCTTTTCCGATGAGGTGCGCGTCTTGATCCGCGAACGCATGCGCACGATCTGCGCCGGCATTGCCGCAACCTTCCAGGTCGAGATAGTGGCCGACATCCGCGATACCTTCAGCGTGCTGGTGAATGAGGAAGAACAGTCCCGGGTAGTCGAGCAAGTCGCGCGCACCGTGGTCGATCCCTCGAAGGTACTGACGAGATCGCAGCCGAAGATGGGCAGCGAGGACTTCGCCGACATGATGCAGGCCGTACCGGGCGCCTATTTCTGGGTCGGCCATGACGGCTCGGTGCCGGTGCATAATCCCGGCTATGTGCTGGACGACAAGATCCTGCCAATCGGCGCCAGCATGTTCGCGCGCATCATCGAAACCCGGCTCCCGGTAGGCTCCCATGCATAAGGCGGCAGAAGAAGCGGTCACCTCGCTGCACGATCTTTCCGCCGTCGACCTGATCGCCGGCTATCGCGCCAAGCAGTTTTCGCCGTCGGAAGTGTTGGAGGAGGTGCTGGCGCATATCGCGGCCTGGGAACCGCACATCAAGGCGCTGTACCTGTTCGATCCCGACGGCGCGCGCGCGAGCGCGCGAGCCTCGAGCGAACGCTGGCAGCAAGGCGAGCCTACCGGGGCCCTCGACGGCGTTCCCGTCACGATCAAGGACAATATCGCGACCAAGGGCCAGCCGGTGCCGCTAGGCGCTGCCAGCGTCAAACTCGTTCCCGCGCCCAAGGACGCGCCGCCGGCGGCGCGCCTGCGTGAAGCAGGCTGCGTGATCTTCTCCAAGACCACGATGCCCGATTACGGCATGCTGTCGTCGGGCCTTTCGAGCTTCCACCCCCTCACCCGCAATCCCTGGGACCTAAGCAAGAACCCGGGCGGGTCGAGCGCGGGCGCGGGTGCGGCGGGTGCTGCCGGTTACGGCCCGCTGCATCTTGGCACCGATATCGGCGGCTCGGTGCGGCTGCCGGCATGCTGGTGCGGGCTTGTTGGACTGAAACCGAGCCTCGGGCGGATTCCGATCGATCCGTTCTATGTCGGCCGCGTTGCCGGACCGTTGACGCGGACCGTCGACGATGCCGCGCTGATGATGAGCGTGCTGTCGAAGCCCGATCGCCGCGACGGCATGAGCCTGCCGCCTGATCCCATCAACTGGAAAGCGCACGACAAGTCGCCGCGCAAAATGCGGCTCGGGTTGATGCTCGATCTTGGTGTC
Source organism: Alphaproteobacteria bacterium (assembly GCA_005884765.1). GTDB lineage: Bacteria > Pseudomonadota > Alphaproteobacteria > Rhizobiales > Xanthobacteraceae > Bradyrhizobium. The sequence goes on from VAZV01000203.1 coordinate 10,341, forward strand.
GGTCAGGCGCTGGAGAAGGCCGTCCGCGACGTCGCGGTGGAGGCCGCCAAAGCATTCGAATCCACTGGTGCCGTCGTCACCGAAGTCGACGGCATCCTGACGCGCGAGATGCTCGAAGGGCTGGACAATTTCTGGCGCGCGCGGATGTGGGACGATCTTTCGAGATTGACACCGGCCGAACGCGCCAAGGCGCTGCCCTACATCGTCCAATGGGGCGAGCGAGGCGAAAGGCTGTCGGGCGTCGATGTGATCAGAGGCTTTAACGCCACCATGGCGATCCGCACCGCCGCGACGAAATTGTTCGGCGACCTCGACTACGTCATCTCGCCGGTGTCGCCGGTGGTGAATTTTCCGGCCGAATTCGCAGCGCCGATCAACGATCCCGATCGGCCGTTCGAGCACATCTGCTACACCGTGCCGTGGAACATGTCGGAAAATCCCGCCATCTCGATCAACGGCGGCTACGACAGCAGTGGTTTTCCGATCGGCGTGCAGATCGTCGGCCGCCGCTTCGACGATCTCGGCGTGCTCGGCATGGCGAAGGCGTTCGAAGCCTTGCGGGGGCCGCAACGACCGTGGCCGAGCCCGCCGAAGTAGCGCTCCCATAACCCGCGAGAGAGAACGATGGCGTATGAGACGATCAAATACGAGGTCGCCGAGCACATTCTCACGATCACGCTAAACCGTCCGGACAAGCTCAACGCCTTCAATGCCGCCATGCAGCGCGAATTGATCGAGGCGTTCGATGCCGCCGACAAGGACGACGATGTCCGAGCCATCATCGTCACCGGCGCCGGCCGCGGCTTCTGCGCCGGCGCCGATCTCTCCTCCGGCGCCGACACGTTCGACCGCGACGCGCGGCGCGGACCGGTCAAGCGGCTGCCGAGCGGTGCGGTCGATTACAGCGATCCCAATGTGCGCGACGGTGGCGGCCAGGTCACGCTTCGCATCTTCAAGTGCCTGAAACCCGTGATCGCGGCCGTCAACGGAGCCGCCGTCGGCATCGGCGTAACCATGCAGCTCGCGATGGATATCCGCATCGCCTCCGAGGCGGCGCGCTTCGGGTTCGTATTCTCCCAGCGCGGCATCGTGCCGGAAGCCGCCTCGAGCTGGTTTCTGCCGCGCATCGTCGGCATCTCGCAGGCGCTGGAGTGGTGCTACACGGGGCGGGTATTTTCGGCGCAGGAAGCACTCGCCGGCCGTCTCGTCAGCCGGGTGGTGCCGGCGGACGAGCTGTTGGCGACCGCCAGCGCATTGGCGCGCGAGATCGCCGCAAAAACCGCGCCGGTGTCGATCGCGCTGATCCGCCAGATGATGTGGCGCATGCTGGGCGCCGACGATCCGATGGAGGCGCACAAGATCGACAGCCGCGGCATTTATGCCCGTGGCCGCTCGGAGGATGTCAGAGAAGGCGTGGTGTCGTTCCTGGAAAAGCGCCCCGCGCAATTCAAGAACAAGGTATCAGCCGATATGCCCGACTATTTTCCGTGGTGGGATGAGCGGGAGTATGAGTGACGATCATTCCATCATCAGCGCCACCCGCCCGATCGCCTTGCGATCGATCAGAAGCCGCATCGCGCGGGCGTAATCTTCCAGGGGCAGACGGTGCGAGATGTGGGGGCGGATTTTTCCGGCCTGGGCCCATTCCACCAGCTTCCGCAGCCGCGCTTCACCGAGCGCCGGATTCTTCCGCACGGCCTCGCCGGCGCGCACGCCCAGCACACTTGCGCCCTTGAGCAGCAACAGATTGGTGCGCGCGAGCCCGATGCCGCCGGTGAAGCCGATGACAAGCACCCGCGCGCCCCAGGCGATGCAGCGCAGGCTGTTCTCAAAGACCTCGCCGCCGACGGGATCGTAGACCACATCGACGCCGCGGCCATCGGTGATGCGCTTGACGGCATCGCGGAACGGCTCGCGTTGATAGAGCACCAGATGATCGGCGCCTTTTGCTTTGGCGACGCCAAGCTTTTCCTCCGATGAGGCCGCAGCGATCACGGTGGCGCCGATCAGCTTGCCGATCTCGACCGCGACCAGCCCAACCCCGCCGCCGGCGCCGTGGACCAGCATGACTTCGCCCACCTGAAGCTGCCCGCGATCGATCAGCGCGTGATAGGCGGTGCCATGGGCGGCGAGGAAGGTCGCGCCTTCCGCATAGTCAAACGCCGTCGGCAGCGGCGTAAGCTGCGCCGCCGCGACGACCGCCTCATCGCAATAGGCGCCGTGGCGCATCTTGACGATGACCCTGTCGCCCGCCTCGACACCTTTTACCGCGCCATCGACTTCGACCACGTCACCGGCGGCTTCCATACCCGGCGTGAACGGCAGCTCCGGCTTGAGCTGATACTCGCCGGCCGCCATCAGGATGTCGGGGAAATTGATCCCGGCGGCGCGAAGGGCGACGCGCACCTGCCCCGGCGCCAGCGGCACTGAGGCAAAGCTTTCCAGCCGCAGGTTCTCAGGCGGTCCGAGTTCGCGGCAGACGACCGCCTTCGGCATCAGGCCGCCCGCTCCCTGGCGCGCGACAGCGCTTCGCGGATCAGCGGCATCCGGTCGTTGCCGAAATACATGTCGGTCATGTCGAGGAAGATGGTCGGCGATCCGAACCCGCCACGCGCCATCACTTCATCGGTGTTGGCCTTGAGCTGATCCTTGATGGCCTGCGCCCCGATCCCGGCGAAAAATTTTTCGGGGTCGATGCCGACGCGCTTGCAGATTTCGGCCAAAACGGCGTCCTGCGAAATATCCCTGTCGTCGCCCCAATAGCTCTCGAATACCGCGCGCGCGAACGGCAGCATGTCCTTGCCGAGGAAGATGCAGCCGCGCATCGCCTTCACGCTGTTGACGGGAAACACGCTCGGCCGCATCTTGATCGCAAGGCCCGCCGACCGCGCCCAGTCCGCCATGTCTTTCTTTTGATAATTCAGCTTCGCCGGCACTGGACGTTCCCGCTGCGCATAGACGCTCGGATTGATGGTGTTGAAAATGCCGCCGACGAGGATCGGCCGCCACGAGATCTCCTCGCCGAATTCCTTTGCCAGCGGCTGGATGTTGTGGAAGGCGAGATAAGTCCAGGGACTGGAGCAGTCGAAGAAGAATTCGATCATCTGGCGTTTCCTTTTTGTTGCGATTTTCTCCCGTCATTGCGAGCCAACGGGTCGCGCGAATGCGCGCCCGATGACAGGCTCCGCGAAGCAATCCACTGCTACCACCGACTGAGGGGCATGGATTGCTTCGTCGCTTCGCTCCTCGCAATGACGGCTATCGTCATTTCCTCCCGGCCATCTCTTTTGCTTTCTGTCCGAACATATTCTTTCGCGCCTCCTCATCAAACGGCTCCTTGACGAACTTGCCGATCGCAAGGCCCGCCTGCACCTGCGGCCGGGCGCGAACCTGCGCGTACCAGCGCTTGATGTTCGAATAATCGTCAAGCGTAAAACCCTGCGCCTTATGCGTCATGGTCCAGGGAAAGCAGGCGATGTCGGCGATCGAATAGTCGCCGGCGACATAAGCGCCGGTCTTGCCAAGCTGGGTGTCCAGCACACGATAAAGCCGCGCCGCCTCGTCGCGGTAGCGCTCGATCGCATAGGGGATTTTCTCCTGCGCATAGAGCGCAAAATGGCCGTGCTGGCCGAGCATCGGACCCAGTCCCCCCATCTGCCACATCACCCATTGAATGACCTGGGAGCGGCCGCGCATGTCGCTGGGAAGAAAACGGCCGGTTTTTTCCGCCAGATAAATCAGGATCGCGCCGGTCTCGAATACCGCAAACGGCCCGCCCCCATCGGCGGGCGCATGGTCCACGATCGCTGGAATCCGGTTGTTGGGGCTGATCGCGAGAAATTCCGCCTTGAACTGCTCGCCGGCGCGGATGTTGATGGGAACGACCTTGTAGGGAAGCCCCAGTTCTTCCAGCATGATCGAGATTTTCCAGCCGTTCGGCGTCGGCGCGTAATGCAGGTCGATCATGGCATTCCCTGATGGAGGACGCCGATCCAGGTCAAAGACGCGCTTCGCGCTTTTGCCGGCCGGGACGACTTTTGTTGTTCTGTACCTCGACCATAAGACATGGCAGACAGGCGCTCAATCAGAAGCTAACCGGGAGGACGTAAATGCTGTTTCCGACCACCATCGCGGGCTCCTTGCCGAAGCCGGAATGGCTGGCCGAGCCGAACACGCTGTGGGCGCCCTGGAAATCAAAGGGCGACGAGCTCGCCCGCGCCAAGCGCGATGCCACCATGCTGGCGATCAAGCTGCAGGAAGATGCCGGGCTCGATATCGTCACCGAAGGCGAGCAGGCGCGCCAGCATTTCGTGCACGGCTTCCTGGAGAACATCGAGGGCATCGATTTCGCCCACAAGGTCGAGATGGGAATCCGGAAAGATCGCTACAAGGCAATGGTGCCGCAGGTGGTGGCGCCGCTGCGGCTGAAGGGTCGCGTCCATGCCGATGAAGCCCGCATCGCCCGCACCCACACTGCGCGCAAATTGAAGTTCACCCTGCCCGGCCCGATGACCATCATCGACACCATCGCGGACCGCTATTACGGCGACCGGGTGAAGATGGCGTTTGCGTTTGCCGAGTTGCTGAACCAGGAAGCCAAGGCGCTGGAGGCCGACGGCGTCGACGTAATCCAGTTCGACGAGCCCGCCTTCAACGTCTACATGGACGAGGTCGGCGATTGGGGCATCAAGGCTCTGGAGCGCGCCGCCGAAGGCCTGACCTGCACGACCGCGGTCCATATCTGCTACGGCTATGGCATCAAGGCCAACACCGACTGGAAGCAGACCTTGGGCAACGAATGGCGGCAGTATGAAGATATCTTTCCGGCGATCGACGACAGCCCGATCCAGCAGGTTGCGATGGAATGCCGCAATTCGAAGGTGCCGCTGGAGCTGCTTTCTCTGCTCAAGGGCAAGGTGGTGCAGGCCGGCGTGATCGACGTTGCCAGCGACACCGTCGAGACCGCCGAGGACGTCGTCAAGGTGATCGACGCGGTGTCGAAATTCGTGCCGAAAAGCAACATCGTCGCGACCACCAATTGCGGCATGGCGCCGATGCGCCGCGAGATCGCCGAAGCGAAGCTGATGGCGCTCGGCGCCGGCGCGAAGCTCGCGAGGCAGCGGTTGGGATGAAATTAACCAGCCGTCCCGGGTCTGCGCTTCGCGCATCCCGGAATGACGGCGTCTACCCAACTGGCTTCGCCGCGCTCTCGTGCAACGCTGGCCGGTAGCCGGCGCTGAAAGCGCGCAGCGTCGAGGGCGGCGTCAGCAGCATCGCATCCCCCAGCGCGGACCTCGCCTGGCGATAGCCGGCCGGTGACCACACCAGCGCCCTGCCCCGTGCGATCAGAAAGCTCTCCTCGCCCTCGTGCAGCATCGCGCCGTCGGGCAATTTTTTCAGCTGCATCGGCATCGGGTGCAGCCGCTTCTTGCCATGCGCCAGCCGCTCCCGGTGCAACACGGCGTCGATCTCGGGCGCCAAAATGTTCGCGACGCGATTGCCCGCTTCCCATGCCGCGCGAAAGCGGTTGGCATCGTCACGGCGGCAGTAAAAGCAGGGGCGATGCCCCGCCGCGAACGCGGTGGCTTCGTCCAGGAAGAACAGCTCGGTCCAGCTTCGGCCGCCCATCACTTGGCGCCGCCGCCCGCGGAAGTCGCACACACAGGTCAGCCACGCCGGGCTCGCCCAGCGCTTGCGCAGCAGGGTCTTGGTGGCGGGATCGTGGATGATGCCGCGGTTGCCGGTGAACATGCCGCGATGCGGCGTCGCGATGATGTCGCCGGTGGGAGTCACGCGGTTTTGCAGGGGCATGTGGAAGCTCGACGATTAGCTTCCCGCCGTCGTTGCGAGCGAAGCGAAGCAATCCAGAAATCGAGCCGCGGAAACACTCTGGATTGCTTCGTCGCTATGCTCCTCGCAATGACGAGGCCTCACGCCGCGCCGTCGCGGATCGGCGGCTGGAACGACAGCGCGGTATCCCAGGGAAAGAAGATCCAGGTGTCCTGCGACACTTCGGTGATGAAGGTGTCGACCAGCGGCCGGCCCTGCGGCTTGGCGTAAACGGTAGCGAAATGCGCATCCGGCATCATCTGGCGCACCAGCCGCCCGGTTTTGCCGGTATCGACGAGGTCGTCGACGATCAACAATCCCTTGCCGGTGCCGCCGCCAAGCTTGGCGGTATCCGCTGAAATGCCCTTCAACACCTTCAGCTCGCCCTGACTGGTATGGTCGTAGCTTGCGACACAGACGGTGTCGATGATGCGAACCCCGAGCTCGCGCGCCACGATCGCCGCCGGCACCAGGCCGCCGCGGGTAATGGCGACGACCGCATGAAACGGACCGACTTCGTTCAACCGCCAGGTCAGCGCCCGGCAATCCCTGTGAAACTGATCCCACGAGACAGGAAAGGCCTTGCCGGCCCGCTCCTGTGCACTTGGTTCCGGAGCTTGCGCCGTCATCATGTTCTCCTGCATCTCTTTGGGACTAACAAATCCGCTAGCGGAGCACGTTCAGTGCCGCCAGCATTTCCTTCACCGCCGCCATTGCGGCCTGGAGCTTTTCGGGATCGCGGGAGCGGACCACGAGATTGGTGTTCGGCTTCTTGTCTTCGTCCTGAAACGGATAGCTGCCGATGATGGTGTCGGGATGGGCGTTGGCGATCGCCCGCAAGGGTCCGCCGATGTCGCCCTCCCTGGCATTGGCGCGAACCGATTCCGACAGCATCCGTACGCCCGACTTCAGCTTGGGCGCGACGATGTCCATCATCGCCTGCATGATCGATGGCACGCCGGCCATGACGATGACATTGCCGATCTTGAAGCCCGGCGCGAGGATGGTCGCGCTCTGGATCAGTTCGGCGCCGTCGGGAATCCGCGCCATGCGCAGCCGCGCCTCGTTCAGGTCCTGTGCGCCCCAGCGGTCCTTGAAGCGCGCCACCACTTCCGGGTGATGGTCGATGCCGACGCCGAAGGCCTTGGCGACGCTGTCGGCGGTGATGTCGTCATGGGTCGGCCCGATGCCGCCGGTGGTAAAGACATAGGTGTAGCGATGGCGCAGCGCATTAAGTGCGGCGATGATATCGGCCTCGTCGTCCGCAACGACGCGGACCTCCTTCAGGTCGATCCCGATATTGGTCAGGTATTCCGCGATAAACCCAATGTTCTTGTCCTTGGTCCGGCCGGACAGGATCTCGTCGCCGATCACCAGAATGCCCGCCGTGACGATCTCGATCATAACCTCTCCCTCGCGCCTCGCATCGTCGCTCAACTTGCCCCTGACCTTGCTCAAGCAAGGTCTTGAAGTCACGGGGTTTTGCCGCCGAATTAGCCAGCCTGCAGCCACTTTTTCAGGCAGCCTTCGCGACCTCCCGCACCAAATGCCGCGGGAACCTCAAATCGGCGGCGCCCGGTAATGCATATCGCGCTGGCCCGGCCCTTGCTACCATCCCTTTTAGTCATGCACTGTGCGTGCACGACGTTCGAAAGCAGTCAGGTTCTATGGCAGTTGCGTTCGACGAAATGAACGGCCCCGGCGGCGACCTCCGCCAGGCCTACCGCGAACTCTCCCGCTGGCTGAAGGACACGCCACCGGACGCTCTCGAATATCGCCGCCAGGAAGCCGAACTTCTGTTCCGGCGGATCGGCATCACCTTCGCGGTTTATGGCGACTCAGAAGCCCAGGAACGGCTGATTCCCTTTGACGTGATCCCGCGCATCATCTCGGCAAAGGAATGGACCCTTCTGGAGAAGGGTCTGAAGCAGCGGGTGCGCGCGCTGAACATGTTCCTGCGCGACATCTATCATGGCCGCGACATCCTGCGCGCCAATATCATCCCCGACGATCTGATCTTCCAGAACCCGGTGTTTCGCCCCGAAATGAACGGCCAGGACGTGCCGCACGAGGTCTACGTCCACATCGCCGGCATCGATATCGTCCGCGTCAACGCGGAAGATTTCATCGTGCTGGAGGACAACGCGCGCACGCCCTCCGGCGTGTCCTACATGCTGGAAAACCGCGAAATCATGATGCGGCTGTTTCCGGACCTGTTCGCCCGCCATCGCGTCGCGCCGGTCGAGCGCTATCCGGACGAACTGTTGTCGGCGCTGCGATCGGTGGCGCCCTTGAGCGCCTCGGCCGAGCCGACGGTCGCGCTGATGACGCCGGGCGTCTACAATTCCGCCTATTACGAGCACTCCTTCCTCGCCGACAAGCTCGGCATCGAACTGGTCGAGGGCCGCGACCTCATCGTCAAGAATGATGAGGTATTCATGCGCACCACGGAAGGGCTCAAGCGCGTCGACGTGATCTACCGTCGCGTCGACGACGATTTCCTCGACCCCCTGACGTTCCGCCCGGATTCGGCGCTCGGCGTGCCCGGGCTGATGTCGGCCTATGCGGCCGGCAACATCACCTTGGCCAACGCGGTCGGAACCGGCATCGCCGACGACAAGGCGATCTACTCCTACATGCCGGATGTCGTGAAATTCTATCTCAGCGAAGAACCGATCCTCAAGAACGTGCAGACCTGGCGCTGCCGCGAGCCAAAGGATTTGTCCTACGTGCTCGATAACCTCGCCGACCTCGTCGTGAAGGAAGTGCACGGTTCCGGCGGCTACGGCATGCTGATCGGCCCCGCCGCGACCAAGGCGACCATCGAAGCCTTTCGCGACAAGCTCAAACGCGAGCCGGAAGGCTTTATCGCACAACCGACGCTAGCGCTGTCGACCTGTCCGACCTGCACCACGTCGGGCCTCGCGCCACGCCATGTCGATTTGCGGCCATTCGTGCTGACCGGGCGGGACCGCACCACGATCGTGCCGGGCGGGCTGACCCGGGTCGCCTTGAAAGAGGGTTCACTGGTGGTGAATTCAAGCCAGGGCGGCGGCACCAAGGACACCTGGATACTGGACGAGTAGAGAGCAGGATCGCCGCATGCTGTCGCGCACCGCCGAAAACCTCTACTGGCTCGCCCGTTACGTCGAACGGGCGGAATATCTCGCGCGCACCATCGATGCGACGCTGCGCGTCACCGCCCTTCCCACCGCCTATATCGGCAAGACCAACGAGTGGGATTCCGCGCTCCTTACCGCCGGCGTCAGCGCCAGCTTTTACGAAGCCTACCAGGAAGCCAACGAGACGAACGTCGTCGAGTATCTGTCGTTCTCGTCGGACAACCCCTCCTCGATCCGAAACTGCATCGAAGCCGCCCGGCTCAATTCGCGCTCGGTACGAACCGCGTTGACCAGCGAGATGTGGGACACCATCAACTCGGCCTGGATTGAATTGCAAGAGGTCTGGGGCAAGGGTACCTCGACCCGCGAGGAGCTTGCGCGATTTTTACGCTTCGTGCAGGAGACGTCGCTGCGGTTCGACGGCTCGGCCTACCGCACCATGCTGCGCAATGACGCCTACTGGTTCTCCAGGCTCGGCCTGCACCTGGAACGCGCCGACAACACCGCGCGCATTCTCGACGTCAAATATCACGTGCTGCTGCCCGAGGAGGAGCATGTCGGCGGTCCCCTCGATTTCTACCAGTGGACCTCGATCCTGCGTTCGGTCTCGGCACTCACCGCCTATCACTGGGTCTATCGCGAAACGCTCAAACCCTGGCTGATCGCCGATTTATTGATCCTCAACGATACGCTGCCGCGTTCGCTCGCGAGTTGTTACGGCAATCTGGTGCGCAACCTCGACCAGATCGGCGTCGCCTATGGCCGCCAGGGCGCGGCGCAGCGTCACGCCCGCGGCGTCCGCAACCGCCTGGAGCACAGCCACATGGACGATATTTTCCAGCACGGCGTGCACGAATTCATCCAGGAATTCATTTCGGATAACTCGCGGCTCGGCGAAATCATCACCAAGCAATATTTGATTTGATGGATTCGGGAAGAACGTGATCTAACCGTCATTGCGAGCGCAGCGAAGCAATCCATTGGGCGGCGAAGCAAAGATGGATTGCTTCATCGCGGAGCCTGTCATCGGGCTCGCCGAAGGCGAGACCCGGTGGCTCCTCGCAATGACTGCGTTTGGCCCTCATCTGCCTCAATAACAATCGCGACATACCATGCGCCTGCGAATTTCACACACCACTTCCTATCGCTACGAACCTCCGGCGACCGGCGTCATCCAGATCCTGCGGCTGACGCCGTGCAGCCATGACGGGCAATACGTCGCCGATTGGCAGATCGACGTCTCCACGGACTCGCGGCTCGATGTGCATGAGGATGCGTTCGGCAATGTCACGCATGTCCTGACCCAGGGGCCGCTGGCCGACCTGACCATCAATGTCGCCGGCGTGATCGAGACCCACGACACCGGCGGCGTGCTCAAGGGCACCGACGAGCGGTTTCCGCCCGGCCTGTTCCTGCGGACGACGCCGCTGACGGTGGTCAATCTGGCAATGGCGAATTTTGCCCGGGAGCTGCGGGCTGAATCTGAACACGACACGCTCGGATTCCTGCACGCGCTGATGACCCAGATCAACGAGCACATGACGTTCGACGAGGACCCCACCAACAGTGGGACCTCGGCGGTGGAAGCATTCACTTTAAAGCGCGGCGTCTGTCAGGACTATGCGCATGTCTTTATTGCCTGCGCCCGCTCCGGCGGCATTCCGGCGCGCTTTGTTTCCGGGCATTTCCTGCGCTCGGACGGCATGGTCAATCAAGCGGCCGGCCACGCCTGGGCGGAAGCTTTCGTGCCGGACTTGGGCTGGATCGGGTTCGATCCCGCCAACTCCATCTGCACCACGGACGCGCATGCCCGCGTCGCCATCGGTCTCGACTATCTCGGCGCAGCCCCCGTGCGCGGCACTCGCTATGGCGGCGGGACGGAAACGCTGACGGTCAGCGTCAAGGTCGAGCAGGCCGGACGGCCGGGACAGTGGCAGAGCCAGTCGCAGTGGTAGTCTAGGGCACTTCGCGATCTCGCTGGGATGCATGTGGGCGCGCTTATGCGGATTTTCGCTCCAGCACCGACACGTCGGGATTGAGCCAGAAGGCCCAGACCGCTGCTCCTAGAACGAGGAGGCCGGCCGCAACGATGAACGGTGCCTGCCAGGAACCAAACTGAACCAGCACGCCGAACACGATCGGCGACAAGGCGCCGCCGATATTGCCGGCCATGTTCATCATGCCGGAGACGGTGCCGGAGCACTTGCCGCCAACGTCCATGGGAACGGCCCAGGACGGACCGATCGTGCATTCGAGAAAGAACAGCGCGCCAGTCAGGCAATACACGGCCGTGTAAGCGTTCTCTGTCAATGCGGCCGGAACGATGAAGCAGACGCAGCCCAGCATGCCCACGATCGCGACCGACCGCCGCGCGAGCTTGGCGTTGCCGGTTCTGTGCAGCAGCCAGTCCGTCGCCACCCCGCCGACGGTGTCGCCGATGACGCCTGCAAATAACGGCAGGGACGCAAACAGGCCGACCTTCAGGAGCGTGAAATGCCGGAAGTCCACCAGATAAGAGGGCAGCCAGCTCAGGAATATCCAGAGGCAATAGGCATAGGTGAAATAGGCGCACATGATCGCCCACATATTCGGCGATCGCAGCAGCGTCGCCCATGGCACGCTCACCCTTTCGGTTTGTGCTTGATTGAGGTTGCCCGCCGCGTCGCGCCCGCGGATGTGTTCAAGCTCCGTCTCGTTCACAAGCAGATGCTGCTCGGGAAAGTTTCGGAAGGTGAGATACCACAAGATGGCCCAGATGAGACCGACCACGCCGCAAATGTAGAACACCGCCTGCCAACTCCATGCCGTCATGATGAAGACGACGATCGGGGGCGCAATAGCGGCTCCCAAACGGCTCGCACTATGGGTGACGCCTTGCACGATGCCGCGCTCGTGGCGCGGATACCAGAGCTGCATCGCTCGGGTGGCGCCCGGGAAAGCACCCGCTTCGCCGATGCCAAACAAGAAACGCAAAACCACAAACGAGACCGCGCCCGTCGCTGCGGCCGTCGCCGCAGTCATGATCGACCAGTAGCTGACAATGATGGTCAGGACGTTGCGGGCGCCGAAGCGATCGCCGAGCCAGCCGCCCGGCACTTGAAACGCGGCATAGGCCCAGACGAATGAGCTGAAGATGATCCCCATCGTGACCTTGTCGAAGCCAAATTCCTTGGCAATGACCGGCGCCGCGGTCGAAATATTCACGCGATCCAGATAGGTGATCAGATACATCAGGCTGATCAATACCAGGACGTACCAGCGGCCATAACTGCGTGCGCCGGACGCCTTCGCTGCTACGGGACTTTGCATGTGATATCCTCCCGAATGTGCGTTGGCCGCCTATTCCGGCCATTGTGTCATCAGGTGTGATCGATGCTTGTGCGCACTCAATTCTCGGCGCGGCCGTGGCGCGATATGACCGCTGCCACCGGCGCGGTCGCACATGTTGCGCAGCAGCACTCTTTGTCCTCCGCACCAACCCGCGTGACCTTCTCGCGCTTTTCGCCACTGCGGCTGAGAGGTTGTTCACCAACCTCGACTTAAAGATATTTCGCAGAAAGAGAATGGTTCCATTTGGAGGGATAAGCAAAAGGACAGAAAAAGGACAAGAGAAGAGGCTGCCGCTCCTTGAAAGCTTCGAAAGCTAAGCCGTTACGAACACCTCGCGGTGAGCATTTTTGAATTGCCTCCGCACTTGAAAACCTTTGTGAAGTAAGTACGAATCCGTAACGCGCATCTCGCGTGAAGCGGTGTGGTTGAGGCTGAAGAGATCGGGCGATGGCCGGCAATTCCATAAGCTTCCAGATTCTCTTCCCGCCTCCTTATTCGGTTGAAGTTTCCAAGCTGCGGCAGCAGCTCGAAGAAGCACACTTCGCGTGGGCATCCGAGTGGAAGCGGCAGCAACTTGATTTCAAGACCGAAAACCTCCGCTTTGTTCATGATCCCCACTGGAACAAGCGCATTTTCAGCCTGCAGGCGGCGCACGACGGAGAGACTTGATTCTGGCGAGCCACGCACGCCATCGTCGTTGTTGGTGGGCTGTCGATCTGAAGATTACATGACGACGAACCGCGTCATCGGTTTGCCCGTCGGGCAGCATTAGTGTGTGCGACATCGCGACTACACCACCGCTTAGTCAATGTCGCATTTTGTCATCGCTCGAATTCAGATCGAACGCTTGACGCTCACCCCAAATCAGCGATTTTCTCTCCGACGTCTCGCGCTCTCTGAGAGGGGCGCTTCGCGATCGTCACGGACGTTGGGTGCGGGATGCGGTGGACGCTTTGGCGACGCAAGACGAGCGGCGTTGATGCGGACGGCAAAGCCGTGTGGTCCTGACGCCCCGACGCTGGCGTCAAGTTTCGCGGGAAGCGATTCCTGCGAAGCGATGGTGGCAAGAAAGCCCGGTCACCAGGGAGAGCGCGGAATAAGCCGTAAACCATTGCGCAGGGAAGGTCGGATTGTTTCGGCGAACCTGTGGCGACTACGCTCGTGTGCTTTTTTCTGCACGCGAGGCTATGGGTGCGGCGAGCACCCGGCTTTCCCTGCGCCCTCTATCTTTCTGAGGGTAGTTCGTACAACAACTCGGGCGCGATCCGCGTCGCGGGAAGGCGGCTGCTCGCGCAGCCGTCATTGCGAGGAGCGCGAGTGACGAAGCAATCCATCTTTCTTTGCACGGCGAAATGGATTGCTTCGTCGCCTTGCTCCTCGCAATGACGAGCTGAATTGGCTGTTTGACAATTGAATCAGAGGGGACTGGTCACCCGCCTGTCATCGCCCGGCAACGGGTCGCGCGAATGCGCGCCCGATGACAGCCTCCGGCGGGCGATCCAGTACTCCGAGACGTCGTGATCAAATCGATAAGCCGCGGCGTACTGGATACCCCTCATAGGCGGGGTATGACCATCGTTGGGGAGCCACAGCGAGCCATCAACACATTCGTGGTCATGGGTCCCGGCTTTCGGGACGATAAAAGAAGTTCACTTATCCAGCCACACATCCTCGAAGCGCAAATTGTTGTATTGGCTGTTGTCGTGCGGGTGAAAATTCTTCACGTAAGGCTGCCAGCAATTGCCGACCGCGAACCACAACACGCTTGGGCGCGCGGCGTCTTCGGCGAGCAACCGCTCGATCTCCCAGACGATCCTGGTCCGCTTGTCACGGTCGAGCTCGCGCGATTGCGCCGCCAGCAGCTTGTCGACCTCGGCGGTGCAGTATTGGGTGTAATTGCGCTCGGACTTGCAGGAATAATTCTCGACGATATTGCCGTCGGGATCGTCGACGGAAACACCGGTAACATTCAGTCCGATGGTGTAATCCTTCTTGGCAAGCCTTGCGTACCAGCGCGGCGTATCGAGGATATCCAGTTCGCCAACGATGTAGATCTTCTTGAGCTGATCGATCAGGATCACCGCGGGATCCCGGTAGGTCGGAAGATTGCGGGTCTGAACCTTGATCGGCAGCGGCTTTGCATCGCTGTAGCCGAGCTTCTGCATGATCGCTTGCGCTTCGGCGATGTTTCTTTCGTTATCGGGGCTATATCCCGCGAGCTGCGAAACCCCATCCGGCGGCATCCCCCATTCGCCGACCGGTTTGGGCAGCATGGCCCCGCCGAGCAGTCCCTGCCCTTCCATCAGGATGGTATTGAACGGCTTGCGATCGATCGCCAGCGACATCGCCTTTCGAATGTCCGGATTGTCGAACGGCGGATTGACGCGGTTCACCATCAGGTTGATCTGGAGTCCGCTGTTGGTCATCTCGCAGATGGCGTCCGGCGCCCGCGCCTTGATGTCTTTGAGCAGCGGGACGCTAACGTCGGACGGAAAAGTGATATCGAACTCGCCGGCCGAAAAAGCCAGTATCCGCGTGGCGCGGCTGTCGATCACGCGAAACGTGATCTCATCGAGATAGGGCCTGTCCTTTTTCCAATACTCGGGATTGCGAACGAGGCGGATGGAATCGCCGCGCTTGAAATCGACCAGCTTGAACGGACCGGTGCCGATCGGCCTCGTCCGCATCACAGCTTGCGGCACATGGCAGGGATAGACCGGGGAAAACGCGCTCGCCAGCAGCACCGGCAGGCTCGGCTGCGGCTCGCTCAGCTCAAAGGTCGCCTCGTAATCGCCGTTGATCGAGACGTCCTGCAGTTTCGAATACCAGACCCTGCGGGGATTGCGGTGGAAATCCTGCGTGTCGCCTTTGCCGATCAGCATCCGCCAGGTGCACTGCACGTCCTTTGCCGTGAAGGGCTGGCCGTCATGCCATTTCACGCCCTGGCGCAGCTTGAAGGTCAACCGGGTATTGGTCGGGTCCCAGGACCAGCTTTCGGCAAGGTCCGGGACGACCGTTTCGATACTCTCATGGAGCTTGGCGGGATCGAACACGACGAGATTGTTGAACACGGAAGCAAACGGCGTCACCGAAGCAATCGTTGCTTCCTCGAGCAGCGAGGTCGAGGGCGGGTTGTCGTTGTGGTAGAGCCGCAGCGTGCCGCCTGGTTTTTGCGCGGCCGCCGGCGTTGCCGCCAGAAGCGCGACACAAAGAGCGGCGGCGGACGCTCCCAGGCCCCGAGGCAGCCGGCTGGCACGCACTTTGGCCTCCCAGAAATCCCTCATCCACGCGAGCGGTCTCATGGCCGCTTCCCGCCCCGCCCCACGATCGAGCCCTCGGTTTTTCTAGCCGTTCGGGGAATGGCGCGCCATCAGGGAATTGGGGTTGGATGACACCGTGAAATTGGCTAGTAATTCTGCGCCGTCCGACGGCTTCGGGGATCACCGGAATGACCTATTGTTGCGGAGTGCTGGTACGGGACGGGCTGGTGATGATCGCGGACACCCGCACCAATGCCGGTCTCGACAACGTCTCGACCTTTCGCAAGCTCCACGTCTTCTCAAAGCCCGGCGAGCGCATCATGGCGATCGCGAGCGCCGGCAATCTCGCGATCAGCCAGTCGGTTCTGTCGACCCTGACCGAGGGGCTCGAGGATCCGCACACGGGCGACATCGAGACGCTGATGAACGCGCCGACCATGTTCCAGGCGGCGCAACGTATCGGCCGGGCGATCCGCGCGGTGCATGCCACCGAGGGCCCCGCGCTCCAGTCGGAAGATGTGAGTTTCGACGTCTCGTTCCTGTTCGGCGGTCAGATCAAGGGGTCGCGGATGCGGCTATTCATGGTCTACACCGCCGGCAATTTCATCGAGTGCACCACCGACACGCCCTATTTGCAGATCGGCGAGCACAAATACGGCAAGCCGGTGCTCGACCGCGCCATGCATTACGACGTCGAGCTGTACGAGGCGCTCAAGACCAGCCTGATCTCGATGGATTCGACGATGCGCTCCAATCTCGGCGTTGGCCTGCCGATCGACGTGCTGGTGGTGCGCACGGATGCCTGCGAGGCCGATCTCAATCACCGCATCGAGGCGGGCGAGCCCTACTTCCACGATCTGCGCTCGCGCTGGTCGGCGGCGCTGCGCGCGGCGCATCAGAATATTCCGAGACCGCCCTACAAGGCCGAAACAGAAGCAAAGAAATAACAGCGAGGAAACACAATGGCCGAAGCAGCTAACAAGATCGCCGTGGTGACGGGTGCGGGCACCGGCGTCGGACGGGCGGCATCGCTGGCGCTGATGCGGGTCGGATTTACCGTGGTGCTGGCCGGGCGGCGCATGGAGAAGCTTGAGGAGACCGCGAAGCTCGGCGACAACATCGGCAAGAGCCTGCCCGTTTCCGCCGACATGACCGATCCCGGATCGATCGGCGCACTGTTTGCCAAGGTGATGCAGACTTACGGCCGGCTCGATGTTCTCTTCAACAATGCCGGCATGGGCGCACCGGCGATCCCGTTCGAGGATCTGAGCCTGGCGCAGTGGCAGGCGGTGGTGAATACCAACCTGACCGGACCGTTCCTGTGCACGCAACACGCGTTCCGCATCATGAAGGACCAGACCCCGCGCGGCGGCCGCATCATCAATAACGGCTCGATATCGGCGCACGCGCCGCGGCCGCTGTCCTCGGCCTATACGTCGACCAAGCACGCCATCACCGGCCTCACCAAGGCGACCAATCTCGACGGACGCGCCTACGATATCGCAGTTGGCCAGATCGACATCGGCAACGCCGCAACCCCGATGACGGATCGCATGGTCGATGGCGTGTTGCAGCCCGACGGCAGCAAGATGCCGGAGCCGCGCATGGACGCGAAGGCGGTCGGCGACGCGGTCGCCTACATGGCGAGCCTGCCGCTCGACGCCAACGTGCTGTTCATGACGGTGATGGCATCGAAGATGCCGTTCGTGGGCCGGGGTTAGGACGGCGCCTCGCGTATCGCCGTCATTGCGAGCGCTGCGAAGCAATCCAGCGAGCGGCATGGCGAAGACAGGACTGGATTGCTTCGTCGCTCCGCTCCTCGCAATGACGTCATGAGTGGGGCGACATGCTTCAACTGCAATCGGCGTTCGGCATCTTTGCGTTGCTCGCGATCGCGTGGGGCTTTGGCGAGAATCGCCGCGCAGTTTCGATACGACAGGCCGCGGTCGGCCTTGCCGTCACACTCATCACCGCAATCATCCTGATCAAGCTGCCGCTCGTGGCGCACGCATTCGGCGCGATCAACGATGCCGTCGGCGCGATTTCTTCGGCCTCGCGTGCAGGCACGTCGTTCGCGTTCGGCTATCTCGGCGGCGGCGCCCTTCCCTTCGACCTCAAGACGCCAGGTGCGGATTTCATCCTGGCATTCCAGGCGCTGCCGATCGTGCTGATCATGAGCGTCCTCACCACGCTGTTGTTCTATTGGCGCGTTCTCCCGCCGGCCGTGCGTGGCATGGCGTGGCTGTTGGAGCGCACGCTTGGCGTCGGCGGCGCGGTCGGGCTTTCCACCGCGGCCAACATCTTCCTCGGCATGGTGGAGGCGCCGCTGTTCGTCCGCCCCTACCTCACGCAAATGACGCGCAGCGAATTATTCCTGGTCATGACCGGCGGCATGGCGGGTATCGCCGGCACCGTGCTGGTGCTTTACGCCACATTGCTGGCACCGCTGATTCCGGATGCCGCCGCGCATTTCGTGATTGCCTCTGTACTCGGCGCGCCGGCGGCCATCCTGATCAGCATGATCATGGTGCCCGAGACCTCTAGCCAGCGTACCGGCGGCAAATTGGAAGATCCCGACCTGCAGGCTTCCTCGACCATGGATGCGATCGTCAAGGGCACCACGGCCGGGCTCGAGCTTCTGCTCAACATCATCGCGATGCTGATTGTGCTGGTGGCGCTGGTCTATCTCGCCAACGCAGTCCTCGGGCTTTTGCCCAACATCGGCGGCGCCGGCATTTCGCTGCAGCGTATCCTTGGGCTTGCCATGGCGCCGATGTGCTGGCTGATGGGCTTGCCCTGGCCGCAAGCCATCACGGCCGGCAGCCTGATGGGCACCAAGACGGTGCTGAACGAACTGATCGCCTATGTCGATCTGTCAAAGCTCGGTCCCGACGCGCTCGATCCCCGCTCTCGGCTGATCATGCTCTATGCGATGTGCGGCTTTGCCAATTTCGCGAGCCTCGGCATCATGATCGGTGGCCTCGGCACCATGGCGCCGGAGCGGCGCGAGGAAATCAATTCGCTCGGGCTGAAATCGATTGTCTCGGGCACGATCACGACATGTTTGATGGGCGCGATCGTGGGGGTGATGACGTGACGCGCAGCGTCGTTACGCCGTCAGCTCCTTCGTCTCAAAATCGGCCGGAAGGATCACCTCCAGCAACTCGACGTCGTCGGAATAGTCCATGATCAGGTGCTTGATCCGCGGCGGCTGGGTCCAGGCGCTGCCTTGTTGCATCAGCGTCTCGCCTTGGCCTTCCATGTAAGTCTTCACCCAACCCTTGAGGACATAGACCATCTGGAAGTCGACATCATGGAAATGCAGCTTTGAGACTTCGTCCGGATTGCACGGTCCGATCAGCCGGATGACATGCGCGCGCGCCAGGCCATGGCTTGCATCGGCGATGCCGAGATCGCGGTATTTCGCGTAAGGCCGCAAGCCGTCGGCCTTGAAATCCTCCTCGCGATGATGGCTGATCGCAATGCGCTGCTTCGGGCGGGCCTTTGATTTTGCAACGGGCGGCGTGCGCTTGGCCTTGATCGGCTTTCGCGCCGAGGTTTTAGCCGAGGATTTAGAGGTGGCTTTGCCCGCGGGTGATTTCTTCAGCGCGGCGGTCTTCGCCGCAGCTCGCGATTTCGGCTTCTTTCTCGCCATCGACGTTCTCCCTTTCCGTTCGATGGCGGAAGGTTAGCACAGTTCGCAATTCGCAGGGTGGGCTAAGCGCAAGCGAGCCCACCATCTAGGTTGGAAAACAAGTGCGGTGGGGCACGGCGCGAGCGGCGCCTTTGCCCACGGATCAATGCAGCCGAAACACGCCGTCGACGGCGTGGAGTTCGGCGGGCCTGATCAGCTTGGAATGCGCCACGGTGACCGAAAACAGCGGCCCCTCCAGCTTTTCCTGCCAGAAGGCGAGGAAATCTTTTAGCGCCGGGAATTTCGGAAACAGATCGTAGTTCTGCCAGACATAGGTTTGTAGCAGCGAGGGATGATCCGGCATCCGATAGAGAATTTGGGCCGTCGTCAGCCCGTAACCCAACACCTGCTTCCGGAAATCGTCGGAAACAACCCCAACCCGCGAGACCATGCCAACCTCCATTGAAGGAGCGCATTCACGTGGGTGGCCGCCTTGCGGGAGCCACCCCGGCGGAGATGCGCTCACATGAGAGAAATGTGACGCACGATACCAACTCATCACAAGCCTAAATGTTTAATGAATTGTTGAAATTTGGTGCGTTAGCAGCACCTTACCGCACGTGCTAATACAGGATTTCGCGATCTGTCTTGGGGATTAACGACAGTCGAAAATTCTGGCAGGCGCCGTATTTGAGTGCCAATTTTTCTGCTAGAAGCCCTTGCTCCCCACATCGCTCTGTCCTAAATCAAGTCCGCCGAGGCTGGCACTCGCTTGCCCGGACTGCCAACCATCCAGAATTCTACAACATCTGCAAAAACTTAGGAGGACTGCATGAAATTCCGTCCGCTTCACGACCGCGTCGTGGTCAAGCGCATCGACGCCGAAGAGAAGACCGCTGGCGGCATCATCATTCCCGACACTGCCAAGGAAAAGCCCTCGCAGGGCGAAGTCATCGCCGTCGGTCCCGGTGGCCGCGACGAAAGCGGCAAGCTAATCCCGATCGATATCCAGGTCGGCGACCGCGTGCTGTTTGGCAAGTGGTCGGGAACCGAGGTCAAGATCGACGGCCAGGAGCTGCTGATCATGAAGGAGAGCGACATCATGGGCGTGCTCACCGACGTCCCCGCCTCCAAGAAGAAGGCCGCCTAATCCATTGCACGCCCTCACCCTGAGGAGCGCCTGCAGGGCGCGTCTCGAAGGGGTGAGAGATATTCAACTCAGGGAAACCAAATATGTCAGCCAAAGAAGTTAAATTCGGCGTCGATGCCCGCGACCGCATGCTGCGCG
>VAZV01000301.1 GCA_005884765.1 Alphaproteobacteria bacterium
TGTTAGCAGCTTTGTAATTATTCGTCACTGTTTCCCTTTTCGGCTTTGGGTAGATTCCAACCGAACATTATGGCCACGTAGCGGGGGACGCAGTCGATGAAGGGGATCATTGTCCGAGTCGGAACCGTGCTGTTCGGGACAGCGGCCTACGTGTTCATTGGAATGGCCTTAGCCAGCGCGGGTTGACGCATATCTGTTTAGCGCTTCGGGGGGTCACGGCCCTCGACGATACGCACACGACGCGACGCTCTGCGGCTCTGAGACAAGGGTTGTCTTGCGGTTGATCCGTTCGGCTCCGGTCCGAGTGCTCTTGCAAGTTGTCGTACACTCAGACGTAGCAGTGGGTCTGATATAGCACGGTATGCAGTAAAAAGCTCGATTGCTTCACGACGACCCAACTCATCGGTGTGACCGCCGCTCGATGGAGGCGCACCTGGTGGTGATCTATCGGTAATACCCTCGAAGAAGAACGTGATAGGTACCCCCAGCACCTTCCCAAAATCGTATAGGCGGCCAGCGCTGATACGGCTTTTGCCTTGTTCGTATTTGTGCACCTGTTGAAAGGTGAGACCCAAGGTTGTCGCCATCTGTCGCTGACTTATTCCCAACACGATCCGCCGCTCTCGCACACGCGATGCGACATGCAGATCGATCGTCCCAAGAGTTTTGCCGCGCCCTCGCAATAGTCGCGCCCCTTTCGATGAGAGCTTACCGGATTGATCCCACAAGACGCCATCAGCCTGCTCGTCGTCGGTGACCGTGCGCCGAGACACCCGGACAGACAGGACGCCCCTGAAGGGGCGCGTCCGGTCCGGTCCGGCTTTGGCGTCCGGCATGCACCGCCCGGACAAGTCGGACATGCCCGGACAGTGTCTGGCAAATTGTCCCGGTCCGGGTTCGCCTACATTAATTACGCATCACGGCCCGTTTCGAAAACGTGGCTATGTCTTCGCCGGAATGGCGATAGCCGTGTGGGCTGACGCAATCGAACAGACCCGATCATCAAGTTTTTGGCCGGAATTATCAAGCAGGCGCCCAGCAAACGCTCTACATCATTCAGCGCTACACACGCCTAGCAACGGCGGTGTGCCTGCCTCCGTCCCCAATCGCTTTCAGGATTGCTATCGTGGTGGTGGTACTCATCACGATCGCCGTAACGGGAGGATGATTGCGCTGACGACGATCACAGAAGTTTTGCTTCAGCCGACAGCGATGAGCGACAGACAAGCGATTGTGCTGATACTGCTGGTGTCGCTCGGGCTCTGGGTAGCCATCTGGGGGCTCATTTTAGCCATTGTCGATATGCTCGATTTTTTTTCGTGACACTCAACGTGCTGTGGCCAACACTCATTTTTTCGGAACGGCCGAGCCATATTATGGTTAGTGCCACAATCAGATTTGCATGTGAGAGGGTAGCGATGACAGAAACAGCGTTGACCGAATTACACAACCAGATCGAGATCATCCGACGCGAAGCCTTCGCGGAAGGCTACGCCATGGCCATGCAAGCGGTTAAGGAACTGACCGCGCGGTCGGCTCCTCAACAAAGCGACAAGGCCGCCGTGCCAAACGGCAGTAAAAGCAGTGACATCGCGATAGAACAACCGGAGCCGAACCGAGCAGCAATTCCTCTCCGGACCGGCACTCAGGTCCGCCGCTCGCCTGTCAAACGTCCCGCCGCGCGATCCGCGGCCATGGGCGCACGCCAGCCGCGCCGCCGCCGGGCAGAGCGCGGTGCCAACGCGCGGCTGATCCGAGAAATCCTGAAGAAGGCAGCGCCGCGTGCAGTGCGACAGGCGGAGATCCGTAAGGTGCTACAGGTGAAGGGCACCTCCCTGGCTTTCACTTCGATCCGACATGCGCTTGCGCAGTTGGAGGCCCGAAAGGCGGCCAAGCAGGTGGGTAAAAGCGGAACTTGGCGCTACGGCACCGCCGC
>VAZV01000287.1 GCA_005884765.1 Alphaproteobacteria bacterium
CCAGGATCGTGCGGTCACCCGTCGACTCCTGCTTGGGTACCAGCCCCAGCCAAGCGCCGAAATCGCGTCCCCGCTTGAATCCGGCGCCATTGCCGATCGCCGCCACCACCGCGCTTGAGATGATCGGGCCGATCCCCGGCACGGTGATTAGGCCGCTGAGCACGGCCGGGCCATCCCATTACGGCGAACGAATAGTGCTCTTCATCGGCCGTGGCGCGCCACTCTACGCCAGAGCGCTATATCGCGCCGGGCAGGCACCCTTTCTGTGTAATCGTTTCCGCCAAGCCGAGTTCACGCGGCCGCGGTATCAATCGAGCGGCGTATCACCCGCTGCACCTCCGCATTCGACAGGAACAAATCGTGGTTGATGACGCCCGAGCCTGCCTCGGAAGCATCGATCACGCGCACCCCTAGCCGCTCGATGGCGGCCTTCTCGGCGGCGCCGACCCGTGTCATCCCGCCCGCGATGCGCCCAGCCAGCGCCAGCGCGCGGTCGTTCGTCGCGGCGATGACGGTGATCTTGCGGGCGAGCGGACCGATGCGGTTGATCGCCGACGAGAACACGTCCATGTCGATATCCGGTGAGGCGAACACCACGGCCCCGATTTTATCTACGACGGTGTCACCATCTCGCGTATAGAGCTGGCGGAGGCTTTCGAGCGTCACCGTGGTTCCCATGCTGTGTGCGACGATGTGAACGCGGCCGGCACTCGGGGTCGTGACGACGGACTGGAGCACGCGTTCGAAGTCATCGCGGGACCACATCGCGCTCTCGCGGTCATAGGCGTAGTCGAAGAGCCCAGCCTTGGACGGCCAGGAGAATACCATCGTCTGGCCACGGAACCTGATGCCATCGGCGAGGTGCGCGGCATCGAGCGCCGCTGTCTCGAAAGTCTGCTTGAAGCCGTGGACGTAGATCAGGACGTCTGGTCCGCCGCCCGCCTGCGCGAGAAGATTGCTGACCTCTCCCGACACCGGCTCGACCGCATCAAGACGCCAATCGCCAAGCCCGGCTGCGGCGAGAGAGAAACGGCTGTCGTCAGGCGGCACCAGCTTCGCCCGTGCGACGGTCATCGTAGAAGCCCGCTCCGGCCCAAACCAGGGCTTCGCCCGCCCGCCGTTCACCGGCTTGCGCGTGGTTGCGACGAGTAATGTAGGTTCCACTGAAAGCGACGAAGCATCGAAGCGCGCGCCCGTCGCGCCCAAGTTAGTGCATCCGCCGAGCGCGAGCAGGCTAGCTGAGGACGCAAGCCCGCGCAGGAACGCGCGGCGGGACGCAGTCACTTCGTGTTGCGGCAAACGTCGGACGATCACGCAGTTCCTTCGGGAACACTGCCCCCGCAGGACCCGCCCCCCACAGGTTTCCTGAATGATGATGGCGGCGAGAAAAGGGCGGGCCGTAGCGCAGAGCGCAGGGCGGCGCAGCGCGTGGTGGACTACGGCATCATAGAACCACGGCGAAAAAAAGTGCCCATCTTCATCGGCTGCGGCGCGCGACTAGAAGCCATCGGAAGACGTGCCGCCTCTTTAGCTGGCAGAATTCTCCGGGGTGCGCGCCCAAGCGAACTCCAGGTCGAAAAGCCAACGAAGTTCGAGCTGATCATCAATCTCAAAACCGCCAACGCGCTCGGCCTCACGATATCAGAATCATTCCTACTGCGCCGACCAGGTGATTGAATAAAGCGGGAAATTGCTGCGTTGCGTGAGCGCGTCGATCTTCAAGATGATGGACGTGTCCCGCCACAAGTCCGTTGATACCCTGCGGGACTACGTCCGCGATGCAGAGTTATTCAAGGATCACGCGGGGACAGGTTTGCTCTAGAACTGCCACGAGGGCTTGTAGAGCATCCTTTCCTAGTTGCGCCAACCGAGGCTTTGCAGGAACGACGGTGGCTGGGCATTTTGCACAGACTGGTCCTTTGCTGTGGCGTCTTGTACGGGCGGGACCTGTGCCCGTGCATTTTGCTCCCGCCGGACCTTTGCTTGTGGATGTCGCTCGGACCGGATCTCTGCGCGCGCATTTTGCACTGGCGGGACGTGTCGGTGTTTTTTCATGTGCCGGACCGGTGGTCGGGCATCTTGCACAACCTGTGCTGGGGCATCTTGAGCGGGCTGTACGACCTGCGCCGGTGGATCCTGCTCCGCTGCCCAAGCTTGGTATTGCTTGTGCAAAGCATCGGCATCGGCTGACGGCTGACGGAGTTCGGTCTGACTCTGATCGGCAGTTTCACGAGCGGCGGCAATTTCGTTGCGCGGCGGCGCGTCCGTTGCGGTCTGTGACCCGGAAGTTGGCGACTGAAGTGCGCTCTTGTCATCTAACGCCGGCGATGACTCGGGGTTAGCGCCGGCGTTAGACGGCGGCTCGTCCTTTGCAGTCGGCGGCAAAGCCTGAGTGCCGGCGGTTGATCGAATTGTTGGCGTGGACTGATCGGTGCCAGGCTGAAGCGCCGAGGTGTCGCAACCAAAATACTCGTCTTTAGGATTCGCGACCAAATAACCGCTCTGTCCAGAGCTATGACGATACCCGGCTGTTCGGGTTCATCGGCATGTTCGGATAGAAAGAGAGCGAAAGGACTGTCCGGAGTAAAATCGTCTTTCGTCGGCATTGGGTGATGCCTCCTGATTACTCTCGTCGACCAGTACCCTGCTGTCGATGGCCAAAAAGCGACAATCGCCGCCACGACTTAGGAGAAATCTTGATTTCACTGGGGCCGGGGGAACCGCTCGATCCGCGCCCGTGGATACACTTCGCGGCTACGTTCGCGATGCGGAGCTATTCAAGGATCATGCCAGAGCGGGCTTGCTCTAAAAGGCTGGCGCCCGTGCCCCAGAGTCAATTGTGCCCACTGAACGGCCAATGGGCATTTTGCGGCGACGG
Organism: Alphaproteobacteria bacterium; assembly: GCA_005884765.1. Classification (GTDB taxonomy): domain Bacteria; phylum Pseudomonadota; class Alphaproteobacteria; order Rhizobiales; family Xanthobacteraceae; genus Bradyrhizobium. The sequence continues at coordinate 2,879 of VAZV01000287.1, forward strand.
GTCCGGTGCCCGGGCGGTTTGCGCGGCCTGGATCGGCCGAGGTTTTGGTAAGGGGCTCTCTGCACAGATTGTTGGCGAGGCTGTGCAGGTTCCGATGGGGCGGCCGTCTGAGACCGCGGACCAATCCCGTCGCGCGCCGGCCCGTTCCCAGCCATCCGAAGCGGCAGCGAACTGGGACTTGCCCACGCCGGATTAGAAGCAGCGAGGCGCCAACGGCAATATTCGCGAGAGAGCAGAATCTAATATGGAGGGCATGATCGAACCCCCTCGTTTGACCATTGCTCCGCGCGCGTTACCACCGGTCTGCGTAGAATGCGCAAACTTCTCCTTGCCGCTCGCTCGCGGAAAAACACGGAGGGCAGGCTGCCGGGATCGTCAAGGTGAAACGGTTCGCCTTCGAGATGCCCTAAATCGCTTATTCGGCGAAGCATTGGCTGACGTGAGCTTGCTGTTGAGCTTGGCACCAATTCCGTTCACAATCGCGATGATGGCAAGCACGATGCCAGCGGTGATTAGGCAGTCCTCGACAGCCGCCACACCCGACTCACCTGTGAGAAATCTCCAGAACATTTTCATCGAGCCATTTATAGGCGTCACGCCATTTGTAGGCACCAAACCTGAAGAAGCGATAAAACCATCAGGTAAAATCGGAGGTATCTACCGCCCGCCTCGAAGGCCGCGTCGGTGTCATCTCTGGTTGAGCAAATGCCGATGATCACGAGCGGCGACGATCAGCAACGTTCATCATCCGCCCCAGTCGGGTCGAGGTAGTCCAAAGCGACGGAGATATGCGCTAGCTGACGCTCGATTTCATTGCGCTCGTTCGAGTCGGCATTTTCCTGCAGCCGGTCCAGCAACTTCCGCTTTTGTGCACGAGGGTTGGCGACAACCGTCGTCATCCGAACGATTCCATCATCCGGTCCATCGCCGGATGCTTGCGGTTCTTCACCTTGATCGACTGCTTCGAGCGGCCAGCGTGATATGGTCGGTCACGGCGCTTCGACAAACTTGCATGCATTGCGAGATGCTTCCAGAGAATGGTTGTTAACGTTTCGTGTTTGTTTGAATGAACTTTCGTGCGAACAACTCGCTCAAATCAATGCATTATTGGTGCGATTCTATAGATAACTCGTAAACGTTCGGACGGGATTTGTTGCTGCGCTCCCTACCAATGACTGGACGGCTGGGCTGGATGGGTTCGAAATTGCCGCGTTAGTTCCTTCACGGTGGATCGTGATGATGAGACGAGCAATCCTAGCCTTTGCAACATTGATTGCGCTCAGCCAAACGGCCACAGCAGGCGTGCCGTTGTTTGGCCATGTCTCTTGCGCCATAGTTCGTTTCTATGTCGCCAAATACTCGGAAGCGGCCGCTGAGACGTGGGCACGAAGTCACGGCGCCAGCAATGCCGAAATCGAAACGGCGCGTCATTGTCTGCATAGCGCGAATGTGCAGACTGCAAGCTTGGCTGCGAGGTCACAGGTGCTCGCCCCTGTAACCGAGCAGGATCGCGCCCGGCACGAACCAGCCGAACGCGATCGAGATCAGGACGCGCTGCACGTCGTACCTGTGCAAGGTCAGCGCGCCGACCCCGAGCAGGATAATCATGAAAACAAGCCAGGTGTTCATGGCTTCATCCGCCCGAAGGATATCGAGGATCGTTCCGCCGGGCATGTGACCCACGAGATTAAGTATCTCGCTCCGTCCGATGGAAAGACTATCACATCGCGCTCACGCCATGTGGGCGCTATGCATCGCGCCGACAGTGCGGGGGTGACGGGCCATGTGGCATGGTTCAAACGACTGTGGGATCACCTAACTAGGCGGCGCCAATTCAGCGTCGCCTTTTTGCATTTCAGGGGGGGCCGATGAAGGTGATCGAGCGAACGCGGACGCCGTCGGGCTCCAGACGGAAGCGATCGCCGCGTATTTTATTTCGTGCAGCCAGTCCGGGCGGTCGGGCACCGCCTTGCCGGTGGTCGGCAGGCAAAAATCAAACGCCTTAAGCATGTCAGCAAGATAGTCACGAGGCGAAAGCAAAAAGGGCCCAGCTCCGGGGGTGGAAAGCTGAGGCCCGCTCATGGGCGTCGTGTCATCAAAGAAAGCCGGAACCGGAGGACCTGCCGGGCCCTCGCTTTCGAGGAGTGCTGCCATGCGCCTTCACACATATCGGGACGAAAGCCGCTCCGGACGCCTCAACCTGACCGGCGGAGGCGGGCACCCCTGGTCAGTTGACCTGGTCTCCGCGACAGCTTCGCTCATCTTAGTGGTGGGCTTCTCCTATGCCTTCGTAGCCCTTTGGGTTACTAAAAGGTCTATGAATTTTTTTCCTGCGCGGGCCCTCGGCTCCATCACGGGATAATGGATGTCGCCATCTAATCGAGCGGCTTCTCAGCCCTTCGCTGTGGCGATGCAGCAACAAGGCTTTTGTTCCTGCATCGGAACTGCGCTTTTTAGATTTACGCTTGGCGATATGTGGCCTTAGCTCAGCCAACCGGGGCTGGGTAGGTTTCATAAGCAGTCAATTTTCGAACCCGGCGAGCCGCAGCGCAACGCCTGCGGCTTTTTATCTTCAACACACACTATTGGAAATTGACGATTTCGCCCGCGGTATTTGAATTTTCGCACGGTGAAACGCAATGGAGATAAGATGCGCGACTTAGAGGAAATGGCCGCCAAGCTATTGGAGACTGCTGGCAAGCTCCCGCCGGGGCCAGAGCGTCATGAACTTCTTAAGGAGATCGGGACATTCCGCGCGCGGATAGCCATTATCACTGCGAAGCAAGAACAGTTACAGTCAGCCAAGTAAGGCCGCCTCAGTTGGCGGCCTCTTTCATGGTCTAAACAAATTCCAGATGACCGCGAGCGCCGAGATCAGCATCATGCACATGATGGTGCGGCGGTCGATGCGATTCAGGTCATGGGATCAGTCAAACAATCGCCCATCCCGTGGAAGCGTCGAGAACGTCATATTCGACAAGACCGGTCACCTCGCTATCGGGCTGCCATGTCCATTCATGGCAGATAGTGTTGCAAAAGTCTTTCTGTCTCACCGATCACAAATTTTCCGGGCTGTGGACGCGGCGATGGAATATTGATGTGGGGGACCACTTCATTGTGTGGCGAACTCACTGACAGAGATCCGCGAATGCAAAGAATTTTTTCGGGATGCTGTCGGAAAGGGGGCAGCGCGAAACGTCCTTGGGACAGCGAAGCTGCCGGCACTCCGTGAGAAGCCTGTAGACTGATGCGTTAAGAGTACCAGAAGGAGCTGATATGATGATGACCGACAAGTACGTGGACGGGTTCGTTCTTCCCGTTCCAGCCAAGAACATTGACGCCTACAAGCAGTTTTCCGCGAAGGCCGGCGCAATCTGGAAAGAGTACGGCGCTCTCGAATATATTGAATGCGTCGCCGACGATGTGAAAGCGGGCAAAGTTACATCGTTTCCTCAAGCGGTGAAGCTCGAGGCTGAAGAAGTCGTAGTATTCTCGTGGATCGTCTACCAGTCGCGAGAGGATCGCGATCGCATCAATGCCGCCGTGATGAGCGACTCACGCCTAAAGATGGATCCGCAGGCGATGCCGTTCGACGGCAAGCGTTTGTTTTGGGGTGGCTTCAAGGTTCTCCTCGCGCTGTGAGAACATCGCACGGAGATGGCTCGGTTCGCGGGGGATGAACGGACCTAGCTCAGCCGCGTCCCGAGGTTCGAGTTTGACCCCAAGCCGACATCAGCGCTCGCCCGAGGGGGCGTGTGATTGAGCACGGTTGGCAATGAATTTCAGTGAGCGTGTCAGCGCGCGGCGTGCCCGCCAGGCTTACGACGTGGTCGGGTTCCAAACGGGTCAATGTTGTCGTGGCATTTCCGGAATGGCGGCATCGCTCGGGTCTTGCACCACGGTGATGCCACCGTACTGCTTGAGTGCCGACAGGTCGGCTCGGGCCGCTACTCCGTTCTCAACTTTTGTATCTTGTGCTAACAATGCCAAGCAAACAATGGCTCGGTCGATTGGAATCTTCGATCGGCGATAGGGAGGAAGAGTCCACATGCAGCGTCGCTCGAAGTATAGTTGCGTCATGGCCATATTGGCTGCGCTATCAGTCACTCCACGTCTTCAGGCCGCCGAAATGCAACTGCCTGATATCCGGACTCAGCCGACTCCCCAGGCCGTACTGGACGAGCATATTGACGCTTTGAATAAGTGCGACTGGAATCGCCTGGTCGCTCAATACCCTGAAGATGCGCAGATCCATCTCTTGAATGGCACGATTGTCACCGGCCGCAAGGCGATCGGCGAACTGTTCGCAGGATTTTGCAAGGACCCAAAGGACGGTGGCCTAAACGGAATCAATTTCAAAGTGGTTCAGAGCACGCTGATTGGAGGTACGTTTGCGACGCACTGGGTTGCGTCTGCTCCCTTCCTCGCGGAACCATACAAAGGTTCGGACGCCTACATTACCAAGGACGGGATGATGCAGGCCATGGTGACAACCTTCGATGGCGCGGCCTTGAAGATGAAGAAATGATCTGCAAGTGAATTGCCGCGGCGCGATCGGTAGCGGGGCATTTGCGGATGATCTGCTTCAATCGATCCATGCAGTCGTCGAACTATGCCACCCACAAACATCCAAAGATTCGCTAGCGGCTCGCCCAGCATCCACGCTGGATCTTCCACTTCACGCCCACCTCGGCGTCCTTGCTCAACGCCCCCGAAAGATTCTTTGCCAGGCTCTTCAATCGCCGCCTCAAACGCGGCGTTTTCCGATCCGTCGACGACCTCAAGGACGCCATCAATTCCCGAATTGCTGCGCCGCGTGCCGCGATTTCACGGTCTCGTACGCTCTTTTGAGCGCGGTCTCCAACATCCCGCTGTCGAATTCCCGGTCGGCGCGACGATCAGATACAGGTTGTTCCCGCAGGGATATTCGCCGGGGCCCACGGTCAGGTAATTTTTCGCGGTGATGTCTGGTTTTTCGGTTGTGACCTGCATGTGCGAGCCGTTTGTTGCGAGGGTCGGGAGTTCGAATCTCCAGCGGAGATTCAGAACGTCGAATCGCTGCGCTGGCGAGCGCTTTGGGTGCTAGGGAGCTTCTAACTCAAATCGAGGGACAGCGAAAGGGGCGGTCCGGCAAGAACATGCGGACGGCGGCCAGCGACGGCAAACGACGGGCTGCAATGAAAGAAATGCCCTTGAATATTGGGTTTGTTGAGGTCCGCGGCGACGGCGGGCGATGTCGGGTGAAGGGTGGCGAAGGTGCCCTTCCTGAGAGAGGGGTGACAGTTCATTCCGGAGACATGGGTTACACAATCGGGCTTTTTGCGGGAGAGCAAAAATGCCCTAGAAGGAGTGTAACCCGATGGATGAGCGCCTCAAATTCGTCGCCCGGCTGCTGGACGGGG
>VAZV01000204.1 GCA_005884765.1 Alphaproteobacteria bacterium
AGGCCACCGACGCCAAAACCATCACGCTGAAACTGAAAGAGCCCTATGGCCTGGCGCTGGAATCGATCGGAAAGCCGTCGTCCTATGTGCCGTTCATGATGCCCAAGCGTTTGGCCGAAACGCCGGCGGGTCAGCAGATTCCGGAGCAGATCGGGTCCGGTCCGTTCAAGTTCGTCAAGGCGGAATTCCAGCCCGGCGTGAAGGCGGTCTATGAGAAGAACACCGATTATGTGCCACGCAAGGAGCCGGCGAGCTGGACCGCCGGAGGCAAGGTGGTAAAGGTCGACCGCGTCGAATGGATCACCATGGCGGATGCGCAGACCGCGGTGAACGCGCTGCAGTCTGGCGACATCGATTTCATGGAGAACCCGCCGTGGGATCTTTTGCCGGTGCTGGAAGCCAACCAGGACATCAAGGTCGAAACGCTGAACAAGTTCGGCTTCCAGACGCTCGGACGGATGAATTTCCTCTATCCGCCGTTCGATAACGTCAAGGTTCGGCGCGCCGCTTTTCTGGCGATGAACCAGAAGGATGTGCTCGATGCGCTGGTCGGCAATTCCAAATATTACCAGGCTTGCGGCGCGTTTTTCGTCTGTGGCACGCCGTTGGCGAGCGAGGAAGGTTCGGAAACGCTGGTGAAGGGTGGCGGCATGGCGGAGGCCAAGAAGCTGCTTGCCGAATCCGGCTATGACGGCACGCCGATCGCGATCATGGCGCCCGGCGATGTCGTGACGCTGAAGGCGCAGCCGATCGTCGCCGCGCAGCTCTTGCGTGAAGCCGGCTTCAAGGTCGACGTGCAGGCGACCGACTGGCAGACGGTGGTAAGCCGCCGCACCAGCCAGAAGCCGGTGAAGGAGGGCGGCTGGAACATGTTCTTCACCAACTGGGTCGCGGCCGACGTGATGAATCCCGTGGTCAATTTCTCGATCGGCGGCCGAGGCAAGAATGGCGGCTGGTTCGGCTGGGCGGAAGACGCCAAGATCGAGCAGTTGAAAGACGCCTATGCCCGCTCGTCCGCTCCGGAGGAGCAGAAGAAGCTCGCTGCCGACATCCAGAAGGAAGCCTATGACCAGGTGATCTATGTCCCGCTCGGGCAGTTCCTCATACCGAGCGCGTGGCGGAAATCGCTCACCGGCGTGCTCGACGGCCCGGCGACGCCGATCTTCTGGAACATCGACAAGTCGGAGTAGGGCGGCAGCGCGACGTCGCGCGGAACCCCATCCGCCCGTTCAGCGTGAGGGACGGCGCCCAGGGAGCGACGCCGGTTTGGTTCATCATCGGTTCCCGGGCGCGATGGCCGCAAAATCGCCGTCAAATTGCTGACTGATCACCTTCAGATTCGGCTATCCTGCGAAACCGGTCCCGCGGGCAGGGGCCGAGTTCCGGGGCCTCTCCATGAAACCTGCCAAGATGCGTCTCGCAAGCCGGTTTGCTGTTGCTGCGACGGCTTTGTTCCTGGTCTCAGCGGCTGGCTCGTCGGCCGAAGCAGCCTCAGGCACCTGCGAGGATGCGGCTGGGCTTTCGGTCCTGCCCTCGCCAATCGCGCCATGGAAGGGCGCGCCACTGCGAGTCATGCTCGTCACCGAGAAGCCGCTTCAAGGCGTGCTCTCGCTGATCGCACCCGACGGCAGCGTCCGCGCCAAATCGCCCGACCGGCACGGCGGTGCACCGTATTCCTGGTTCGCCGAGGTTGCCGAGCCTGCCGCGGGCACGTGGCACGCGACGCTGGCGCTCGACCGTCCCAGCGAGGAATGCAGCGCGATTTCACGCGACATCACCGTGAGCGCGCGCAAGCCGGATCCTCCGCGTACGCCGTCGGGAGTTTTCTGGCAGATCCGCAGCAGTTGGGACCGCACGACGGAATCGTTGTTTTCGGCGTGGATCGAGAAGCTGTTTGATGCGCCGCCCGACCAGGATCTGTCCTGGAAGGCGTGGCATGAAGTCCTGCACGACCAATCGCGCAATTTCCTGTTTAACTATCTGGGTCGCGGCGAGGACAATGCGAAGACCGGCCTTCGTCCCGATTGCGCCGATTTCGTCTACTTCCTGCGGGCCTATTTCGCCTACAAGATGGGGCTGCCGTTCGGGTATTCGAATTGCGCGCGCGGCACCGGCGGCAAGCCGCCCAAGTGCTACCAGTGGTTCGACATGGAGCATCCCGAGTTCACGCGTCCGCCGCCGCCGCCCGAACAGGAAATCGCTTCCGCTACGCTTGCAGATGCCGCGCCGCCTGTGCCGGCGCCGACGCTTCTGGGGCAGTTTTTTGGCCGGCCGCAGTCGGCCGAGGCAGCGGCGCCGATTCCGCCGGCTGCCGCGTTGCCGCCGCCAAAGCCGAAGCGCCCGACGACGTTCGGCGAATATCTGCGCGACGTCGGCGACGTCGTGCATAGCGGCACCGTGCGCGTGGCGGGCAGCGACGACAGCACCGATTTTTACACCATCCCGCTGACGCAACAGACGCTGCGCCCGGGCACGGTGTACGCCGACCCGTACGGCCACGTGCTGATGCTGGTCCATCTCGTGCCGGAGGCCAACGGCACACCGGGCGTCTTCCTTGCCGTCGACGCCGAGCCCGACGGATCGATCACGCGAAAGCGCTTCTGGCGCGGCAATTTCCTGTTCGTGCACGATCCCGCGCTCGGCAGTCCCGGCTTCAAGCACTTCCGCCCCATCGTGCGCGACAAAGGCGGTTCGCTGCGGCGGCTGGCCAATGCCGAAATCGCCAACAATCCAAGTTACGGCGATTTTTCGCTCGATCAGTCGCGGATGAGCGCCGAGGATTTTTACGATCGGATGGATGACGTGATGTCGCCGGAGCCGCTCGATCCCGTGAAAGCGATGACGGACGCGATCGCGAGCCTCAACGAGCAGGTCAGGACGCGCGTCACCTCGGTCGAAAACGGGCGAAAATATCAGGAGAAGGCAACCGGCGAGACGGCGATGCCGAACGGTCCCTCGATCTTCGAGACGTCAGGACCCTGGGAAGATTATTCCACGCCGGCGCGCGATTTCCGCCTGCTGATCGCGATCGACGTGGTGCGGGGATTTCCCGAGCGCGTCGTACGGCGGGCAGCGCGCTATGCAATGCCGAGCGGCAAGAGCGCCGAGGACGTGAAGCGCGAGTTGCAAGGCGTGCTCGCCTCCGAGCTTACGTTGCGCAAAATATCCTATACGCGCAGCGATGGCTCGCAGTGGACGCTGTCGCTAAAGGACATCATCGATCGGGCGGCCGATTTCGAGATGGCCTATAACCCGAACGACTGCGTCGAGTTGCGATGGGGCGCGCCTGACAACAGCGAGGAGGCGTCGACGTGCAAGCGGCACGCGCCGCAGGCGCAGCGCGCGAAGATGTCGTCGGATTACCGCAACTGGTTCCGCGAGCGGCACTGGCCGACGCACACGTAGCGGTTCGTGCGGGCTGCAATGGCGTGACGTCGCGCTGAAGACTTCACCTCTCGTTTCGTGGAGATGGCGCCGCACTTGAGCCGCGCCATTTGCGTTTGAGCGCCTGAATGATTTCGCGTCAGCAGCCGCTTGACAGATACGTAAGGCATGGCTTACCGTTAGCCATGGCTTACGGAAATGCGTTGACGGTGCTGGCGGACCCGACCCGGCGAAAGGTGTTTGAGCGCCTTCGGGGTGGCCCGCGTCCGGTGAACGTGCTGGCGGCGGGACTACCGGTCTCGCGGCCGGCGGTGTCACAGCATCTGAGGGTATTGAAAGACGCCGGGCTGGTCGAAGAACGGAGCGAAGGCGTCCGCCGCATCTATTCGTTGCGCCGGGAAGGGCTAGTGGAATTGCGCGCCTGGCTCGACAGCTTTTGGGGCGATGCGCTTGAGGCATTCAGGCTGGAGGCTGAAAAATCCCACAAGGCCAAGAAGAGGAACACATGAACGAGAGAGTTGTCATCGCGCCGGTGCGCAAAACCGTTCACGTCAAGGCGCCGATCGATCACGCCTTCGAGGTCTTCACCAGCGGCCTGACGCGCTGGTGGCCTTATGACCACGGCGTCGGCAAGAAGCCGATCCAGAAAGTGTTGATGGAGCCGCGCCTCGGCGGGCGCTGGCTGGAGATTTCGGAAGACGGCACCGAGACCTCCGTCGCCACCATCACGGTGTGGGAACCGCCGCACCGGCTGGTGCTGCTCTGGCAGATCAACGCGCAGTGGAAGCCGGACGTCGCCATGAAATCCGAGGTCGATGTGCGTTTTGCCGCCGACGGGCCTGATGCGACCAACGTCGAACTCGTCCATCACAAATTCGAAACGATGGGCGCCGAGGCAGGCCACTCGATGCGCAAGGACGTCGACGGCGGTTGGCCCGGCCTGCTCGAGCGCTTTGTCAAGGAAGCGGAGCGCCGCGAAAGCTGAAATTTGCGAGATCAACCCTCGAAGGAGGATCCGACATGTCGATGTCCAAAGCATCAATTCCGGTGTTCGAGATCGGCCTCAACGCACTCTCGGCCATCCTCGATAAGGCCGAGGCATATGCCGAAGACAAGTCGATCGATCCAACGGCGCTGCTCAGCGCGCGCCTGTTCCCCGATATGTTCGCGTTGACCCGGCAGGTGCAGAGCGCCTGCGACCAGGCAAAGAACGGCGGCGCCCGGCTCGCCGGCATCGACCCGCCCAGGTATGAGGACAACGAGAAGACGATCGCCGAGCTCAAGGCGCGCATTGCCAGGACGATCTTCTTTATGAAGACGCTCGACGCCAAGAAGATCGACGAGTCCGCCGACCGCGAGATCATTTTGCCGCTCGGCCCGAAAACGGGGCACATGAAGGGCGCCGACTATCTCAACCATTTCGCGCTGCCAAACTTTTATTTTCACGTCACAACCGCCTACGACATTCTCCGTCACTGCGGTGTCGAAATCGGCAAGGTCGACTTCCTCGGTGCCATCCCGATGAGGGTGACGTGAGAGCTGGCGAAAAGAACCCTTGCGAGATCAACCCTCAATGAACAGGAGACCGTCATGTCGGAATTTTTTGTTCATTCCATTCCGGGCAGCCCGTTCGGACGCGCAGTGTTGGCGGCGCTGGTAGAGAAGGGCGCGCCGTACCGGCTTGCACCGGTGGCACCGGGTGCTCTCAAATCGCCGGAGCATCTGGCGCGTCATCCGTTTGGCCGGGTGCCGGTGCTGGAACATGACGGCTTCTTGCTTTACGAGACGCAAGCCATACTGCGCTACCTCGACCGCGTGCTGCCACAACCTGCGCTGACGCCTTCAGATCCGAAGCGCGCCGCGCGCATGGACCAGGTGATGAATGTCAACGACTGGTACCTGTTTCACAACGTCGCCAACGTCATCGTCTTTCACCGCGTGATCGGGCCGCGCGTGATGGGGCTAGTTCCGGACGAGGCGGCGATCGCCGCTGCAATGCCGAAGGCGCTCACCGTGTTCAATGAGCTCGCGCATCTGCTCGGCGAGAAACCCTATTTCGCCGGAGACAGCTTGTCGCTCGCCGATCTCATGCTCGCGCCGGCCGTCGAATTTTTCGCGATGATTCCGGAATGGTCATCGCTTGGCGCACCGCATGCCAATCTGATGGCGTGGCTTACGCGAATGCAGGAACGGCCCAGCATGACAGCAACGACCTGGGAGCGGGTGTCGGAGCTCGCCAAAGCGGCATGACAAGGCGTGATCGATCAGATCGGGTGAGCCTGCAAATGTTCCAGCAGTAATTCGCTGACCCGATCGGGCACCTGATCGGCGGCGAAATGGCCGACGCCGGGCAGCGCCTCGAAGCGATAGGGCGCGGCGATAAAGTCGACCGTGCCTTCGGCTGCTGGCCGTCCGACGGTGTCGTCGGCATCGCCCCAGATGTAGAGCGTCGGCACACGGATCGCGTCGAGCGGCGAGCGGATCGCGCCGCGTGCGCGATACCAGGCAAGGGCTGATTCCATGGCGGGCTTGTTGCCGAGCACGGCAAGATGTGTCGCGATCGCGGTTTGCGGCACGCCGTTGGCGCTGAGGCGATCGCGCAGCCATTTGGCGTCATCTGCCAGAACGACATCGGCCGCATCGGGCTCGAGGAAGGCCTTGTGATGCCGTGAGCGGTGCGCCTGATCGCCATCCGGAGACTGCAACGCACGATTGAAGGCGTTCGGATGCGGCCGCGACAGCACCGTGAGCGAGGCGAGCCGTTGGGGGTAGCGATCGGCGAGCGCCCAAGCGATGCTGCCGCCCCAGTCGTGGCCGACGAGATGAAACCGCTGCTCGCCACAACCTGACGCAGCGACGATGGCCATCGCATCATCCATCAAGCGGTCGATGTGGTAGTTCGATGCATCGCGCGGATCGGGCCGCGCGCCCGCCGAATAGCCGCGCTGGTTAGGGGCGATCGCGCGATAGCCCCTAGCCGAAAGCGCGCTCACCTGCGCGCGCCAGCAATGCATCGATTCGGAAAAGCCGTGCAGTAGCAGCACCAGCGGCGAACCTGCCTCGCCCGCGACGAGGGCGTCGAAGGTGAGGTGAGGGGCGATGGTGACTTTTTCGAGGGCGGGCATCGGACCATTCTAAATGCGGATTGGCATGTTGCCGAGCCGTGGTGCGGGCGGTGGGACTCGAACCCACACGACGTTGCCATCGAGGGATTTTAAGTCCCTTGCGTCTACCAGTTCCGCCACGTCCGCATCGTTGATTTCTATAGGCTTTTTGCGCCGTACCTGCAAATGTTAGACCGTCAAACTCCCTCACAGCTCCCGTGCGCCGTGGGGACATTCTGGGCATAGTTGTCTCCTCAAGTTCTCGTCCCGGATCACATTGGCTGAATAGAATCGTCTCATTCTGCAAATCCGACTGGACGGCCTATCTTCAATCGGCGAGAGCATTCTCGAGAGCGATCCGCCGACATCGGGCCTGAGCCGATGCCAAATGACGCGACCCTCGGCAGAACCGATCATCCATAGCCGATAAGGGATGGGGACTTGTGCACATGGCAAGCCGTGGCCGCGTCATCTGCTTTGCGGTGACGTTACCGTGCCGCGAGCGTCACGCGACGTTCTGCCAGGAGGTCTTTTGAACATCGTCGCCATCGACACCCGGTCGAGGAACACGAGTGACTTCTGGCGAACGGCATCCGGCTCCGCACTACATTCGGTGGATGCAGAGTGTGCTATAGGTCTCCGACCCTGATTTGCAGTCGGTTACCCCAAAGATTGCAGGAGACGTTGCAACTTTGCCTCACACCCGCAGCGATCGTTCTCTGCAGATCCGGTAATTCTCCTGCCACGGTCGAAGCCGCTCGAAGGCCGCGCTCGCCGCCAGCACATCGACATCGGCGTTTCGCCGGCCAACGATCGGCATCCCGATCGGCAGGCCGTTGGAGAGCCCGGCCGGGACCGATGCCGCCGGATGGCCGCTGAAGTTGACAAAGTAGGTCATGGCCCAGCCGACAAGGGGATCAATTTCCACACCGTTGATCGAGCTCGGTCCCACGGTGTTGCCGTCCTTCGCGTTGTCCACGGGCGGGCAAGCTGTCGTCGGGGCAAAAGTCGTCAAGGCCGTTCCGCCGTTCGCGGAAGTGCTTCACTCGCCTTCTACTCGCATTAGTGGCGAGCGACCCGGCGTTTTTGTCTGCGGAAACGATCCGGCTGCGCGAGCGACCATCCTCAAGCTGGTCTCGGATATCGATGCCGATGGGGTCGATGCCGGGCCGCTGTCGCTCGCCCGCTATACCGAGCCGCTTGGAATGCTTCTTGTACAGCTTGCCTACCTGCAGGGCTTTGGCGCGCGGATTGGAACGGTTCTGATTCGAGATCAGACAAAACGGTTCGATGATCCCGCGATGCCTAGCCCGATTCAAGAGGGTCGGCGGCCGCGACGCCCCAAGTGAAGGAGAAGGTTCGCCCATCTTTGGGACAGCGTTCGCCTCGATGACAACCTCGAATATATCGAGCCGTGGGCCTGGATGCATCCGCCGCGACACGCTCTGGCGGCGTTGTTGATGCAGCAGGGGCAATTCGGCGAAGCGGAAGCGATCTATCGCGACGATCTCGGTCTCAGCGGCAGAATTCAGCGCTGCGCCCAGCATCCGGACAATGTCCGGGCGCTGCACGGACTGGTCGAATGCCTGCAGCCGCGTGGCGAGGAAGTTGAACTACCGCCGTTGCAGACGAAGCTTGCGATCGCGCTGGCCCTTGCGGATATCCCGATCACCTCCTCGTGCATGTGTCGGACCAAGGCTCAGCCGTCGGCGAATTGCTGTCACTGAACGCAGGCGTCTGTCGCGGCCGCGTGGCCGTTCGGACTCAATCTAAAAATTCAAGCCTTCCATGGTCACGCGCGATTGTCGACATGACCAAATTGGTCATTGTTTGCTGGAGCTGTCTCAAACTTGCTCATGATGGATTGGAGCGAGAGTTTAAGTTTTTCAATCGGTTAGAAGGCGGCGTGTGCACGACGTGTGCACCGGGAGATCAAGAAAAATCCTGCGACGGCCAATGCGAGCAGGCCTTCTGAAGTGGGCACGGTGGCGACCTGCACGACAAAAATTCCGGAGGTGCGCAAGCGACGGGCGATGAGCAGTCTCAGTTGTTGACCTTGGTCACACGCACAGTTATTTGCAAGCAAGCGGTACACTAAATCAATCTGGCACTGCCACGCCGGTTTTTGTCAGTAACGCTGGGGCGACTACCGGCTCATCCCTCACCAACATCACTATAAATAACACCGGCACCGGTAATGCTCATGTGATCGTGCAGCCGACTATCGTTTGCAATTACGTCATTCGGATATTTCGAACGGCCAAGCCGCATGAATGGCTTCTCGACCGCTCGCCACGATAGCCATGCCATTGGCGTGGTATAGATCAGCGTCAACAGAAATATCGTAGCGACGGCGATGGATGGGCTCAATCCAGCAGCGCCGATTGTTCTAGATGCAAGAGCGAGCCCGATCGGATGAAATAAGTAAAAGCTATAGGAAATCCGTCCGTAGAAACGAACAGCGGCCAAATCGAGGGGCTTAAGAGCGTCCCGGCTTGCTGGCTTGCGATAAGAAAAATCAATGCCCCGGAATTGAGACATTCCAGAAGGATGATTGGCGACGTCTGTTTTTTAAGGCCACATATCACCATGACGATTGCAGCGCAGATGGCGGTCGCCGTAGTAAATCGATATCGCGGCGCCCTCATGGCGTGGAAGTGAAGAAGCACTCCGATCACGAAAGCATAGAAGGGCGCGAGATTGGTAAAGCCACCGAGCAGGTGGACATACGGCCCCCAAAAAGACAGCGCTAAGCGAAACAGACCGCAATAAGTGAGACTACACCAAAGCGCTTGAACAGGATAACGCTGCTGAGGATCAGTGGCGCGGCCAGACATTCGACGGTGAGCGACCACATCACGCCGTTCAATGCAATGTTGAGTGCATCGAACGATGCTCGATATCCCACGAAAAACCCGAACTGCTTATAAAGGCACTGCGAGTAGAACGACGACTAAAGCCGCAGCAGGGAAAAGGCGAAGAGCGCGGTTCCGAAAGAATAGAAGCCAATTTGGGTTGTTCTCTAGCAACCGCGTCAAAACGAATCCGCTCAAGACAAAAAATACGATGACCGGCGCTAGGCCAGTTTGGTTCCACGGCGGTAACCTGCATGTCGCCGTCAATCGGCAGCGGACTGTCGAACGGCTTTTCCGCCCATTCCCACCACTGATCAAACGCGTCATCGTTTGCGGCCTTAATCCTTCGCGACGAAGAGGACATGAACGGCGAGTACCAACGCTCATCGTGGCCATCTGGGAAATATCGTTCTCACAATAATCATCGTGCCGTCGCGCTTCGAGTTTTGGAAATTGCGCTTCTCAACCTTTCTGCCAGCCCACGACCTATCCTCTAGCTTGGCATTGACATCACTCTCAGAAGGCTCGCTTGGCTTTTGAGTGACACGTCCCTCGGCGAGGGATTTGGGGGCTTCGGCTTTTTGGTCTTGGTTCGGTGCGAGAGCTGGAGAGTTTGAGTTCGTTAGAGAGGATCGTCCGACCTTCAGGGGCAGGACCTTCTGCGTGACAGCTCCCTTATACAATACTGATCGGACTGATCGGTCGGTTGTGATGATAATGCCCCATGCTATGCAGCCGCTCCCAATCACGAGGACAGCAATCAGGACGGCGACATTGCGCCACGTGAGGTTCGTGAGCATGGGAACGTCGGCCAGGGGCAAAGCCGGTCCGATAACGGGGCCCGTGGGCAGGCGTTCCAGCCAGATTGGGGAAAATGCTGGGTGCCGCGCGGGCCGCAACTCACCCTGGCCACCGGTGCACCAGCTCTTTCATCGGACGATGCTGCGCTTGCCGCGCGGCGCGATCTTCGGAGCTGGATTGCTATGCTGCAGCGCTAGCATGACGCCGATCCGCGCAAACATTGTCGGGCCGTTCAATTCCGCGACCAGGATCAAGGCTTCCATGGCCGCCTGCCACTCTGGGGCCGCGTGCTCAGCCTTCGGAAGCTTCGTGATGTAGTTGCCGGCGTCCCTCAGTGTGAGGAGTAGCTTTCCCTTCGGCACCGGAATCGGCTCATCGAAGGGGCGCGACGAGGACACTAAAGCGGGATGAAGTTAGTTTGAATCGATTTTGGATTCCCAAATCAGGGCGTTTCTGATTCACCATGCTGGCTGGGTTGGAGGCCAGCATGAATGGGCAAGCCTTACTCTTTGCTTGGGCGTGATTTCCAGATTGCACGCAAAGCACCTATCGAGATGTGCGAAAATTTGATCTGGCTAGATTTCGCTGGCTGGAGCTAGCTCAAACTTCCGATGATGGACCGGACTGGCTGATCCAAGCTTGAGTTGCGCTACCTTTGATATCATGAGCTCAATCAGGACGGAGGCGGGACCGCGTAATGCCCTCGCGCTCATTAGCTGCCCGGGTCGAAGAGGAGATGCTCGAATCTCGTTCCGACAGGATGCCGCGCAGACCCTCAATCCCATGTCCGGTATGTGCAGTGGTCCAGACGTGGCAGTTGCGAGCTGTCACCGCCGCTTGTGACCCAACGCGGACGTAAGTCCACCAATGGGCTGACGTGTTTAAAATGCCCCGGCCACGGTAATCCTGATAGCCAACGGCTCGATCGGGTGCAGCACCGTGTCCATCACGCCGTTCCGGCACACCGCCGCGGGCGCCACCTGCACGGGAAAGCAAAGATTGTAGAGGCTGTCGGTCTTGATCAGCGAACCATAGGCATAGGTGATCTGGTTGGCTTTGGTGTTGAGCAGATTGAGCACGTCAAGCTGGATACGCCAGCCATTCTCATACCGATAGCCGAGTCGGCCGTTTAAGATGCTGGTAGCTGGCGAGCGGAATGCATTGTCTTCGGTCAGCGGGCTGGAGCCGAGATAGCGCCAGCGCAGCGTGCCGAATGGTCCGGTCTTTTCGCCGAGCGTGATGCCGGCGGAAGCGATGATCGCCGGCGCGTTCGGGATGTAATTGCCGGGCGCATTGCCGATCTGCGCCTGCGGGAAACCGGCGAGCGACTCAAACAGCGCCTGCTGGTCGCTGTCGAAGCCGACAAAGCGCGCGTGTGAATAGGCGAAGTCGGCATCAATATCGATCCACGACACCGGCCGATAGCGGTTGGTCCACTCCACGCCATGGCGCCGGCTGGCACGGCTTGCCGAAGTGTTGCCGGCATCGCCTTTGAACACGATCTCGGAATCCTGGTCGAGCATGAACACGCTGAGCGAGGAATTCAGCCCCGGAATGATTTTGGTGCGTACGCCGGTCTCCGCGCCTTTGGTGCGAACCAGCAGCGGCGAGGCCGACAATTTTGTCGTGGGATCGGTCGGGTCTTCGGTGATGGTCGCGCCGCGGGCGTCGTTGGAATGCATGCCGTATCCAGCGCCGCCAAAGAATTCCGTCTGGTTGAAGGGACCGACAACGGCCGTGAATTTCGGACTGCCGATGCCTGCGCTGGCCTCGCCGGAATTGTTGGCATCGAAGATCGAGTTGACGCGCGCCTGGTAGTAGTCGCCGCGCCAGCCGATAGTGGTCTTCAGCCAGTCCGTCCACTTCATTGTATTCTGCGCGTACATACCGACACTCCCTTCCCCGACCTTGTCGCTGCGGACATTGGAGAGAAAGCTGCGCTGGAAGGTGTCGCTCAGCGCCAGATCGATCGCGTCATAACGCGTCTGCACGCCGAAGGTGGTCTGCATCGGCAGACCCGCGAACGAGCCGTTCAGCGTGCGCGAAGCATTGGCGCCGGCCAAGATGCGGTCGTCATGCTGATGGAATTGATCACCGAGTATGGGATCGTTGAGGAAATAGGTGAAGTTGTTGAAGAGGTCGAGTTGGCTTTTGACCACATAGGCGTTCGCCTTCCACGACCCCGCATCGTCGGTGCCGGCTGCGCGCGCCGACAGCGCGAAACGGTTGGTGTTGCCGCCGTCGCTCGGGTCCTCCGAGCCAAAGAGTCCGATCAGCGGGATCGCGCGCTGCGGGATCTGGTCGGTCGAATTCCATTTGTTGGAATAGGCAAAGCCCGTGAGCGAGAAGCCGTCGAGCGCGGTGCCCTGGGTATAGCGCACCAGTACGTTGAGCTTGCGCATGTCATCAGGATGGACCCAGGGCCCGTCATAGCTGCCGGCTTCTCCTGCGACCAGCACGGTGCCATCACCGGCCTTGGCAGAGTCCATGCCGAAGATTCGGCGATAGCCAAAGCTTCCCGCGGTGATCTGCGCGATGGCTTTCGGCACGCTGTCGATCAGCCCGATATGCAGATTGCCAACGGAAGAGAAGTCCCCTTCGTCGGCGAAGTAGGGCCCTTTGCGGATTTCGAGCGCGTTGATTGTTTCCGGCATCAGCCAGTTCAGATCGGCGTAGCCCTGGCCATGCGCGTGGGTGCGCATATTGACCGGCACGTCGTCGACATAAATCGCGAGATCGGTGCCGTGGTCGAGATTGTAGCCGCGTAGAAAATACTGGTTGGCTTTGCCGTCGCCGGAGTGCTGACTCACGATCAGCCCAGGAACTGCCTCCAGCACTTCGCCCGGCCGCGTCACTGGGCGCGCGTTGAGGTCCTCGCCCGAGACCGTCATCTCGCTCGCCATGTTGGGCGAGCTGGCCGGCCCGGAGCCGATATTCGACGCGCCGGACCCCCCGACCGTGACCTGCGGCACCGGCGGAGCGGTATTGGATGCAACCGCACGCGGCGCGGCTGGCGGCCGCCTGCGCGACTCGCGCTTCTGCAATGGATGCGGTTTCACTGAGG
This sequence comes from Alphaproteobacteria bacterium, assembly GCA_005884765.1. Lineage (GTDB taxonomy): Bacteria > Pseudomonadota > Alphaproteobacteria > Rhizobiales > Xanthobacteraceae > Bradyrhizobium. The sequence goes on from VAZV01000204.1 coordinate 13,209, forward strand.
CCGCCGGGCCCTGCACTGTGATCGGCGGCAACGCTTGCGGCTTCGCGGTATCGCTATCGACCGGCGACTGGGCGAGGGCCTGATCTCCACAAAGGCCAAATGCGACGAGCGCGCCCAGCGTCAACTCACTCCGCCGTCGCAACATTTCCGCCCCCGATTTCGATACTACGGCGCGCCGCAGCTGCGCGACCGCCGTTCGCTTCCAGATTCACTAATCCTTCGTTAGCCTCTTGCTGAAAAGGACGCTAAGTTTCAAGAAGTATGATGTCAATTTGAATTCATCATACTTGGGCTGCCGGAGACCACGCATGCAACGCCTGACGATTACGATCGACGACGATCTTGTCGCCGAAGTGGACGACTTCATCGCGAAACACGGCTACGCCAACCGCTCGGAGGCGTTCCGCGATCTCCTGCGCAACGGCCTCGAACATTCCAGCCGTGAAGCGGCAGCCAACCGTCACTGCATCGCGACGCTGAGCTATGTCTATGATCACGCCGCGCGCGAATTGCCGAAACGGCTGACCAAGGATTTTCACGAGCACCACGATCTCGCCCAGGCCACGCTGCACGTGCATATCGATCACGATAGCTGCCTCGAGGTCACCGTGCTGAAGGGGCGCGGCTCCGAGGTGAAGGCGTTCGCCGACCACGTCATCGCCGAACGCGGCGTGCGCCACGGCCATGTCGTGATGATGCCGATCGAGCCACATGGCGGCCATAGCCATCCCCACGGCACCCGCGACAATCGGCAAATGCGCTGAACCGTGGCAACTCTGTTGGAGTCGGCTATTGGCACGTTTGAGGCGCGCCAACTGGCTCTGAAGATGTCGGCTTATAGGGGCAGACCGGGAGTGACAGGCCGAGGGTCAAAGCGACGCGAATAAGCCCCGCTCAGACGCGACGCGCTCTTGCGAGGATCGACCGCGCCGACTCGTGTCAAAGTCTAGCGGTTAGGCAGCGGATACGCTGCATCCAGCGATTGAAGCTCCTGCGGTGTTAGCGTCAGTGAGAGCGCGACGGCGTTCTCCTTTACATGCGCCACCGAACCAGATTCGGGAATTCCAATGACGTTGCCGTTGCGAATGGTCCAGGCCAGCGCAACGGCGGCTGCCGAGCATTCGTGTGCTGCGCCGATACGTACAAGCGTGGGATCACGCAGCAGGCTGGCGCCGGTGCCGCCGAGCGGAGAATAAGCCATCACCGGCATGCCGTGCTGCTCGCACCATGGCAGCAGGTCGTGTTCAATCCTGCGGTCGCCGAGGTTGTAAAGGACCTGATTGGTCGCGCAGCGATCGCCCTGTGGAATTTGGAACAGATCTTCCATTTGGGGGACTGTGAAGTTGGACACGCCCCAGGCACGAACCTTGCCAGCTGCACGTAGACTTTCAAACCCCGCTACGACTTCGGAAAATTCAGCGTTCGGAGTTGGCCAGTGCAGCAAATAGAGATCGAGATGGTCAGTACCGAGCCGGGAAAGGGTCGCCTGACAAGCACGTGCCATGGCGTCTCCAGTGACCTCGTTGGCTTCCACCTTGGACACTACGAAGGCGCGGTCACGCTGACCGGCAATCACGCGCTTAATCAATTCTTCGGAACGGCCTTCACCGTAATTCCCCGATGTGTCAATCAGCGTCATCCCGAGCGAAAGGCCCGTGTACAACGCTTCTTCTTCGTCGGCTGCCGGATGTCTTCCCTGCCCAATACTTCCAGAGCCCTGACCGATCGCCGCGACAATGGTGCCGCCGCGAAACTTAACGGTCCGCGCTGCGCCCGTTAAGACGACGGCAGTCGCTGCATCGAGAGCCATCGCGGCTGACAAAGTCACCAACGAACCAAGCGCCACGTCATTGAATTCGCGCCGGTTTGGCAATCTCATATCTTTACTCTGCATACGATCCCTTCCGCCACGCCAAACGTTTTCGGTCGCGAAATGGTTCCTCTACTCGGCCGGCGCACGGAAAGGCTGCGGCTGAGGTAGTCAATATAAGGGACGTTCCGCTCCTGCTGGTTCGTAAGCGGCGCGGGCTCGGCAAGCCGGAGACCTTCAACTTCTTGGGCTTCACCTTCATTTGCGGCAAAACGCGCTCGGGCAAATTCCAGACCAAGCGGAAGACCCGAGGGGACCGCATGCGGGTGAAGCTGTGCAGGAGATCAAGCAGGCGCTGCGACGGAGCGTAAGTGCGTTAGCTCGCAACCAGTGTTGCCAAAGAACCGACATTCACGATTTCCGATTGTTAGATCGAGTGCCGTTTATTGCACCCCTGATTCGAATTAGCCGCAAGGTTAAGAACGCCCTTTTCTTTGGGCGAACGCGCTCGAAGCAACGACTGGTCATGGGTAAATTGCCGGCTCGACGCTTTCCTGTCCAAAGCGAAATTCAGAAATTAGAAAACGAACTGAACGCCTTTAACGAGCGGATCGCAGAGTTGGAGGATGAAGGCCACCAGAGTCATGCAATGGACATTTTGAAGGCAAATGCGTTGGATTTTGCGCGTCGGATAGATGAGTTGCGCTGCATATTAGTTGAATCCACTTCAAAAGACGAGACTGCTCGCTAGGCCTGAAAGGCCACTCGCGATAAGCTTCTTTTGGTCGCGCGCTGAGAACGAGCCGCCATGACGTGTATCCGACGATCTATGACCACCATCCGCTCACGAGAGGGTGGTGGCGTAGAAATCGGCGGGCTCATACTCTCATCTGTGCTACGCTGTCTCCAGAGCTGCGTTTCCATCGAGCGCTACGTGGGCAGGGGGCCGTCGGCGCATTGGCTGACTACGTTCTTGAGGACGCCCGCTGCCTCATGCCGATGTCGCTCTATGTAAAGCCAAGTCGGCGTCGTATGAGGGTTACGGCAATGGACCGGAGCGCTTGTTGTCACCCAGTTTCGGTAGCCAAGTGTCAGTCTTGGTGTTCTTTAGCTCCCAAAGGATTTGCCGGAGCGGCAGCGACGAAACCAGGCTGTTGTTAGACAAAGTGCAGGTGACGAATTCAATTGGTAGCCCTCTTGGCGGCCTTGAGGGGATTGTTGACCGAGTTAAAGTGGCAAATTCCACGGCCGTGGCCGGCCAACTGACGGTTACCTGAATGCGGGAACTCCTGTTCTTCGTCGCGTCGAGCTTCTGGGCGGGCGCCGCGCATGCGGCGACGCCGGGTCACGGCAAGACGATCGCGGCCGCCTACATCGTTGGCGCGCGCGGCAAGCCGATCGACGCGGTGATCCTAGGAATTTTCGTCACGCTGTCCCACACCAGCGGCATCGTGCTGGTCGGTGTGCTCGCCTCGCTCGGCTCGACCTGGCTGCGACCGCAGCGCATCGAAGCCTACCTCGCGGTCGCGGTGGGCACCCTGGTGATCGCGCTCGGCCTATGGATGCTTTGGGTGCAGCGCGAGCTTGTCGCGCTCGCCATGGGCGAAGCCGGCGAGCCGCGCGATGGCACTAATCAGGCGGATGCCCACGCGCGGAATCACGCTCACGACCATACTCACGACCACCCGGAGAGCCATGGGCACGGCGGGGCCGTGGTCTGGCACAGTCACGGATTCGGCAAGGTCCACTCACACCGGCTTGACGTCGCGACCGAGAACCGCCCGAAACTGCCGGTGCTGCTGGCGCTGGGCATTGCGGGCGGCCTGCTCCCCGACCCAGCCGCGCTGGCGCTGCTGCTCGGCGCGCTGTCGAGCGGAAAAGTCCTGCTCGGCCTGGTCACAGTCGTCGTGTTCAGTCTCGGCTTCGCAGCAACGCTGGTGGTGGTCGGCATTGTTGCCGCGAAGGTGGGCGAAAAGGTGCTCGACTGGCTGGCCAGCATCTGGTTGATCCGCGTACAGATCGCCATCAGCCTGCTGATCGTCGGCATGGGCGTCGTACTGACCATCCGCGCGGTGTCCGAGCTGGCGGTGTTGCCGGCAGGCTAAATTTCTAGTGCTCCAATTCCGAAGCTCGCACCACCTGGCGGCTCCTACGTTAGCCGCCGGTGACATAGGAACTTCAAATCCACCGCACTGGCTACCGCGCATCCGCATACCTGGCGGGCAGCATGCCGACAAATCCACTGATGTCGGCGTACCAAACATTGCCATCGCGATCGACGGCGATGCTGAATGGCCGGGCATTGTCGCGGGGAAGCGCAAAGACCGTGATGTGGCCGTTGCGCAGCCGCCCGAGACTCGCGCGGCGCATCATGCCGAACCAGACATCGTCATTGCGGGCTACGGCAATGCCGCTGAGACCGGCATTTTCCCGGCCCACCTCGACGTCCGAGAATTGTCCATCCTTGAAACGCCCGATTCGATTGGCGCGAAACTGCAGGAACCAAACCGAACCATCGGAGCCAGCCGCGACGTCAGTCGGCACGGCACCGCCACGCGGAAGGTCGAATGTCCTGCTGGTCCCGTCGGCTGCGAGGCGCAGCAGTTGGTTGCCGCTTTGCAGCGTCGCCCATATGGCGCCATCGGCCGTCACCGCGACCCCGTAGGGGCCGCCGCGCGCGGACTCGATCTGATAGCGGGTAAAAACTCCGTCCTTCAGCCTGGTCATGCCATAGCCGGTCGGGTCGGCGAACCAGGCGGCGCCGTCGAGCGCGATCGCCAGCCGTCCGAGGCGAGCGATCGGAGTGTCGAGCGGAAACCGTGAGATCTCGCCGGCGCTGCTGACGTGTGCAATGGCGCGCGCGGCGAGGTCCGTGTACCAGGCGCTGCCGTCGGCCGCGACCGCGAGCCCGAGCGGCTCGAAGTTGCGGCTGGACGTGGGCAGCCGTTCGATACGGCCGTTGCGCAGTCGGCCGATCGTATCGGCATGGTCGATGGTGAACCAGATGCTTCCGTCGGTGCCCGCCGCAATCGCGATCGGCGCTTCCTGCGGCTCGGCCATGCGATACTCGATGAATTTTTCTTCCGGGGTGGCGCGCACCAGCAGAAGTGCGCCTCCCGCCAGCACCGCGATGCCCAGTGCCGCGGCAGGCATCGCTAGCGGCCATGCGCGGATCATCGCGGCGCCGCGCGCCGGCGTGACAGGTGCAGCGCCGCAAGGCTGCCGCCGATCAGCACCAGTACACAGAACGAGAGGCCACCCGCAAGGCTGATCGGATCGATGCGCGCCAGGAGGTTGCCGCCGTCGATGGCCATGCGCCAGACTTCCGCATAGGGCATCAGCGAGAAGACCGCGTAGACGACGCCCGCATCCTTCGGATCGCGGGCGAGAGGGCCAGCCTCGATATGAACCGGAAGGTTGTCTTCTTTTGGCGCCCACGTTTCTCCGCCGTCCTCGCTTCGATAGATTCCGCGATCGGAGGAGACCACCAGGGTCGTCGCGTCTGCGCTCGCCGCGATGCCGCGCACCCTGGCTTTCGGCTCTGGCAACGAGCGTCCGGCGGAATGCCAACCGGAGCCGAGATCGTCGCTGACCACGATCCGGCCGCCCCCCGCCGCCCAGATCCGTTGCGGCCGCGCAGCGTCGGTCGCGATCGTGTCGACCGGCGCATCTGCGCCGCCAAAACCGGCGTTCCGCCAGGTGCGCCCCCCATCATGGCCGATCATCGCCCGGCCGTCGATCACCGCCGCCAGAGTGTCGGCCGATCCCGCGACCGCCGCCAGCGCCGTCATCTCGCTCATCTGCGGGAGCCCCGGCACGACCACATAGCTGCGGCCGCCGTCCTCGCTGGAGAACAGCCGGCTCCGGCCGAGCAGATAGAAACGACCGGTCGCCGCCCCGACGACCAGCGCTCGCGCCGGGATTGCGGACTCCGGGGCCTCGGCGCGCAGCCAGCCGTCCTGGTCCCGACGAAACACGCCGCTTGCCGCCGCGCACACGGCCAACTCGCCGTCCGGCGAGAAGGCGAGCGCAAATACCGCACCGATGATGAGGTCGCGCGCCTCCGGCATCCAACTCCGCCCGCCATTGTGCGAACTCAGGATTCCGAGATCGGTGCCGACCAACAGGTGGGACGAATCGCGTGGGTCGACTGCGACCACAAGCGCCGCATTGAGAAACAGGCCGACATCCGCATTCAACCAGGCGGCACCAAGATCACGGGAGCGAAACACGCCGCCATAGCTGCTCGCGTCATGCGCGGACGCGCTGCCGGCCAAAAGGAACACCACGCAGGCAAGCCAAAAAGTCAGCCGACGCACGCCGATTTGTTCTCTTCTCATCCCAAGATGAAGCGGTCGAGGTGGGACGACCGGTCCCATCCGAAAGCACCTCTCATGGCTTGCGCGATTTTTCACCCGGCGCCAGCGTGAGCTCGGCCATGCGTCCGCCGTTCAACGCCACCCAGGAATTCTTCGTCAGCGGATATTTGTCCGTGTAGCTCAGCGGCTCGTGGGCGGAGACGCAGTTGTTGTAACCCCCGGTGATCTTGTAGCACTTCTCGTAGGCGAGAAACTGCTGGACCGTATCGGTCTGCTGCACGTTCGCCGTCATCCAATCGCGGATGCCCTCGTAGGACGAGAAGGCGTCCGATCCGAACACCAGCTTGCCGATGCTGGTCGGCACCTCCAGCAACTGCGAGCCGGCTGTATGGGCGCGAAACGCCGGATGAATCCGCACACCCGGCAGAATCTCCGCCTCGCCGTCGACGATCACGGCCTTGCCCTTCAGCACCTTGCCGTAGACTTCCTCGATGGTGAGCGGCATGTAGCCGCAAGCGGGCGTACGATTGCAGCCGCCCGGATCGGAGTTGACCGCCCGGATGTGGGGCTCCGGATAATTGAGCGCCCACTCGATCGCCTTGAGCTCCTCACGTTGGACGTAAAGCACGGCGTTGGGCAGGTCGGACAATTGGCCCGCGTGGTCCCAGTGGGCGTGGCCGATCACCACCTTCGTGACATCGGCGGCGTTGAAGCCGAGAACCTTCAGCTGGTCCGCGAGTGGGGCCCAGTGATCCGACCCGGTCATCTTCAGATAATCCTGCTGCTTCCAGCCGGTATCGTAGAGGATCAACTCACTTCCGCACTTGATCACACCGACGTTCACTGGCAGATCGACGCTCGGGATGTTGCTCTCCGGCTTGGTGCTGCCGGGCACGAACGCGCGGTCCGGCATGAAGGATCCGAACGGCACGTTCATGAAACGGCTGCTCTCGATCAGCCATGCCGAGCAGATCGGTTGCTGGGCCTGAGCCGCTGCGCCGAACAGGCATGCGAGCGCCGCGATCCCTGCGGTCAACGCAAACGGACGAATTCGTAATGCACGTTTTCTCATTGCGTCCTCCCTTACAACTAGATTGAGTTTTCCGAGTGAGATCGGATTCGCTTGTCTCTTCTCCTGCGGCTCGATTTGCCCGCTAATGCGGCTTGTATTGTCCCGGCCAAAGCACTTCGCCGACGCGCAGCATGTCTTCTGACGCCCTCACATCCATCTCGTGTGCGACGCCGAGTCGCTGCCTGTCGCTATCCTCGGTGAATTTCAGCATCTCGGCCGCAGCATTGGCGTAGAGCGCCATCGCGCCGACGTACTGCACTTGCGTCTTCGAGAGCGAGGGCGGCGCGCTCATGGCGCGGACCTGCATTTCGGCATCGTGAAAGAATTTCGCCAGCGGCTCGATCTTTCGTGCGAGCGCCCGTGCGTCCCGATCCTCGGCCTGATAGGTGATGCCGGCAAAGCTCATCGCCACCGCCGACCGGGTGGCCTCCCGGTGGACCGCCCACAAGGCCGTCGCGAAGCGTTCCTCGTCCGCCGTCAATGCCGGCGGCTGGGGTTTCCCGGCTTGCGGGCTGACAGTTTGCGCCGCTGATTGTACCACCGATCCCGGCCGCGCTTCGTGCAGCCAAGCGGCACCCGTGATCGCCGCGAGCGTCGAAACGACGCCGGCTAGCAACAACGACCGACCACCGGGCATGCCGATCGTCTGAATGGCGCATCCTCCATTTATAGTTGCGGTACTCTATCCCTCGGTTTCCGCGTCGGTCAACCGATGCCGAGGTGAAACAGACCGCGCCCGCACGCATGGCTTGCTGTTGCCCGCGAGCCGCATGCCGTGGTCAACGGGGCGCCCAGGTCGGCGCGCCGGTGAACAGGCCGCCCTCGGCAAAGCCGATGCCGTAGACCAGGACCACCCCGAAGACGAAGCTGACCAGGCCCGACGCCACGCGGAGCCGCCAATTGAATTTCGGCAGATTGACGGCCGTGAACACAAACGGCGCCGATAGGATCAGCGTGATCAGCATCATTCCGACGATAGTGCCGAGCCCAAACAGCAGCAGATAGCCGAGCGCGGCGAAAGGCTCGCGGATGATGGACAGGACCATCAGTGCGACGGCGGCCGATCCTGCGAGGCCGTGAACAAGGCCGACCGCAAACGGTCGTAGCCAGTCATAGAACGCGAGCCGGCGGAGCCCACTGCGGTCGAGTCGCGCCAGCGGGGTGTGCTCCTCGGCATGCCCGTGCGCATCGGGGCCGTGACCGTGCGGGTGCCGATGCAGGTAGTCGCCGTGCGCATGCAGGTGATCGTGGAGGTCGAGCGCATGTCCGGCTGGGTCACCCTCATGGACGTGGGCCGCGCTGACCGCGCGGCCCAATCCTGTTAAGGTGAAAACCCCCAGCAGGACCAGCATGATACCGACGGCGAATTCCATCGACAGACCGAGCTGTGGCGGGATGACGACGCCGAACACGATGATCGCCGCGCCGACCGCCATGACCGTGATGGTGTGTCCGACGCCCCATGAGGCACCGATCAGCGCCGAGCCCCCCAGGCTGCGCTCGCGACTGACGATCGTTGCAATGGCGACCACATGGTCGGCGTCGGTCGCGTGACGCATCCCCAGGAAGAAGCCAAGAAACAGGAAGGATATGACGCTCAAGGCGGCTCCGATCATTGCGGACGTACCAAGGTGGTTATCCCCCCGGCCGTCATTATGCAGCGTTTCGACGCCACGCCAATTCCCATATGCACGTGCACCCATGGCACGGCCGCGGTGCGGGGCATGGCAGGCCGGCCCGCGAGCTATTGGAACGGTGTTTTGCCGGCCATGTCCGCTCATGGCGGCGGCACATCGCTGACATACCGGGTGCCGCCTCCGACGTCTGTTGCCGGGGGATAAGCGGACATCACCACATCTGCAGAGCACGCGCCCCAGAGCTGGACGAGATCATTGTCCAGCTCGTGTGAGGGCAGGGATGAGCGCGGCGGCCGGTGCAATGGCTCGGCAGCCAAGCTTCGCCATCTAATGGACAATCTGGCCCGCCCGCCCTTCGGCCGGACTGCGCATTGATCCCCGCGTGCGGGCTCCCACATCCTGGTTGGACTTGCAGCTCCAGAGAGATCGATGTTCCGCAATTCGCCGCTTGTTCTCGTCCTGCTGCTCGGCAGGTTGGTTGCGCCGGGGAGCGCATACGCGCAGCTCACGCCGCCAGCCGGATCGGCAGGGGCGGGCAATTCGCCGATTAGCGGCGTGCCGTTCGGTCCTGCCAATCCCAGCGTGCTCAGCGACCCCAGCGGCATCGGCAATGCGTCGAGGGTCCCGCCGCTTGGTAGAAATCCTCCGACGCCGGTCGTCTCCTCCACACCAACCGTTTCATCACCGTCAAGGGTGGTAACGCCCTACGCGGGCGCGTCACAGCGCATCATCGGCGCAGATCGCGCTTACTCGAGAAGGCCGCAGTTCCGCCGCCGGAGCCGGCCACAGGTGAGCAAGTTTAGCGGGATCTGCCGGGGCTGTTAGCAACGATGAGGCGGAGTAAGGCCGCCTCCGTAGGCGGCCTCTTTCATCAGCCCTGGGCCGATCGCTCGCCGAGGTCCATCGCGTCGTCACATCGGCGGCTTCACGCCCTCAGCGCCGATCACGACCGCGGCAGCTTCCGAGCCATCCTTCTTCATCACGACGAAGACCTTGCGCCCAACGGCCAGTTGATCGGCCGGCGCCTTGTCAAAGGCGACGACCGTCGCGCTCATCGGGATGGTGATTGTCTGTTCACCGCGGGCGTAATTCAGCCTGACCACACGATCCGTTCCGACCTCTTCGATCTTGGCGATATTGGCGTTGGTCATCATGTTTGGCTTGGATTCAAGATCCCAGGGATAGTGCCCCTCGGCCAGACGGATCACCTTAGCTTCGCGGAAGGATTGGGTAGGAGTTGGCGTCAGGAAGGCGGCGGCGCCGCTCCCGACCCCGAATTCTAGCCGTCCGGCTATGATCGGAAGATCAGGTCAAGTAAGAGTGGCTTGACGTCGGTCGCCGCCAATTTCGTTCTACCGAGCGGCTCACTCGAAATCACGAGTGGGCCATCCCCGGTTTTGTCGGTGAGGCGGCCATGCGATCCCCGTACCAGCGACGCGTCGAGCGGAATGACGTCCATCAGGGTACGAAATCCCAGCTTGCGCATGAACAGACGCTTGCCGATTGCGAGCTTCGGTGACGAGATGCCGGGATCGACGAAAAGCTCGACTGGATCGTATCCGGGCTTGCGGTGAATTTCGACCGTGCGGGCAAAGTCCGGCGCACGGTCATTATCGTTCCAATAATAGTAAGTGAACCACGACCGAGAGTCGGCGATCGCGACGAGTTCACCGGATCGTCGATGATCTAATTGGATAAGGCTTTTGTCCGTTGCGTCGTACACCCGTTCTACGCCATCTAGTCCCTTCAAGAGATCTTTCACCTTCGCTTGCAGTCCCACGTCGGACAGATAGATGTGCGCGATCTGGTGGTCGGCTACGGCAAAGGCTTTGGAAGAGATGGGATCGAGCAACTCGCCGCCGTCCTCTTCTCGCACGGACAACAGGCCGGCATCGCGAAGCGCCCTGTTGATGTGTATGGGCCGATTGACGGGGGTGATCCCGTATTCCGACAGAATGATCACTGAGCGCCCGCTGGCACGTGCAGCGTCGACGAGGTCGCCCACGACGGTGTCAATTTCGGTCAGCGATTGCCGGACCTTCGGATGAGTTTCATCGGGGCCGAAGCGCTGTAGATCGTAGTCAAGATGCGGAAGATAGGCGAGGGTCAGGGTTGGGTTGGCCTCGGCCATCACGAACTTGCTCGCGTCGGCGATCCAGCGCGTGGAGACGATCGAAGTCCCTGGTCCCCAAAACTGAAACAGGGGGAATGCTCCGAACCGTTCCGTCAATTGATCCCGTAGTTGACCTGGTACGGTGTAGCAATCGGGCAGTTTGCGACCATCCGCCTTGTAGATAGGGCGCGGGGTGGCACCGAAATCATGGCTCGATGCCATGTTGTACCACCAGAACATGTTGGCGCAGGTGAAAGCGGGATCACGCTTCTTGCCGGCCTCCCAAATCTTCTCGCCACCGACGAGCCGATTGGATTGGCGCCACAGAAAGATTTCCATCTGATCGCGAAACAACCAGCCGTTGGCCACGATCCCGTGATCTCGCGGGGGGAGCCCCGTCATGAAACTTGCCTGCACGCTGCAGGTGACGGCGGGAGTGACGGTATCGAGCGCGGCCATACCGCCTTCGCGGGCAAGCGCTGAAAGTCTTGGCGTCAATGGTCCCAGGTGCCGTGGCGTCAATCCGACCACGATCATCGCCAACACTGCCTTCAACGCCTGCCTCCGCCTGCTGAGTTGGGACAGTTCCGGCACTTCGGTCGCATGCAGCGGGACCGAGCGAAACAGCTTGCCAAACTGCCAAGCACAGTGGCACGCTGTCCAATAAAATGGAAAGTGAGAGGCGGTTTTTCAAGCGATCCGCAGATCGCTTCGTCACTGTTCGCTGGCGCCGTCTAAACCACAAGAGCAAGGGCGCCGCGTGGGAGGATGCCATGCTCGATACGCCCTCGCAAAGCGCCGAAGACGTTCGACTGCAGTCGTTCGGCGTCACCTATGAGTATCCGGTGGTCTTTACCCGCGATGCGTTTGCGCTTGGAAATCGTTGCCTGGTTGATGCGCTGTCCCGGCGAGAACCGCGCAAGCGGCACAAATGTCTCATTTGCGTTGACGAAGGTGTCTTGGCATCGCTTCCGGATCTTGCTTCGCAGATTGAAAACTACGCTGCTGCGCACACCGGAAGCATCGACCTGGTCGGACTTGTGCCGGTCCGGGGAGGCGAAATCTGCAAGAACGATCCGAAAACCATTCCCAACCTGCTTGAAATCCTTTCGCAACGCGCGATCGATCGGCACTCCTTTGTAATTGCGGTCGGCGGCGGCGCTGTCCTCGATGCGGTCGGTTATGCGTCGACGATCTTTCATCGTGGCGTCCGCCACATTCGTTTTCCGACTACGGTACTGGCACAAGATGACAGCGGCGTCGGCGTCAAGAACGCCGTCAATCTGTTCGGTCTCAAGAACCTGATCGGCACCTTTGCGCCGCCCTGGGCGATCATCAATGACAGCGCCTTCGTCGACGTGCTGCCGCCGCGCGAAAAGCGAGCAGGCATGGCTGAAGCCGTGAAGGTTGCCTTGATACGCGACGGAAAGTTTTTCGAGTGGCTTGAAGCCCATTCGGACGCGCTTGCGCGCTTTTCCAGACCGCATCTTGATCATCTTATCAAGGGCAGCGCTGAGCTGCACATGCGCCAAATCAGGCTTGGCGGCGACCCGTTCGAAATGGGGTCGGCGCGTCCGCTGGATTTCGGTCATTGGTCCGCGCACAAGCTCGAACAGTTGACAAAAAATCAACTCAATCACGGCGAGGCCGTGGCAATTGGCATTGCGCTCGACACGCGCTATTCGGTTTTATCCGGCCGTCTTGCCGCGGGCGAAGACGATCGTGTCGTAGATCTTCTTCGACGGCTTGGTTTCGACTTGTGGCATGACAAGCTGCGGCAGTGCGACTCGCGGGGAATGCCGGTGGTACTGAAAGGCCTAGCGGATTTCCAGGAGCATCTTGGTGGTGAGTTGACCATTACGCTGCTCGCAGAAGTCGGCCGTGGCGTGGAGGTGCACGAGATGGACGAGAGAATTGTCAGGAATTGCATTGACTGGCTTGAACAACGGGCGTGACCGCGGATGAAACTCAACCAGCTTTCGGGCGACGTTCACCTGACGTATTGCACAAACATTCATGCCGGCCAAAGCTGGCAGGATATTCGGGCAAGTCTTGATGAACATGTTCCGGCCATCAAGTCGACCGTTGCCCAGAGCCAGCCGATGGGTGTCGGACTGCGGCTTTCCGGCGAAGCTGCCGCCGTGGCAAGGCAGCCGCAGGCGTTAGATTCGTTCCGCGATCAACTGTTGGCGCTCGGCGCCTATGTTTTCACCATCAATGCTTTTCCCTTCGGGCCGTTTCACGGCGTCCGGGTGAAGGAAGACGTCTATCTGCCTGATTGGCGCGACCGCGAGCGTGTTGCGTTCACGGCTAACAGTGCTGCGGTCCTTGCTGGAATCCTTCCCGACGGAATCGAAGGCAGTATTTCGACGGTTCCGGGCGCTTTCAAACCGAACGGCCGGTCGAGCGAGGCCGTCGCGGCGATGGCACGCAATCTCATCTTGGCGGTTGCTGATCTCGTGGACCTGAAGCGGTGCACTGGCAAACACATTGCACTGGCCCTCGAGCCCGAGCCCTGCTGTTTCCTCGAAACAACGGATGAGAGCATCGCCTTCTTCGAAGGCACGCTTTTGAAACCAGAGACCCTTGATATGCTTGGCGGCATCACCGGTGTTGATCGCAGGGAAGCCGAGGTTCTGCTGCGCCGTCATCTGGGCGTTTGTTACGATGTGTGCCACGGTTCGGTTGAATATGAGGATATTGTCGCCGCGTTGGATCGCTTGCTCGCTGCGGGAATCGCGATCCCGAAAATTCAGCTTTCAGCAGCCATGCGTATCCCGGCGATGACAAAGAGCCTGATCAACGCTGTCATGCAATACAATGACGGCGTCTATCTGCATCAATCGATCATCCGACTCGGCGACAACCTGTCTCGTCATGTTGATCTGCCGGACGCAGTCACTGCGTTCGCAGAAGGTCAAGCCGACGGGGAGTGGCGAATCCATTGCCACGTACCTGTGTTCCTCGCCGATCTCGGCGAAATCAGTTCCACGCGTAGCGATCTCGTCGCGACGCTAGCGGCGCTGCGCCAGCGAACTCGCTCATCCCACCTGGAAGTCGAAACGTATACCTGGGACGTTCTGCCCAACAACGTTCGCACCGGTTCGAAGTCGGCGGACATCGCGCGCGAAATCGAATTCTGCCGGCAGGAACTCGTGGGATGAATACCGCCATCGTGCGAGCACCCAGCGCGCAGACCTTGTTGAGGCTCGGTCGGGTGTCCAACTTGCCGACTGTATGGACCAATGTCATTGCCGGGGCAACGATCGCAAATACCGCCGCGACTGTTGCCGACATCGCGAACGTCGGACTTGCCATGACGGCATTCTACGTGGGCGGCATGTACCTCAACGATTTCTTCGACAGGGAGATCGATGCCAGGGAGCGTCCAGGCCGGCCGATTCACGCCGGTTACATTGGTGCAGCCACGGTATCGGTCATCGGATTCGCGCTGCTTGCGGCGGGCGTTGCGCTTCTGGCGCCGTTCGGTCCTTTTACTGCGATCTGGGCTTTGGCGCTGGCCGGCGCCATCGTGTTGTACGACGCCTGGCACAAGGGCAACCGCTTTGCACCGGTCATCATGGGCCTGTGCAGGGAGTTGGTGTATCTAGCAACTGGCGCAGCGGTGAGCGGTGACGTACGTACGGCCCTGATCGTCGGCGCGACCGCGCTTGCCGCACATGTTATTGGACTGACCTACGCCGCAAAACAGGAAAACCTGAATCAGGTCGGCCGCCTGTGGCCGCTTGCATTTCTGGCCGGCCCGCTGCTGGTTGCCTTGTCCGGCGTCGTGGCCGGGTGGCTTGTTGTCGTCGCGTCCCTGTTGTTGTGCGCGGCGGATATCGCCGCCGTGCGACTGCTCGCGCGACGCACCACGGCGGACGCGGTGCCGCGCGCGGTGTCGATGCTGATCGCTGCCATCTGTCTGGTCGATGCCCTGGCGGTGGCGCTGAATGGGGGCGGGATCGCTCTGACCGGTATCTGCGCGAGCGGTTATCCTCTAACGCGGCTGTTCCAAGCGGCGGTTCCAGGAACGTGAGGTGCCAGCCTTGACAAGTCATGCCGGTCACAATGGGAAAGGCGATGTCGCAGCAACGGTCTGCAAGGGCTTTCTCGCGTTGGCCGATGAGTGGATCGTGCGCGCGGTTAGCGACAATGCAGCGTCCTGGTTTCGCCGCGCCATTGAGAGCGTCAGGGCCGCGTCCGACGGCAATGCGCTCGCTGCAGCTATCGGTCTTGCGCCGCGCCGCGTCGGCAAAGCTGATCTGTCGCTGACCTCGGATGACAGGGCGCGGGCAAGCGCATTGCGGACGGGGCTCGATCCGGGCGACTGGAGCATCGATCAACTGGCACGCAGCGCATTGATGGTCGCGAGCTACGCCGGAGACGACGCCGTATTCGCCGCACAATTCGACGCGTTCTGCAGCACGGCCGAAATCAACGAATTGATCGCTCTTTGCCGGGGACTGCCGGTCTATCCGGCCGCCGAACGGCTTGAGCCGAGAGCGCGGGAGGCGGTGCGATCAGGCATGAAGCCGGTCTTCGAGGCGGTCGCCCATCGCAATCCATACCCCGTCGAATTCTTCGGCGAAGACGCCTGGAATCAGATGGTCGTAAAGGCGTTCTTCATTGGCTCGCGTCTGTGGCCGATCCAGCAACTCGACGAGCGTGGCAATCCTCGGTTGGCGCGCATGCTGGTCGATCTTGCCCAGGAGAGATGGGCAGCGGGGCGGCCCGTGAGCGGCGAAGTGTGGCGCTGCGTCGCTCCCCACGCAGACGCCGAAGGGATTGGCGCGCTGGTCCGTGCGTTCGAAACGGGCGGGGAGAGGGAGCGTCTCTCGGTTGCGCTGGCGTTGCAGCAGCCTGCATCACAACATGCCAATGCCGCTTTCGGCCGCCGAGGCCTAAGCGGTCAGCTTACGGAACTCCAATCGCATCTGGTAATGGAGAAGATCGATTGGACATCGCTTGCATGAGCGAGGCATTGTCGCGTCTCTCTCTGAGAATCCTATCCGCGCTTTTGTCCCTTGCGATCTTGATCCAATTCTTCATTGCGGGCATGGCCACGATGACGAATCCCGAGTGGTGGACTTATCACAGCGCATGGATCGGAATATTTCAGTGGCTTGTCGTGCCACTTCCAATCCTCGCCTTCCTCGGCAGTCGGCCACGCTACTGGCGCACTGCGTTTGCAACCATTCCAGTGGTTCAGGTTGCATTGCAGTATGTCTTGGCACATCGTGCGCTGGAAGGACGATTGACCATCGGGATCGGTCTGCATGCGGTTAACGGAGCCCTCTTGTTGATCATCGCAACATTCCTGGCGACGGGCTGTGCCGATCGAAAGATGTCAGCGTAGGCAAAGTGGATTGCGAAGCCCACGAGAGGCTGGCGCGGGCTTTTCCTCTTGGTCCTGTCCTTTCAATCTTGTCCTTTCAATGGACATTTTCCCGATCCGGTCTTGGATTTCTCCCGTCTCAGCTTTGGCTGCTGACGGACCCGTGGATGTTTGCTATTATCTGTCGCGGCGCCAGTGGTGCGATGCAATCGTTCCATCGCCGCGGCACGAAGCAAGATGAAGTACTCCGGATCATCGCCTATGTGAGGACTCTGGACAAATGACTGGATCACCTCCGTTTGGGACGTTCGCCTGCGACGCAGGTTCGCTTCAAGAGCTGATGGCAGGCAGGACGATCGATTGTCCCTGTTGCAATGGCCCGTTGACCGCCGAGAAGCTCGCGCGTCTGCTCGCCGACGTGCAGCGCCTCGCATCTGTTAGGAAAGATCAACCACACAACGGGTCGAACGGTGCGTCCAGAAATCAGCATGCGGGCATTATCATCGATCCGCACGCCCACATGATATCGCGCACGACAGACGACTACGTAGCCATGGCCAGGGCTGGCATTGTCGCAGTCATCGAGCCGGCATTCTGGCTTGGGCAGCCTCGCACCAATGTCGGAAGCTACGCGGACTACTTCGCCATGATCTCCGGCTTCGAGCGATTCCGTGCCGGTCAGTTCGGCATCCGGCATTACTGTACGATCGGCCTCAATCCGAAAGAAGCCAATAATGAGCATCTGGGTGAGGCGGTCATGGAGATGTTGCCGCGCTTTCTCGTCAAGGAAGGCGTCGTTGCCATGGGCGAACTGGGTTACGATGAACAGACGCCTCTGGAAGACAAGGCGCTAAGGAGACAGATCGAACTGGCGAAGGAGTTCGACCTGCCGATCATGATTCACACCCCGCACCGCGACAAGCGGGCAGGGACATTGCGCACCATGGACGTGCTGAAAGAGCATGAATTCGACCCCACACGCTGCGTGATCGACCATAACAACGAGGAGACGATCCGCGAGGTGCTTGATCGCGGCTACTGGTGCGCCTTTTCGATCTATCCCCAGACCAAGATGGGAAGCGATCGCATGGCAGCTGTCGTCGAGAGCTTCGGCCCCGAGAGGATCATCGTCGATTCTGCATGCGACTGGGGTGTGTCGGATCCGCTCGCCGTCGCCAAGACGGCGCGGCTGATGGCGCAGCGTGGCATAAGCCCGGATGCCATTCATCAGGTGGTCTACGCCAACGCGCTGGCCGTCTATGGATTGAACGGCGAGATGGACGAACAGCATTGGCTTGCGCCCGCTGCGATCGACCAGCGAACGTTATACGAGGGCAACTCGGTCCTGCGCGGCGGCCAGACGCCGCGGATCGAGCAGCCTGGTCGCTCAGCGGACGATTTGTTCATTACGTGAAGTGTCGTGGTGCATGTTGATATGGCTGCTAATCGTGGTAGCGACTGCATCTGCTCCATAGGAAGATCGAGAAATTTGCTGGCTTGCAGATGGACCTGAGGTTAGACTGAAGTAGCAAGGTGAGGATCCAAGGATGACCTGAAGTCGTTTCGGACACGGATCGTAGGCCGCAACGACAGCAGGAACGAGCGTCAGAACAAACAAGACAGAACAAACAAAACAAAAACGAGCGCTGCAAATGGGGAGGAATGACGCGCAGGCGGCGCTGTGTTGCTGCCTGGCAGTTGTTGTTTCGTTGCTGTCGTCGGTCATGGTGCCTGCGGCGATGGCGGCCGGGGATGCACGTCACGGCGAAACCATCTTCTTGCGATATTGTCAGGGCTGTCACGGCCCGGACGGCAGAGGCGGCGGCAAGGGCTTCATGCCACATGTCGGGCCGCTTGCCCGCAAAGGCTACATCGAGACAATGCCCGACGAATATTTGGCCGCGGTGATAGCCGAGGGAGGCCTTGCCGTCGGCAAGAGCGGCTACATGCCGTCCTGGAAGACAACGCTGACAGAACAGGACATCGCCGACGTCATCGCATTCATTCGAACTTTTGTTGCCGAGTGAGTCATTCACTCCAATAAAACCCGGACCACCGGGAAACAAACCGAACGCAAGGAGGAACGCATGAGGATGCTGACGTGGACGATGCTGGCTGCATTTGTCGCGGTTCTGCCAGCCGTCGGAGCAAAGGCCGATATGGAGGCCAAATCGGGTGGTGCCCAGGCGGGCGATTGGGTGAAGCGCATGCCCGTCACCCCTAATCCCGACAAGGTGATGGTGCCTCCAGGTTACAAGGTAGGCGTATTCAAGGCGGGGCTCGACACGCCGTCCTCGGCTGCCGTCGACAAGGACGACAATCTGTGGGTCGCCATATCTGGCCAGACGTTCAACACGATCGACACGCTCGATCCGCCGCACGTCAAGATTTTCGACAAGAGAGGAACCCTGATCAAGGAAGTCGGTCGCGACATCTTCAAGACTGTCATGAACGAGATCGGCTACTGCGCCGAGAACGACACGATGTACATCCCGGAATACGGCGAGAAGATCTGGGAAATGAAAGGCGTCAGCGGCGAACTCAAGCTCATCGTCAAGGATCTGCCGATCGGCGACCACCGCAATGGCGGTATTACCTGCAAGGACGGCTATCTGTATTTTGCGCTCGGCTTTCCGAGCAACAGCGGCTTTGCCGATCCCGACAATCATGGCTGGACCGACATCCCGAATGATCCATTCTGGGTCAAGCACAAGGATGGCCTCGGAACCACCCCGCACGATCCGGTCTGCCGCGACATCGTTCACACCGGCCTCAACGTCCGCTCGTCGGACGGCCGGCTGACCGGTGCGCTCATGCCGGTTGGCGTGCCAGCAAAGCCCGGCCAGGTCGTCAAGGCGCAGGTGCCCTGTGGCGGCTCGATCATGCGGGTGAAGCTCGGCGACAAAGATGCCGACGGCATCTATCCGCATGAAAAGATGGAAGTCTACGCCATGGGCTTCCGGAACCAGTCCGGCGTCGCCTTTGGGCCCAAAGGGACCAAGTGGGAGAACGCGCTCGCGGTTTCCGACAACGGCGCCAACGACGTCGGCCATCGCCGCATCGCCAATGGTGCGGAGAAACTCTGGATCGTGACGGAAAAGGGTCAGGATGGGGGGTTCCCCGACAAGGAAGGGATGAACTTCGTCTCCAACAAGCGCTTCTCTCTGATTCCCTACCTCGGTAACGCGGTCGACCGCCCTTACCCGCAGCTCTACATCGGGGACAAGCCGTTCCTCAAAGCCCCCGGTCCCTACCATTTCCAGCGCCACATCGACGGTTACCGCGGCGTGCCGCTCATCGTCGCCAATCCGAATCCCAACGGCTACATCAACCCGGTGCTGGAATGGGATAGCAACAATCCGATCGATGGGATTGCCTGGAGTGCGTCGAACTTTGGCGCCAACAACAATCTGTTCGGGGCGGTCTACGGGATCCTGGACACCGGCCCGGAGAGCCTGATCCCGACCTGGCCATTGGTGTTGCGGATTGAATTTCTCGAGCCGATGGGCGTCAAATGGTCGAAATTTGCACAGAACATCGATCCCGGGCCCAACGCCTACCAGAAGCCTGAGAACCGCGGTGGACTGGAGCGCCCGAACAGGGTGGTCTTCAGCAACGACGGCAAGACGATGTATGTGGTGGATTACGGTGAGGTCTACACCAACTTCCAGATGCCGACGCCTTTCTACACTGTAGGGAAGTCTGGTGTGATCTGGACGATCACCTACACGGGCGGCAGCTAGTTGTCGGTTCGGTGCGTCCTCGCGAGCTTCGCAAGTAGCAGCCATCGCGCGCCCGTGCGCGGCAGGCAACGTAAAGAACCTCCCCGACACGCTCGTGTGCGGGGAGGCGGATTTGCCAATGATTAGGGGACATCGACCGCGACCAGCCGCGTCGAGGAACCGGCTATCCTCCGGGCGGCTTTTTCTGAAAGGTAGTTTTAAGCTCGAAACGCACCTTATGACTTGAAGGATATTGGCAACCCATTGACATGGCAACAAATGCGCCGGCCCCTCCGAGCGCACCAAGGGCATAAGTCATTGATACGAAAGGTATTTTCGCGATTTCTACTCCTACTTTGTTACTCTCAGCGAAAAGTTACTATCTTTCCGCACAAATCTTCCTTGTTGGATCTCGCCCTTCTTTGATTTCGTCCTTACTCAATCAGAAGTTGATTGGCTAAGAGACTCGTTCAGATGGCGAGATCTGTATTTCGGCACCCCCATAGGGCGCGATAATCTCCAGCTCTCGTTTTCTATCTGCTGCAAGCACAGCGGAGACACTTGCGTGGCATCCCTCAAACTTTGTCACTCGGTGTCTCCAATTTACATCCGGTGTTTGCTTCTGTGGTCCTCGCAGCTCTATTTGAACGACCGTGGCGCAAAGCGAAAGGACGATTTCCGTTCGAGAGTGCAGTAGCGTAGCCCAGCGTATAAATCGGTCGGATTCGTAGTCGGTGCGGCATCGTCGTCGTTCTCATTTGTCGTCGTCGCGCTCGCGCCGCGACAATTAGATGTCGAGTTCGAGCGGCTGCGAGCCATTTTCTCGACGCCCAATCGACTCAATCCAGATACTGGTTCAGAAATGGCAGCACGGCGCCAAGGACGGCTTCCGGCTGCTCTTCCATTTGCGCTCCCATCGCAACGGAGGAGCACGCGACCGACAAGTCTGTCTTAACGCGGAGCAGCAACAGCCATGGCACTCGAAGCAGCCGTTTCCCCTCAAAATCTCACTGCGATGCTTCACTGATCGCGTATTCGAGCGCATCGTTGGACGACATCGGAGCGAGCGCGCCCTGCATGTCACCCGAATGATCCGGACCCATGCGAGCCGAAATCACGATGTGAGAAGTCGAACTTGGCCAGCGCTTCACCCGGGTTACGATAGCTGTCGCCCTTGCCGCAGTCGTCGGATGGCTTGGGATCGCAATGGTCCTTCTGCGGCTGGCAGTCGTACTTGTGCGGGTGGCTGTCATCGTTCTTGGCGTCCTTCCAGCCACCATCGTGCTTGGAGTAGTCGCCCTTGCCGTCTTTCGAGTAATCGTCCTTTCCGGCATTCTTTGAATAATCGCCCTTGCGCCCGTCATCGGAGCAGTCGTTGTGGCCCTGCGCGGCCTCGGCCGATTTCGTGCCTTCGGCGGCAAACCCCGTGAGACCAGCATCGCGCGCAGGCGCCGCTGCTTGTCTGCGGCTTCTAACTCCGACCTGCAACGGCCCGGCCGCAGTGGCAAGGTGGACGATCATATCCGCTCCGTGGGTGATTTCGGGTCGGTGTGCTACGCTCACGCGAGTCATATTTA
The DNA here is from genome assembly GCA_005884765.1 of Alphaproteobacteria bacterium. Classification (GTDB taxonomy): domain Bacteria; phylum Pseudomonadota; class Alphaproteobacteria; order Rhizobiales; family Xanthobacteraceae; genus Bradyrhizobium. The sequence goes on from VAZV01000204.1 coordinate 34,797, forward strand.
GATGCCGGAGATTCGCATTGATTTCTCTTTCCTTCTCGGTGTCAAGATGTGCCGTGCCTTCGTCCAGAAACAGGATCTTTGGTCGGCGATAGAGCGCGCGCGCAAGCAGTACTCGCTGTTTCTGCCCGCTAGATAACGAGCTTCCCATGTCACCGATCAGGCTGTTGTAGCTCATCGGCATTGCAATGACGTCGTCGTGGATGCCGGCAATCCGCGCACACTCGATCATCCACTGCAGATCGAATGTTGTCTCAAAAAAGCAGATATTGTCGGCAATAGACCCTGACAGCAATTGATCCTCCTGCATCACCGCGCCGATTTGTTCGCGATAAACGCGCGGTCCGATATGGCCCAGCGGAAGGCCGTCGATCAGGACCTCCCCGCCCGTTGGCTCGAGCAGCCCAAGCATAATCTTGACAAGAGTTGTCTTGCCGCATCCAGAGGGTCCCATGATCGTGACGAATTGTCCCGGAGCAACGCACAGATTCACGTTATTAAGAATCAGAGGCTCTGCCTCTGCATAGCGGAAGCACACGTTGCGCAGTTCGATCGCGCCGCGGATCGGTCGCATATACGACAGGTCCTGGTCGTGCCCCCGCTCGAGTGGGGTGAGCGCAATATCGGCGAGGCGCTCCAGGTGCAGTCCGAGAATGCGCAGGTCCACCAGCTTCTCGATCAGCAGCGCAGTCCGTTCCGCGAACTGCAGCTTGTAGCTGACGAACGCGAATATCATGCCAACCGTGATGAGGTTGTCTAGTGCGAGGCGAGCGGCGAGGTAGATTGTGATTACGTTCTCCAAGCCGAATATCGTGTCGTTCATCGCTTTGAAGCTGATCCTCGCCCGGCCTAGCCGCACGTTGGCATTTACGTATGCAGCATAACGGTTCAGCCACTGGCTCTCCCGCTCGTTCTCTCGGTTGAGCAGCTTTAGGCTCTGCACCGCTCGCACGGTTTCGATGAAGGTGGAGTTTTCGTGTGCCTTACTGTGAATCGCCGCTTCGTTCCGTTGCCGGAACATCCTGAACAGAGCGAGCCGCAAAGCGGCGTACAGCGCGAACGCGAGCAGGACGACGAATCCGAGCTGGACACTGTAGGTGAACATCAACGCCAGCATCAACACCGACATGAGACCGTCGATCAAGCCCGTGATCAGTCCCTCCGCGAGCATATTGCGGATGGGCTCGATCGAGCCGAAGCGCGACAGGATGTCGCCGATGTGCCGCTTTTCGAAAAAGGAGAGTGGCAAACGCACCAGATGATGAAACAGCCGGGCGCCGATCTGAAAGCTCAACGTGTTCTGCAGAATAAGGATAATGAATGAGCGGGTCGCGGTCGATGCGACTTTGATCAGGAGGAGGAGCGCGAATCCAAGCCCAAGTACGAGCAGGAGATCGACGTCCCCTCTGGCGATGACCTCGTCAACCGTGAGCTGCATGTAGAAAGGGGCGGCGAGGATAAGAATCTCGATGACCACTGACAGAACTAATATTTGCATTAAGACATGAGTGTTTCCGCTCATTCCGCTAAAGAATACCGAGAACGGCAATCGCACTCTCTCGTCTGTGCGGCAGAATTCTTCGGTGGGTGACAGTTCGAGGACGACTCCGGTAAAATGTCTCGATACTTCGGTGGTGGGAAACCATTTCTCGCCAGCGGCCGGATCGTACACCACGATCCCTTTACTCTTGTACGCTTTCAGGACAACGAAATGGACCATGTCCCAGTGCAGGATAGCCGGGAGACGCAATTGACCGAGATGGCCAAGCTCGATTCTTAGCGGCCGGCATGCTAGCCCCAAGTGAGCTGCTATCTCCATGAGTTCGCGGAGAGTGAGACCTTTCAGGGACACTGGGTACCGACGCCGCAGGCTATTCATGTCAGTCCGATGGCCATGATAGGACGCTACCATGGCAAGGCATGCCAGCCCGCACTCCGCCGCCTCTGTCTGCCTGATGAGTGGGAGGAACCCGCGCCCGCTGAAATTCAATAGGTCCTGCATGCAGCTACATCCTTGCGCTAAACACCGGATCAAGCAGCCACTTCATCAGCGAGCGCTGCTCAAGAATGACGTCGGCCTTAAGCAGCATGTCTGGCTGAAGCGGCATCTTGAGCCCATAGGCATCGATGTCGGGCCGCTCGAGGGCCACAGTCACGCGGTAAGCCGGCTCCTTGAGGGTGATCGGCCCGGTAGTTTCGTTGGCGGTCAGGATCGTGTGCGAGACTCTTCTCACGCTGCCGCGGTAGGTGCCGAATTTCTGATAGGGAAATGCATCATAAAGCATCCTGACCTTCTGGCCGGGGCGCACGAATCCGAACGCGCGCGTCGGAAAGAACAGCTCCGCCTGCAAGGGGGAATCAAGCGGAATGATTTCGAGCTGCATATGCTTTGGATCAGCGATCTGGCCGACGGTCGCTTGCAGCGTGGACACGCGCCCACTCGTCGGTGCCTTGATAACGTAGGCCTGCCGTCCATTCACCTCGGCGACGCGCTGTTCGATCGAGGAGAGATCATTGCGCAGCACTCGAATCCTCTCTGCGGCGACAGTCGGAAGTTGCTCGAGCGTATGCTCAGTGTCGGTCAATTGGCTGCGTCGCGCGGTAATCTGTTGGTCGATCGATACCACGCTCTGTTTTTGCTCGAGTGCGGCCTGCTCGCGGCGCTTCAGCTCGATCGCCGGCAGCACGCCTTTTGCAGCTAGTGCAGCGCCCGTTGACACGAAACTCTCGGAAAGCTTCAGCCGCTCGTTCTGGATCTCTCGCTGGTCCTCGAGCTGAGTAATCTCCCCCTCGGTCCCTTTGATCGTGGAAGCGAGGCGATCGTGTTCCGAGGTGGTCCGGCGCTCTTCCGCAACGATCTGTCGCTCGACCACATCGCGTTGCTGCGCCAACACTGCGAGCACGGTGGCATTTACGTCGTCGCCGTTGGCGGTGATTTGGGAAGTGATTATGGTCAGGAGGGGGTCGCCCTCCGCAACCTCCTGACCCTCCTTCACCTTAAGCTCTTTGACGAAACCCTGTTGTGGCACGAAAATTTTGGCCGTGCCGAAGGTCGGCGTTAGATAGCCGGTAACGGTTTCCTTGCGCGCGTACTGAGCAACGGAAAGAAAGCAGAAAATGAGTGCAACAAGTCCTGCAAGAGACCAGCTAAGGATCGTGCTCGATATCGGCTGCAGTGATACGACCTCGCCCCAGCTGCTGCGCTGATGCAGAAAGTCGATTGCTTCCTGTCGAAATAGAGCTGGCCGAGCCGCCATGGATGCACCTTACGACGCTCTCATTGGTCAATTCAGGCTGCGCGTAATATCTCCGCCGCGCCACGGCTGCGGATTGATACCCCACACTACCGTGAGAACCGCTCCTCGCTACGGAGAAGCGGCTCTCGCGCTAAGCATTCATCGCATTAGGCGTTATCGGATTTGTTCGATTGGAAGCTCAAAATCCCAGCGTTGACCTGCACGGTATCGAAGCTGAGAACGTTGATCGAGCCGTTGCCGTTGGTGTCGCCGCCGCGGCCGCCGCAGTTATTCCAGCCAGCGGCCACGAGGTCGAGCTCCTCGTCATACAGATCGATAGGGTGAGTAAGCTTGTCCATCTTTTCCATGTTGGTCTCCTTTCGATGTAAGTGGCGGGATATTGCTGTAACTGCTGCCACGTTATAGCTAGTCGTAGGACGCCAATCTGGATGCACCTCGCACAAATTTTTTCTGTACGGCAGTGCTAGGCGCTCGGTCTTCATTCTATTGCTACACTATGCGCGGAAGCGACTGCCGAATTGCGCGTCGCCAACATCATCGTTCACTCGACGCTCTGGATCGACGCCTTCCTCTGACAGGTTCGGCATCAAGCACGCGCTGTCGGCTACAGCGCGGGCATCTCGAAAAATCATTTCTTGTGCCGCTGCCGAAAAGGCTATGCATACGTGGCGGGCGCCTGCTTCACATTGTGACCGAGTGCGACAAGCTCACAAGCAACATAATGCGTCGCCATTCACGCTTCGATGCCAACAAGGCAAGGTGGTAGCTTTGCAAATCTCGATGCAATTCGTCCGCGCGACACTTTCTCTCTAAACACGATCGCACCGGACGAATTGAGGCCGACCATGTGAAGCGTGCTCTTGCCCATTTCTATTCCGATGACTGTAACTGCCTGCATCGTGGAGGTGCGAGGCATAGCGGTGCTCCTTCTCTCTTAATAAGCCCTGGCACGGTCTGAGACCTTTTGGGCTCAGGAGCGCGGCTGGTCGATCCTATTCAGGTCGATTGTGCTACGTCCTCTTTTGCGCCGTTGTTAGTGCGGATGTCATGTAGCCACAACTTTTTGCGTTTCGCTCTCCGGCGCACGAGTTCACTGCACCGCCAATAGCCGGAAAAGGTCCGGGAGTGACTCACGGCGTATGGTCGAAGCTGCAAACTATGCGCCCAGAGATTGCGCCTCACGGCTTAATGATACCGCCGCCGCGATTTGGGGATGGCGGAAATTAAAAAATTATTGGGAACAAAGTTCGTGCCGCAAAGTTTGACGTCACCACCAGTTCGTATCGAAATTGCTGGAAATGCAAGTCGCTAATGTTTCCTGCTATTCCCTACCGGGGGGATAGTGGTCGCGTCTGTTTTGTGACGGGGTGAGTGACATGCCCCACCAAGGCGCCGGCTTCACAAAGGCAGAGTTTCACCCCCGCGCAACGCAGGGTGACACAAATCTCAAGCGCGAGACGGCTCTCAATTACGAGAAAGCTCTGCTTGAGTGCGCCTCCGGATCGCGGTCGGCCGTCGGCAAGATCTACGCCCGGGAGAAGGAAAAGTTGCGCGCTGTAGCGCACCGGATCGTCCACGACAGGTCACGTGCGGAGGACGTCATCCATGATGCATTCGCGCAGATCCTCCGGTATGCCAAAAACTTCGATCCGGCACGCGGATCCGCCCGCGGCTGGATCTATGCGATCGTCCGTAATACGGCGCTCAAGATGCAGGAGAATGCCAGGCGCGAACTTGCGCTCGAGGAAGACGCGTTGAACGCCATCTGCGAGCGGGGACAAAGCGTCCCGAATCCCGCGTCCTGCATCCCGGACAGCATGACGCTACGGACCATGCTCGATGAGCTCGAGCCAAACCGCCGCGCGAGCCTGCTTCTGGCGATCATCGACGGGCGCACGCACGAGGAGATAGCCGAATACCTCCAGGCTCCGGTCGGCACTGTCAAGGCTTGGATCCGGCGAGAGCTCATGGCGATGCGCCGGCGGCTCGAATGAGGCGTGAATTTATTTTTCGCCGCTGCATCCACCGGCGTGCGGCGGCGACAGTAGGGGTGACGGCATGGTGATCCGGACAGGATATGTGCCCGTGACCGTCGCATACCCGAAGCGAGGAGCGAAACGATGTCTTTCCTGAGCAGCGTTACGAGCATTCTCGAGCTGATAAAGATTCCGGGAACCGGCGTCCCACGCGAGGCCTACAAGCCAACCGGGCCCGACGATTGCGGTGGCGGCAGGCAGTCCAATTGGAATGACGTTCACAAGGGTCGCGACGACTACTCGAAGAACGGCGACAAGGACGATTATTCCAAGCTTAGCGGAAAGGACGACTACTCGAGAGACGGCAAGGGCGACTACTCCAAGCACGACGGTGGCTGGAAGGACGCCAAGAACGTCGACTGCCAGCCGCAGAAGGACGATTGCGACCCAAAGCCGCCGGACGACTTCGGCAAGGGCGACACCTATCGTAACCCGGGTGAAGCGCTGGCCAAGTTCGACTTCTCACATGGTGATTTCTCGCATGGTGATTTCGGCTCGCATGGTTCGGATCATTCGGGTGACATCCAGGGCGCGCTCGCTTCGATGTCGTCCGACGATGCGCTCGAATACGCCATCAGCCAGATGGGCCCGGCGGATCACTCCGACGTAGGGCATTTCGACGTGGCGGCGGACGCGTCGCACGACACCGACGCCTGATGCGCCGAAAAGACTCGCCTGGCGGTGAATGCTGCCGGGCGAGAGTTGTTAGAGTTGTTTATGAGTGGAACGAGATGAAAGGCGGCGGTCATGAACGAAATAGAAAAACGCGAACTGTTCGAACAACAGCGGAAGATCTTCGAAGCTGGGGCGCAGCGTGTGGACAGGCGAACCGGCTCTTTCAGTTTCTTGACCTGGTCGTTCTTCATTGCCCCCCTGATTGCCTGCGAAGAGTTTCTCGCAGCCATGTTCAAATCGGCGGCGGCCGAAGAGGAGGACGCGAGTGCCGCTCAGGCAGACGCGGCGCCGCAGGCGGCAAACGACCATCCACCGACGAGTGATCTCTCGAAAGCAAGCGCACAGGATGCGACGGCCAAAGGGCCGGCCGCCGCCTCGGAGGCGCATGCGGCCCAGCTCGATCCGATCGGGCCTCTGGCGCGGCCGCATGAAGACGCGCCCAAGCCGGGCACCGCTCGCAACGAGGCTATTGCCGACGCGAACTCTGGGGGCGGAGGCGGCGGCGATGACGCCGACTCCCGCCATCATGGCGCTCACACCTCAATCGACGATAGTTCTGTCGATTCCCACTTCGGAAGCAGTCCATTCCCGGGCGGGTCAACGCTCGAATCCGTTCAGTCCATTGTACTTGGTGGCTCGTTCAGCCCGGCGATCAACGGCTCCGCTCCCCCGCTTGGAACCGTCGGCGGTCTGAGCAATGACGTGGTGGGAGGGATCGCGCCGGTGGAGGCGGCGGCGCAGCCAACGCTCGCTCCGGTGACCGACACCGGAAGCACGCTGAGCCATGACGTCGCGGGCACGACTGCGCCGGTGGAGGTGGCGGCGCAGCCAATGCTCGCGACCGCGACCGATGCCGTGAGCACGCTGAGCCATGACGTCGTCGGCACGACTGCGCCGGTCGAAGCGGCGGTGCAGCCAGTGCTCGCGACCGCGACCGACAGCGTCACCGTGAGCACGTTGAGTCATGACGTCGTCGGCACGACTGCGCCGGTCGAGATGGCGACGCAG
>VAZV01000300.1 GCA_005884765.1 Alphaproteobacteria bacterium
CGTCAGGCAGGGCAAAGGGTCTTATTTCGCGATGGGGCACTCGGAGAAAGGGATAACCCTATGAGCGAGGATCATGTCAGGTACGATTCGCAACTGATCCAGAAGTTCGCCGACCGGCTCTATGCCGAGGCCGATAGAGTGGTGATGCAGTCCACCGTCGTGGCGACGTTGGTAGGCGTTATTGCTGGCTACGTGATTGCTGCCGTCACACGTGTCCCGACCGTGGGGTTCGTCCTGGTGTGTGCGATAGTAGCGGGGGGCATGGGCTTCGTGCGCGGCCGGGAAAAGGCGTTTACTTTCAAGTGGCAAGCGCAGCAAGCGCTTTGCCTAATGCACACCGAGCGAAATACCCGCTTTGTCGCCGTGTCGGTTTCTCGGCGCTCTGCCGAGGCAGTGCTGCAGAGCGATCGTCCAGCCGAGCAGGGGGCAGCTTCCTAACCAGGGCACCGCTTCTTGAAAGGGCACATTGTCGCGGGTGTCGCGTGCTGGGTGTGCTGGACGGTTTCGACTCGACAGGCGAACCGCCTCGATGCCAGCACGAGTACCCTCGCCGATCCGCGCCCGCCATGAAGAGCTCCATCACCGAGTTCCACCGGTCGCGCCAGGCCGAAGCGTAGTTCCGGAACTCTTGGGTGCGCAGCAGTTGGGTCAGGCGCTCTACCCGGTCATGACACTACTCGAGGACATTAGTTACGGCATCGCTGAACTCCTGCGGGTTCTGCAGCATGCCGAAGTGACTGACGTCCGGGAGAATGATGAGCTTCGCTCCCGGGATGGTCCGCGCCAGGTACGTGGTGTGCTCAGGCTTGATAGCCTCATCGTGCGCGCCATCGACGATGGCGGTTCGCACCGTAATCCGCTTCAGCTGCGCCGCCGTGAAATTCGGCTGCTGCGCCCACATGGCCTGGATCTGCGCGAGAAAGGTCTCGTAGTCCTGGGGGGTGGGGGACAGCTGGCGGTATTCTCCGCGCGTACGCTCTATGTAACTCGTCCAGGTTGCGTTGCCCTCCATGTCCGGCCGCGCACCGGAAGGGTCCGAGTTAGCCCCGTAAGCAAACAGCCGGCGCAGACGCTCCGGGTGCCGCATGGCGATCGCGAGTCCGATGATCCCGCCATCACTCCAACCGACCAGATTGACTTTCGTCAACCTGAGGTAATCAAGTAATGCGAGCACATCGGAGGCCATGAGCTCGTAGCTGTAGGGCTCCGCGGTGCGCGTGCTGCGGCCGTGACCACGACTATCGGTGACAATGACCTCGTAGTGATTCCGCACCAGGATCGGAATGACTTCACCCCAATAGTTCGAGTTGCCGAGGCCTCCGTGCAGCATCAGGACCGGCACGCCTTGGCCAAAGACCGCGTAGAACATTCGGATGCCGTTCACGGGGGCGTAGCCGCTCTTGGCGGCAGTAGGCAGGGACGGGGTTGGCGGCAAGCTCTGCCAAGGCTCGCCAGCCGCGCTTCCGATAGCTGCCGCAAGCGCGGCGCGTGGCCCCGCGAAGAGCGCGAGGCACGCGACACCGGTCGCGAGGCAGCGGCGAGCGCCGGTGAGGAAGCCGATGAGCTGATAGTAGCGGGTAATTGCTGACATAAACCTTCGATATTTCATAGTATTATCGGCAAACGGCCCGCCCGGAGCGACTGTTCTATCATAAAGCCGTTCTGCACGGTCTAGCGGGTGATCCGACCCGCGTAGGCTCTTATGAAGGGTGTCACGACTCGGGGGAGACGGCATGTTTCTCAAGAATTGCTGGTATGTGGCCGCGTGGGATTACGAACTCATCGACGGCAAGATGTTGGCCCGCACGTTGCTCGGCGAGCATGTGCTGCTCTATCGAGGCGACAGCGGCGAGGTCATCGCGCTGAACAACCGTTGTCCGCATCGCGGCGCACTCCTGTCTGAGGGACGCCGCGAAGGCGACAGCGTGCGCTGCATGTATCACGGTATCAAATACGACCACACCGGCAAGTGTGTACAGATTCCCGGCCAGGACATGATTCCGCCCAAG
>VAZV01000205.1 GCA_005884765.1 Alphaproteobacteria bacterium
TTGACCCGCTCCAGAAATTTCATCGCGGCCGCTTCGGCATCCTTTTTCGGGACGTTGCGCACCCAAATCGGCGCCAGCGTGCAGTTGTCAAGCACGGTCAGATGCGGGAACAGATTAAAGCTCTGGAACACCATTCTAACTTCACGACGGACTTCATCGACCCGCCGCAGCTTTGGCCCAAGCTCGATGCCGTCGACGACGATCTGCCCTTCCTGAAATTCCTCCAGTGCATTGATGCAGCGGATCAGCGTCGATTTGCCGGAGCCTGACGGGCCGCAGACCACGATGCGCTCGCCTTTGGCGACCTCGAGATTGATGTCGCGCAGGACATGAAAGTCGCCGAACCATTTGTTGAGGCCGGCAATGCTGACGATTGGGTTCTCGTTCATGGCTCTCTCAATTGCGGCGGTGCGCGTTCAGCCTGTTCTCGACGAACAGCGAATAGCGCGACATGCCAAAGCAGAAGGCGAAATAGATCATTCCGGCAAAGGCGAAGCCCGTGAACAAGGTAGTCGGCGTCGCCCAGACCGGATCGGAGAACGAGGCTCGCAACGATCCGAGCAGATCGAACAGCGCCACGATCGAGACCAGTGAGGTATCCTTGAACAAGGCGATGAAGCTGTTGACGAGACCGGGAATGACATGGCGAAGCGCCTGCGGCATGACGATCAGCGCCGTGGTCTTCCACCACGATAGCCCGAGCGCACTGGCCGCTTCGCCCTGGCCGCGCGGGATCGCCTGCAAGCCGCCCCTGATGACCTCGGCCTGATAGGCGCCCGCGAACAGCGCGATGCCGATCAGCGCGCGCACCAGGCCGTCCACGCTGAAATTTCCCGGCAGGAACAGCGGCAGCATGTAGGTTGCGAAAAATAGCACCGTGATCAGCGGCACGCCGCGCCAGAATTCGATGAAGGCGACGGAGAAGATCCGGATCAGCGGGATGCTCGCGCGCCGCCCGAGCGCAAGCGCAATCCCGATCGGCATCGAGGCGACAATGCCGGTGACCGAGACGACAAGCGTCACCAATAGGCCGCCCCACAGCCTGGTGTCCACGATGGGCAGTCCGCCGTGGTCGAGCCCCATCACGGCAATCACGATGCCGATGCCGGCGAAGATCGCGAGGCTGACGATCAGGGAGCGCCACCCCCTGCGCATGCCGCCGTTGAGCAGAAACAGCAGCAGTGAAACGACCGCGGCCGTGACCGCGAAATCGATCCAGACCGGCCGGCTCGAGGCCTGAATCTGATCGCGCAGCCAAATCAGTGGCCAGATCAGCCAGGAAATCGCTGAGCTTAGGAGGGTGAGCAGTTTCCCGAGCACCATCAGCAGCGGTCCGATGACCGCGGCCGAAGTCTGCCCGGCATTGCTCAGCGCGGTGCCCGCGTTGCCGATGCTCTCGTCAAACCCGGCGAGCATGGCGGCGGTCCAGCTCACGCCGAAACCATCGATGCCGCCTCCATGCAGCAGGAAGAATGCGACGACGGGAAATGCCACGAAGAACAGGCCGGAGTTGAGACCCTTGGCCGGCAGGGGTGGAATCAACAGCGGCAATAACAACAGTGCCCCAAGCAGGAAGGTTAGATTGACCCGCCATCGTTCGGGCTCGGGATAGAAGCCGTAGATGAACTGGGTGAATTTCGCCTCGACGAAGGGCCAGCACGCGCCGACGGCATGGCCGGCATTCTCGGCCAGACAAACGTTGCGATCGCCGCCGCGCCAGACGGCGTCGACCAGCAGGAATTTTATCGCCGGGACGACGGTGAACCAGAGCAGCACCACACTCACGATCGTGATCAGGATATTGGTCGGCGAATTGAATAGCCGCGTGCGCAGGAAACCGACAAAGCCGGTGGTCTTGACCGGCGCAAGACGTTCCGGAACCAGATCCCGTCGGACGAAAGCGGATGTGGTGATGTCGCTCATCCCTCCAGGCTCCGGCCGAGCCGCCAACCGTAAAAGCTCATGACCGCACTGGTGACGAGCGAGATCAGCAGGTACACACCCATGGTGATGCCGATGATCTCGATGGCTTGGCCGGTCTGGCTCAGCGTCGTTCCTGCAAACACCGAGACCAGGTCCGGATACCCAATCGCCACCGCCAGCGAGGAATTCTTGGTGAGGTTGAGATACTGGTTGGTGAGTGGCGGCAGTATGACGCGCAACGCCTGCGGGATCACGATCAGCCGCAGCACCGAACCGCGTGCGAGACCGAGCGAGGCACCCGCCTCCATCTGCCCCTTATGGACGGACAGAATGCCGGCGCGCACGATCTCGGCGATAAAGGCCGCTGTATAGGTCGACAGCGCAAGCGTCAGCGCCACGAACTCCGGGATGACGCGCGAGCCGCCGGCGAAATTAAAACCCTTCAGTTCCGGGAATTCGAACCGGACTGGCGCACCAAACACGAGCGCGGTGACAAGCGGCAATCCCACCAGTAGACCCAGCACGTAAGGCCAGATCGTAATCAGCTTGCCGCTTTGGAAAAGCTGCCGGCGGGCATAGCGCCACAACAGAAACGCCGCCGCGATCGCGACCGCGACGGCCATCACGAAGGGCTCGAAAGCGGGATTGCCGATCGGCTTTGGGATGATCAGCCCGCGATTGCTGAGAAAGAAGCTGGAAAACAGCGAAATACTCTGCCGCGGGCCCGGCAATGCCGCGAGCACCGCGAGATACCAGAACAGGATCTGGAACAACAGCGGCAGATTGCGCACCAGCTCGACATAGCCGCCGGAGATGCGCGACAATAGCCAGTTCGGCGACAGCCGGCCGAGCGCGACGAGAAAGCCGATCAGGGTGGCGAAGAAAATGCCGATCAGCGAGACCAGCAGCGTGTTGAGCAGGCCGACCAAAAATACCCGCGTATAGGTATCGGATCCCGAATATGGAACGAGGCTCTGGCTGACGTCAAAGCCCGCGGTATTCTTCAGAAATCCGAAGCCTGCCGTGATGTGCTGGTTCTCGAGATTGGTCCGCGCATTGGCGACGATTTCATAGAAGATCCAGACCAGCGCCGCGACGAAGAGAATCTGGACAACAAAACCGCTCCACCCGGCGCGGCCACCAAGCGCGCGTTGCAGCCGGGCGGCGAACTGCGGCGGGGGTGGCCGGGCCTCGATGCTCATCGCCGCAAGCCCCCGGGCGTTCTCGACTAGCGGATCGGCGGTGCGTACTGTATTCCGCCCTTGCTCCAGAGCTGGTTGAGCCCGCGGGCGATCCCGAGCTTGGAGCCCGAGCCGACGTTGCGATCGAAGGACTCGCCGTAATTGCCGACCGCCTTAACGATGCGGGAAAACCAATCCTTGGTGAGGCCGAGCTGTTCGCCGAGATTGCCGTCGGTGCCGAAGGCGCGTTTGAGTTCCGGCTTGTCGGATTTGGCCATTTCACCGACGTTCTTCTGGGTGACGCCAAGTTCTTCGGCATCGACCATCGCAAACAGCGTCCATTTCACGAGATCGAACCACTGGTCATCGCCATGGCGAACCATCGGACCCAGCGGCTCCTTCGAGATCACCTCGGGAAGCACGGCGTGGTCGGCCGGATTCGAGAGCTTCAGGCGCTCGGCATAGAGCTGCGACACGTCCGAAGTGAAAACGTCGCAGCGGCCGGATTCGTAAGCCTTGACAGTCTCGTCGGCGGTGCCGAACGCGATTACCTCATACTTCATGTTGTTGCCCTTGAAGTAGTCGGCGAGATTTTGTTCCGTCGTGGTCCCGGTTTGCACACAGACCGACGCGCTGTTCAGTTCCAGCGCGGAATTGACCTTCAGCGACTTCTTCACCAGAAAACCCTGGCCGTCATAATAGGTCACCCCGGTGAAGTTGGCGCCGAGCGAAGTGTCGCGCGATAGCGTCCAGGTTGTGTTGCGCGAAAGTACGTCAATTTCGCCCGACTGCAGCGCCGTGAAACGGTCCTTGGCCGACAGCGGCACGAATTTGACCTTGGTCGGGTCGTCAAAAATCGCGGTCGCGACCGCGCGGCAGACGTCGACGTCGATACCGGTCCAATTGCCCTTGTCGTCGGGCGAGGAGAACCCCGGCAGGCCCTGGCTCACGCCGCAGGATAACAGCCCACGGTCCTTGACCGTCTTGAGCGTTTGCGCGGTGGCGGCATTGGTCGAAAGACCGGCGGCGAGAGCAAGGGTAAAGACCAGGGATACGCGTTTCATGGCAAAGCCTTTCAAGTGTCGTCCGGGAGATGTTCGCTTATCATCACGCGCGTCGATTGGCCAAACCCGTGATCCACCGCCGCAAACGCCAAGCCCAGAAAGGCAGTCGAATGTGCTGATACCTTGGAAGCGATGGATCAAAGGTCGCGGCAAGCCCCTCAACGTGCGGCGCCTCAATAGCCAGCGCGCATCACAGAACGGCTGGCGCGCCGGGTCAAGGGGTTGACGGGGCTCTTCCAGGTCCTGCTATTAACTATGTCCGCCCACATCGCCGCCCGGCGGCCATTTTGTGACGCGCGGCAAAAGGTCTTTTGAAAGCGACGCATGGACCCCTCCACCGGCTCCGGACCTGTGGGCCCGCAACAGGTCGAAACCAGACTGGTGACGGCGGGCCGCGACACCCAAGCCCAGAAAGGCTTCGTCAACCCGCCTGTCGTCCACGGTTCCACCGTCCTCTATCCGACCGCGGAAGACCTGCACGCCCATCGGGGTGAATTCACCTACGGCCGCCATGGCACGCCCACCACGCGGGCCTTGCAGGAAACATTGATGGCCCTGGAAGGTCCGCAATGCGCCGGCGTCGGCATCGCGCCGTCAGGACTTGCGGCGATCTCGACCACCCTGCTTGCGGTGCTCAAAACCGGCGATCACCTTCTGGTCTGCGACAACGTCTATCGTCCATCGCGCAACTTTTGTAACGGCGTGCTGGCGCGCTATGGCGTCGAGACGACCTACTTCGATCCCTTGATCGGCGCCGGAATTGAGAAATTGTTCAAGCCCAACACCAGGGCCGTTTTGGTCGAAGCGCCGGGCTCGCAATCCTTCGAGATGCCCGACATTCCCGCGATCGTCGGGATAGCCCACGCGCGGGGCGCGCTGGCGATCGATGACAACACCTGGGCGACGCCGCTGTTTCATCGCTCGCTCGATTCCGGCGTCGATATCAGCATCCAGGCTGCGACCAAATATATCGGCGGCCATTCGGACATCATGTTCGGCACGATCTCGGCAAATGCCAAGACCTGGCCGACGATCGCCGAGAACATCAGACTGCTCGGCGTTTGCGCCGGGCCGGACGACGTATTCCTGGCGCTACGCGGCATGCGCACGCTCGCCGTGCGGCTCAACCAGCATTATCGTTCCGGACTTGAGATGGCGCGCTGGCTTGCGGCGCGCCCCGAGGTGATCCGGGTGTTGCATCCGGCGCTGGAGAGCGATCCCGGGCACGCGATCTGGAAACGGGATTTTACCGGCGCGTCCGGCCTGTTCAGTATCGTGCTCAAACCGGCGCCGCAGAAAGCCGTCGATGCGCTGCTCGACACGCTGAAATTGTTCGGCATGGGCTATTCGTGGGGCGGCTTCGAAAGCCTCGTCATTCCCTTCGATTGCGACAGCTATCGCACCGCGACCAAATGGGCGCCCGGCGGCCCGACACTGCGGCTCCACATCGGACTTGAGAATGTCGATGATCTCAAAGCCGATCTCGAACGCGGCTTGGCCGCCTTCAACGCTGCCGCGTAGGCCGCCAAGGGCGGCCTACCGACTCCGCACTTTCACTCCACCGTTTTGTCGATTGTGTTGGCTTTTTTACGCCATTGCAAAAACTGCTCAAGCGACTGCTGCTCGTGAGCAGCAGGCTGGCTAGTAGCAGGCTGGCTGTTGGAAGGCTGGCTAGGCGGTCCGGATGATGATGAGAGGAACGCTTCAAACTCTGCAAGCGCGGGCTTCGACCCGACGTCTGCCTGGATGGGTTGACGCGGAGCGGTGCTGGTCGATCCCGTTATTTCGGAAGAGGTTGAACTGGCGACAGATTGCCGTGAAGCAGGCATCATGAGGACGAAGAGCAGCACCACGACCGTGGCAACGCCGGCGGCCGCAGCGGCAATGCTGAGCTGCGCTGTTCGCCGCTCCCATGCGCGCCTGGCAGGTTCGTTAATCACCTGGGGGTCGAGCGGCTTCCACAGGGCATTATCGCGCGAGGCAGGAAGGGAGATTGGGGACGACCCGATGGGCTCCGATCTTGCTTCTTGCGAGACGGATGGTCCCAGCTTCGCTGCTCTTTCGCGCAACCGGAGAGGCGCATAGAACTCAGGATCGTTGGGGTCTTGCTCACTGAAGCTACTCATAAGCTGCTCCCTATGACGCCTGGGAAATGGCATGGCGGCCACCGGACCGCTCAATCACCCCTGTGAACCACCGTGGAAATAACCTACAGCAACCGGCCGGCAATGTCATCGCGCGTCCGAATTTTACGGGTTCGCGCCCTGGGGATAACCTTGCCACCTCGTGGGCGGAATGGTCAGTCCAAGAAATTCTACGCTCAACGATGACCATTGCGGCCTGCTCGCACGAGGCGCCCCGGCATCGCGCCGGTATGCTCGCCTCGCTCGAAGATGGGAATGCCTGCCGCAAGCGTGGCTTCATATCCATCGACCCGTTGCACGAAACGCCGGCCGCCGGCCGGCATGTCGTGCACGAGCTCCGGCTTATGCAGCCGCAGACGGTCGAAGTCGATGATGTTTACGTCAGCGCGCATGCCCGGCACCAACCGGCCGCGATCCGACAGACCGAAGAAGTCGGCGGTCTCGCTGGTTTGCCGCTTGACCAGATGCTCCAGCGGCAGCAATGGCCCGCGGCGGCGGTCGCGACCCCAATGCGCTAGCATGAAACTCGGCAGGCCCGAATCCACGATCGAAGTGCAGTGCGCGCCTCCGTCGCTCAGGCCGAGCAGGCAAGCCGGGTCATTGAGCATTTCGCGGATCGGCTCGTGGTCGCCTTCCACGTAATTCACCACCGGAAAGAACAGGAACTGGTTCTGTTCGACGATGTAGTCGTAGGCCACCTCGTCGGGCGTACGTCCCGTGCGTGCCGCAATCGCCGCAACGCTCTTGTCGGAATCCGGCTCGTAATCCGGCGGGTCGTCCATCGTAAAGAACTTGTCCCAGCGGCTGGTGACGAGCTGGCGGAACTGAGACAGCTTCGCGACCTCGGCCTCGGAAGGCTTCTCGGCGAGGATTTTCCGACGCAGCTCGCCATCGCGCAGCCGCTTGCGCTGCTCGGCAATGGGAAGGCTTTCGAGCGCCTTGTAGCTCGGCCGCACGGTGAACGGGTTGAGCGCGGTGCCGATGCCCATCATCACGCCAATCGGACGTCCGGCGATCTGCGCTGTGAGCGGCAATCCTTCGGCGCGCGCCGTATGTACTGCTTTCATCAAACGCCGCCAGCGCTGCGGGTCTTCATAGCGATCTGTGAGCAGGAACCAGACCGGACGACCGGTCTCCCTGGCGAGCTTTCGCATCCAGCGCAGCTCATACTCCTCGTCGTCGAAGTCGCTGTTCATGCCGAACGCGCCAGTGCCGGTCTCGGTCAGCGCGGAGCCGATGCCGAGCAGCTCCAAATCGTCCGCATTGCGCGAAGCCACCAGCTCGCCGTCAGGCGTCTTGTGCGAATCCGTACGCGACGTGGTGAAGCCGAACGCGCCGGCGCGCAGCGCCTCGACGGTGAGTTGCCGCATCTGCGCAATGTCGTCTGCCGTCGCTGCTTCCCGGCGGATGGCGCGGTCACCCATCACATAGACGCGCATCGGCAAGTGCGCGGCCTGCGCCGCGATGTCGATGACGCGTTCGCGGCGCTCCAGGGCATCCATGAAATCGGGAAAGCTTTCCCACTCCCAGGTCAATCCTGCGGCCAAAACGGGGTTTGGAATTTCCTCCACCCCTTCCATCAAATCCATCAAGGCCTGGCGATGATGCTTCTTCACCGGTGCGAAACCCACGCCGCAATTTCCGAACAGGACGGTCGTCACGCCATGCCAGCACGAGGGCGCAAGCAGCGGATCCCACATCGCCTGACCGTCGTAGTGCGTGTGCACGTCGACCCAGCCGGGCGTGACCATCAGCCCCGTGGCATCGATGTCGCGCCGGGCAGGCCCCTGCTTACCGCCGACGGCGGTGATCCGGCCTTCTGCAATGGCAACGTCGCCGCTAAAGGCAGCCTTGCCGGTGCCGTCCATGATCGTGCCGCCACGAATGACGATGTCGTGCATGCCAACCTCCCGCTGGGGTCGCGCCGCCAAAGCCGCGCAGAAACCTGTTTTTGTTCGACGAATATTGCCTGACGGTCGGGCGGGAAACTAGGGCTCGTGGACGCAGCCCTCCCTTGCAGCGACGCTACGCCAGTTTCCCAACACGAGAAGACGTTCCGGCTTCAGCAATATCTTCGCAACAAAACGGTTGATCTGCTGTTGTTTAGCGGTAGCCTGTTTTTTTCGACCCAAATCCCGAAAAGTGGAGCTTGATGGGAAGCTTGGTTCTTCTCGATTTGATGGGCGGCGTGGCATTGCTGCTGTGGGGCCTGCATATGGTCCACAGCGGAATTCTGCGCGCGTTCGGACCGGACCTGCGGCGGCTGTTGTCGAAAGCGTTGAGCAACCGCATCACGGCTTTCGCCGCCGGCATCGGCCTGACCGCACTCTTGCAAAGCAGTACCGCAACCGCCTTGATCACGAGCTCGTTTGCCGCCGAAGGCCTGGTCAGCCTGGTTGCGGCCCTGGCGATCATGCTGGGAGCCAATGTCGGCACCACCCTGATCGTGCAGGTGCTGTCGTTCAATATCAGTGCCGCCGCGCCGGTTCTGTTCGTCCTCGGCCTGGTCGCCTTCCGCGGCGGCGCGCGTTCACGCATCAAGGATCTCGGCCGCGTCTCGATCGGTCTCGGCCTGATGCTGCTGGCGCTGCATATCCTGCTCGACACGCTCGCGCCGGCGGAGAACGCGCCCGGGGTTCGCGTCGTCATGAACGCGATCACCGGCGATCCCGTGCTCTGCATCCTGATTGCCGCAGTCGTTACCTGGGTGGTTCACTCGAGCGTCGCCAGTGTGCTGCTGATCATGTCGCTGGCCTACGCGCATTTCGTTACACCGCTTGCGGCTTTGGCACTCGTGCTCGGCGCCAATCTCGGCAGCGCGATCAATCCGCTGATCGAAGGTGGACGCCGCGATAATCCCGCGAGCTATCGTCTGCCGCTCGGCAATCTCATCAACCGAGTAGTTGGCGTGGCGCTGATGCTGCCGTTGCTCCGTCCGGTGACCGACCTGTTGCAAGCCTGGCAGCCCGACCTCGCCAGGCTGACCGCGGAATTTCACATCGCGTTCAATCTGGCCACTGCGATCCTTTTCATCGGGCTGCTCGACGGCATGGCGCAGCTATTGAAGCGGCTCTTATCTGATCGCGTGCAAGAGGCCGATCCGGCGCGGCCGCGCTACCTGGAGGAAAGCGCGCTTGAGACGCCTTCCCTCGCGCTCGCCGACGCTGCGCGTGAAACGCTGCGCATGGGCGACCTGGTCGAAGTCATGCTGCGGAAAGTCATGATGGCCATGATGACCAACGATCGCGCGCTGGTTGATCAGGTATCGAAGATGGACAACGCGGTCGACGGTCTCGACGAGGCGATCAAGCTCTACCTCACCAAGCTCACCCGCGGCAGCCTTGACGAACGCGAGGGCCAGCGGGCGATGGAGATCATCGCCTTCGCCATCAATCTGGAGCATATCGGCGACATCATCGATAAGAATCTCAGCGAGCTTGCGACCAAGAAGATCAAGCGCAGGTTCGAATTTTCGCCCGAGGGCGCAGACGAACTGGCGACATTCCACAAGCGGACCATGGATTCGCTCCGGATCGCGTTCGGCGTATTCATGTCGGGCGATGTCAGGGAAGCACGCAAGCTCCTTGCCGAGAAGGCGGCTCTGCGCAACACCGAGCTGGCCGCCACCGAACGTCATCTGGACCGTCTGCGCGAAGGTCGGCCGGAGACGATCGAGACAACCTCGCTGCATCTGGACGTGCTGCGCGACCTCAGGCGAATCCACTCGCATATCTGTTCGGTGGCCTATCCCGTCCTCGACGCCGCGGGCGAACTGCCGGCCAGGCAAAACGCCGAGGATGATCCGGCCACGCTGCCCTCGCCGGCTGCACATCCCTCGCCGCGGTAACAGCGGCGGGTCATTCACACATACCCGCCATGCGCAAATTGCCCGTCGTGTTAATCTGTCGCAGGGCTGTGGCATTGCCGAAGACCCCAAATCAGCGGTTTGCTCTCCGCATCCCGCACCCGGACACAAGGGGCGTTTCGCGATCGTCACGGACGTTGGGTATGGGATGCGGTGGACGCGGCAGCGTCGGGCGCGTGATGGGATTGCAGGGCGGTTTCCCGTGAGCGGTCACAACGCGCAAGACGAACGGCGCTTTTGCGGACGGCAAAACCGTGTGGTCCTGACACCCGTTGCTGGTGCCAAGTCCACGGAAGCGAAATCAGCCCAACCGGGTTGATCAGCCTTAATCCGTGGACGACGGTGACAAGACGAATTCGTCGCCGAGGAGAGCGCGCTATAAGCCGTTAAAACCATTGCGCAGGGAAGGCCGGACTGTTTCGGTGAACCTGTGGTGACGACGCTCGTGCGCTTTTTGTTTTGCGTGCGAGGCTGCGGGTGCATCGGGCACCCGGCTTTCCCTGCGCCCTTGTTTCTTCGAGGGACACCGGCTTGCAAAGCTCGGGCGCTATCTGCGCCGCGAGAGCGCGGAAGTATGTCCTGCGCGGGCGCCGAAGCTTTACCGCAGCGGGCATGGCGAGCGACGACATCCGGACACGCGGAGGGCCGGACCATAGGCGACCGTTAACGATAACGATCTGTTCACCATGGGACCAGTTCTCCCGGCTGCTTTCGGCAAACTCAGCCGCCCCGCAAGTTCCCTTATACCTTTGCTGTTTAGTCCTGCCTGTGAGGGAACAGTTTGTCGCCACCATGCGGTCCAAACATCCCGGCGTAAGAGTGACAGTAAAGCGTATGAGTATCGCCCGCATCGTGGTCCTGAGCATCGCCCCTGGCGCCGGCGGCATTGCCGCCTCCCCCGCTGGTGGGTCGGCCCAAACAGCCAGCCGGGATCAAGCTTCCAAATGCAGAGAGAGCGTCAACGGCGTGCATCGGCGCATTACGATCCGGACGACGGCACAGAAGTGACCGAAAGGACACCAGAAATGAAATGCACGGAAAATAAACCGGCGATGCGGACCCTGCTGGTTCGCGCCCTGTCGTTTTCCGCCGCCGCTGCCTTGGCGCTTAATCCGGCTATGGCGCCAGTGGTGGCAGCCGAAGCCACGGCGATGCCGGTAGTTGCCGGCGGACCCGCGAAAACACGGTTTCTTGCGCTGGGCATCGGCAAATCCGTCGTGATCGACATGCCGCGCGACGTCAAGGATGTGCTGGTCGCCGACCCGAAGATCGCCAATGCCGTCATCCGCTCCGCCCAACGTGCTTACATCATCGGCGAGGCAGTCGGTCAAACCAATGTCGTGTTCTTCGATTCCGATGGCCTGCAGGTTGCCGCCTACGACATCGCGGTCAAGCGTGACCTCAACGGCGTGCGCGCCGCGTTGAAGCAAACCCTGCCGGGAATCCAGATCGAGGGCGTCGGTGACGGCGTCATGCTGACCGGCACGGTGTCTAGCCCGATCGAGGCACAGCAAGCGGGCGATCTAGCGGCACGGCTGGTCGGAGGTGCCGACAAGGTCGTCAACAGCATCTCCGTCCGCGGCCGCGATCAGGTGATGTTGAAGGTCACGGTCGCGGAAGTGCGGCGGGACATCGTCAAACAGATGGGCATCGATCTCAGCGCCAACCTGAATTACGGCACCACGGTCGTGAATTTCAACAATAGCAACCCGTTCACCGCAAGCAATGGACCGCTCGTCCCCGGCAACGCCTTAACTGGCACAGCATTCGGTTCGCCGCTGTCGGTCCAGGCGACGCTGCGCGCGATGGAAAGCGCCGGTGTGGTGCGGACGCTCGCCGAACCCAGTCTGACGACCATCTCCGGCGAGTCCGCGACATTCATCTCGGGCGGCGAATTTCCCATTCCGACCGGCGTGACCTGCCAAACGACGACGGCGGGCGCTATCGGAAATTGCGTCCAGACGGTCAGCTACAAGAAATTCGGCATCTCGCTCAACTTCACGCCGGTGGTGCTGACCGAGGGGCGGATCAGCCTGCGGGTGATGACCGAAGTGTCCGAAGTCTCAACCGAAAACTCTTTGACCGGCGGTCAAAATGGAACAACGATTCCCTCTATCAAGACCCGCCGCGCGGAAACCACGCTGGAGATTCCATCGGGCGGCTCGATGGCGATGGCGGGCCTGATCCAGGAGCAGACCAAGCAGGCCATCAACGGATTGCCGGGCGTCGACTCGTTGCCGATTTTCGGAGCGCTGTTCCGCAGCCAGAACTTCGTCAACAGCGAGACCGAACTCGTGGTTCTGGTCACGCCCTATGTCGTTCGTGCCGTCGCGCAAAAGGAGTTGTCGCGTCCCGATGACGGCTTCGCGCCCGCCTCCGATTCCCAATCGACCCTGCTGGCTCAAATCAATCGGGTCTATGGCATCGCCGGCCGCATCGAACCAGTCGCCGGCTGCCGGTGCGGCTTCGGCTTTATCATCGATTGAAAAGAGCTAATCGACCAACGCGGGCTGAGGACAGAAGGATGAAACAGACAATAGCGGTCGATCGCTGCGGAGCCCTGCATCGGTTGGGCGCACTCGCCGGTCTTTCAATCGCGCTGGGTGCATGCACCTACACCAGCGGCGAAGTCGTGATGGCGAGCGTCCCCGACGACTACCGCCTCCGTCATCCCATTGCGGTTCAGGAAGCCGACCGCTCGATCGTTGTATTCGTCGGTCGCGCCCGCGGCGGCCTGTCCGCATCGCAGCGCGCCGATGTCGCGGGGCTGGCGCAGACATGGGTTCGCGAAGGAACCGGCGCAATCGTGGCGGACGTGCCGGTCGATACCGCGAATGCATGGGCGGCAGCAACGGCGTTCCGCGAGATTCAAGCGGTACTTGCGGCAGGCGGCGTGCCATCGCGCGGGATCGTCTTGCACCACTACCACCCGGACGATCCTCGAACGTTGCCGACGATCCGGCTGAGCTATCCGAAAATCTCCGCGGTTGCCGGCCCCTGTGGTCTGTGGCCCGAGGATCTTGGACCCTCGATCTTGAACGACCGCTATAGCGAAAACAAGCAGTACCACAATTTTGGTTGCGCGACCCAGCGCAACCTGGCGGCGATGATCGACAATCCATCGGACCTTGTGCAGCCGCGATCGGAAACCCCCGCCTATACGGCGCGTCGCACGGCTGCGTTCGAGAAATATCGCAAGGGCGCCGCGACCACGACAGATTATCCCGAAGCCGACAAGGCGAAACTCAGCGATGCAGGAAAATGACCAGCTCCGCCGTTCATAGTACCGAAGAAACCGCAGGTCGCGCCCCGCCCGCCTCGGGCGAATACATCGCGCCGGCACCTCGCGTGTCGGTGCAGGCCTTCTGCGAGACCGCCGAAACCGCCGCCGCCGTAAAGTCAGCGGGTGAAGATCGCCGGCTCGGCAAGGTCCATCTCACGGTCAAGATGGGGGGTCTCGCCGCCGCGATTGAAGCCTACGGCGCCATGCCTACTCCCAACGTGATCCTCCTGGAATCGGAGGCCGGCATCAATATCCTGGCCGGGCTCGATCAACTCGCAACCGTATGCGACCCCGGCACCCGCGTTGTCGTCATCGGCAGTGAACACGATGACGCGCCCTATCGCGAACTGGTGCGTCGCGGCGTCAACGACTACGTCGTTGGCCCGGTCGATACCCTTGACGTCGTTCGCTCGATTTGCGGCTTGTTCTCGGCATCCGAAGCCGTCACCACCGGCCGGATCATTGCGGTCGTCGGCGCCAAAGGCGGCGTCGGCGCATCCACTGTCGCGCACAACGTGGCCTGGATGATCGCGCGCGACCTCGCGCTGGATTCCGTCGTGATCGATCTCGACCTCGCGTTCGGCACTGCCGGTCTCGACTACAATCAGGATCCCCTGCAGGGCATCGCCAATGCGGTGTTCCAGTCCGATCGACCGGACACGATGCTGATGGAGCGCCTTTTGGCGAAATGTACCGATCGACTCAGCCTGTTGGCGGCGCCGGCTACGCTGGAACGCGTCTATGACTTCGGCGCCGAAGCCTTCGATGCGATCTTCGATACGCTGCGCATGACCACACCGTGCATCGTGCTCGACGTTCCACATCAATGGTTAGGGTGGTCCAAGCGGGTCCTGATGAGCGCGGATGAGATCCTGATCGTTGCCGAGCCGGACCTCGCCAATCTGCGCAACGCCAAGAACTTGCTCAACGTGCTGAAAGCGTCGCGGCCCAACGACCGGGCGCCGCTCTATTGCCTCAATCAAGTCGGCATGCACAAGCGACCGGAAATCGACGTGGCCGGGTTCGCCAAGGCGATCGAGAGCCCGCCCCTTGCGGTCATTCCATTCGATTCGCGAATGTTCGGCACGGCTGCGAACAACGGCCAGATGATCGCGGAAATCTCCGCGGGCCACCGCACCACTCAGATATTTCGGCAGATCGCGGAACAACTGACGGGCCGCGGCGAATTCAAGAAGCCGCGCGGTTCGTTCCTGTCGCCGCTCATCAGGAAGCTGCGGGGGAATAGAGCCGCGGAGCGCCGAAGGGCGTCCTGATCGGTCGGGATGCTCACGGCCGGCGGCGCGATTCGAAATCGACCTGTTGAGGCGATTTGTCGATTTAATCGACGAATTCAGCGCCGAATTCGGCACCAATCCGCCATGCAAGGCGACATTGGCGCGAATGGTCAGGTGCGAAGATGAGGGTGAAGTGAGGGGGGATTTCCAAATATTCGGCAATCGCCTTCACGCCGCCATCCGATATGTCCGTGATCGTGCAGTCGCGCGGCAACGAACCGGCACCGGACTGGATTTTAGCGATTCTCCTGCACAGACGACGTTCGCTTCTGCGGCGATTGGCAAGCATTCTCAATCCTCATCCCGCTCGGCGATTCGTCCGGCGTTGCCGTTGGTTTACCTCAGGAGTCGTTGGAATCTGTTTAGCGGAACTTGTTGCAATGTAGCCGTTGTTTTTTGGCGCTGTTTACCGTGTTGCCCGGGATCACCGGCGAGATCATCCTCGCGAGGCCTGTCGCCCCGTGAGAATGATGAAATAGAGATTGCGGATATAAACGATGAGGCCCAGCGCCTGGCCCGCGATGAACACCGGGTCGCGGCGATAGAGCGCGTAGACCAACAGCAACGCGCCGCCGCCGATCGAGAAGAACCAGAACGCCACCGGGATCACGCTCTTGCGCGCGCGTTCGGAAGCGATCCATTGCACCACAAAGCGCATCGTGAAGAACCCCTGCGCCACAAACCCGAGAACGACCCATGCATCGAATTTGATGATGAAGACGTCGTGCAGGTAATTGATCAGGTCAGTCATGAGACGTCACCTCGGTCGCAATCGGGGTCGGCTTCTTGCGGCGGATCAGCCACCAGACGCCGGCGAGATCCATCAGTCCGATCCATAGCCGATCGAAGAAGCCGTAATTTGACACGCCGGAATGGCGCGGACGATCGATTACGTCGACATAGGCGATCTCGTAACCCTCCCGCCGCACCAGTGCCGGCAGAAAGCGATGCAGCCCGTCAAAATACGGCATCATCAAAAACACCTCGCGCCGGAACGCCTTCAGACCACAGCCGGTGTCGCGGGTGCCGTCGTGCAGAAATGAGCTGCGCACGCCGTTGGCGATGCGCGACTGCAATTTCTTGAATCCCGTATCCTTGCGGCCGACCCGCTGGCCGGCGGCAAGACCGACGCGTTCGCCGCCGTTTTCGATCGCGGCGATCAAATCCGGCAAGAACGCGGGGTTGTTCTGCCCGTCGCCGTCGAGCGTCGCCACGATGGCGCCACGCGCGGCACGCACGCCGCTGCGCACCGCCGCCGACTGGCCGGAGGACGTTGCGTGGCGGAGTTGGCGCAGATTTGAGCGTTGCTTCATGATGGCGGCAAGGCGATCAGCGGTCGCATCCGTCGAGCCGTCATTGACGTAGATGATTTCATAGGCCCAGCGGCCGTCGATCGCGCTTGAGATTTCCTCGATCAATGGCGCGATGTTGTCGGCCTCGTTGCGCACGGGGACGACAATGGAAACGGCTGGTTCGGGGGAAAGCAAATCCACGTTTCTCGGTTAGGGTCTGGGGCGCGGCCGAGACCAACGATCTGGCCGGCCAACACGACGCCCGCTTCTTATGGGCGCAAAGCGCCGCGGGCAACCCTTTTCAGGCTGGAAAGTCAGGCTGCCGGAACAAGCGCTATCTTGCTGTCCCGGCCGATCGCGATGCCAATGTTGCGAGCGGCAAACCAGTAGTGCACCCACATCGCGCCGACCATCCCGACCACTGCACCGGCGACGACGTCGCTCGGATGATGCGCCAGCAGCACCAGGCGCGTGATCGCGATCATGACAGCATAGGCGAACATCACGACCCGCGCCCGCGGCCAGACCGCGGCGATAGCGGCGGCAAGCGCGAACGCGGTGACCACATGCGCCGATGGGAGGCTGAAATAGGCCTCGCTTCCGGCGAAGGGCTCGAAGTTGAAGGCATTGGCCTTGCCGCCGACGAACGGCCGGCCGCGTCCGATCCCCCATTTGAGAATTTCGGCGATCAGCACCGGGAGCAGCACCGCCAGGAACAGGTAACCGGCTCGCGCCGCAAAGCGGAGCCGTCTTGCACGCGTAGGATCGCGTGAACGCGGCACGAGAAGCGCTGCGACAAGAAGCATCGTGAACAGCACAGACAGCACATAGGCGTCCTTGCCGAAATCGGTCAGCACGCGGAATGGCCACAGGCCCGGCGCGCCGCGCGGCGGCATCAGGCCGATTTCCCACGCATCGACCCAGATCATCAGGGCAATGATGACCACCGTGCCGACTGCCGCCAACCCGGATGTCTGCCATAGCAGTCTGCGCAAGGCTTGCTTGGGCTGCGGGCTCGACGGCCGACGCCCCAGCACCACGAAAGATCCCCGCACGAGTGCAAACAGTTGCGGAAAATAGCCGGACGGCATCTTACTCCGTACCTTCGGAGCGGAAGATCGCGATCGAGACCGCCCTGCCCTGCGAGATATTATAGCCCTCGATGCGGCGCGCCACGTTGTAGCGCAGCCCGATTGCTTCGGCGCGCTGAACAAAGCTGCGTTCCGAACGCTGCTCCACCAGCGCAAATCGGCAGCTGCCCTGATTGAGGAAATCCGCCGCGCCCGATCCGTCGGTCAGCGCGGTCGAGGTGTCGGTCATGAAGACGAGGCTGGGCTCGTGGAAACCGGCCGCAGCCGCCTTCGGTCCGACGCAAACCACATTACGCAGTGCGCGGGCGATTTCCGCGCTTGGAAACAGCGTCGTCAGCGACGGCACCACCACGCCGTACACCGCCGCCGCCAGCAACATGGCCGCGACCACGGCGTTCAACAGCGAGCGTTCGGCGCGGCTGTCGTCGTAAAGCCACCACGCAAATAGTCCGAGGATCATCGCTGCTGCCGCGAGTGGCCACGCCAGGAACGCCGGTTGGCGGGTGAGCGCGATCGCACCGACTACGGCGATGATCGAGGCCAGCGCCGGGATAATGAACCACCAGGCTGAGCCGCGCATCAGCCAGGAGCGCGACAGCACGCGCCGCTCGAGCGCGCCGACCGTGAGGATTGCGATCGCCGGATAGAGCGGCAGCACGTAGTGCGGCAGTTTTGTCAGCACAAGCTCGAACACGATCCAGGACGGAACCAGCCACGCGAGCAGGAACTGCGCGCCAGGCTCCCGCCGCGCCCGCCAAACCGCGGGAGTAGCCATCCCCGCAAGCGGCGCACCGGGCCAAAACGTTATCCAGAACAACAACAGATAGAGACCCGGCGGCGAGCCATGGGATTCCTGCGCCGCCAGCTTGCTCAACATGTCACCGCCGATGGAATCGGTGAAGAAGGTTTCGCCCGCGCGCCAGAAGATCGCAACGAACCACGGCAGCACCAGCACCAGCGTCCACATCAGGCCCCACACCGGTCGCAGCCGCCACAGCCAGGCCGCACTGCGATCGAGGATCGCGAGCGTGGCGATCGTCAGCGCGACGAACATCAGGATCAGCGGTCCCTTGAGCAGCACGCCGCCGGCCAGTGCGGTCCAGAAGATGGCGGGCCAACTCCAGGGCGGATGCTCGGGATCCTCGCCGCGCTGCCAGGACAAATAGACCCTCGCCAGCGCGCCCATCGCGGCGACGACCGTAAGCAGCAGCATCGCATCGGTTTTCGCCAGTCGCGCTTCGACGCCAAGCAGCACCGAACTGCACATCATCAGCGCGGCGAGCACGGCCGCGCGCCTTGTCACGAACGCCAGTGCCGTCCAATAGGTCAAAAGCACCGCGCCAATTGCACCGATCAACGAAGGGACGCGATACACCCAGATCCGCAATTCCGCGCGCGGCAGGCCGAGCGCAGAGGCGGTTTCCACGGCGGCACCTTGCAGCCAGTAAATGCCGACCGGTTTCTTGTAGCGGACGTCATCCTGGAAACGGATGTCGACAAAATCGCCGGTCTCGACCATCTGCTTGGTCGCCTGCGCAAACCGCGCTTCGTCGCGATCGATCGGCGGGATGTTGAAAAATCCGGGCAGAAACAGCAGCAAGCCGCACACGAGCAGGAAAGCCACGGCGCGGGCGTGGCTCGCCGTGACGAGGTCGATCAGGCGGACCAGCCGGTTCGCCGGATTTGCGCGGCTCTTCGGCTCGCGCGGCTCTCCAAATCGGGGGCGGGCATAGGTCTCGACCATCGGTTCCGCATACGCCGAAACCGCTATCCCCACAACCGCTTAGCATTCACC
>VAZV01000206.1 GCA_005884765.1 Alphaproteobacteria bacterium
TGGTTTGGGCAGCGGTACCGGAAGCTTGCCGGTTCGCGCAAAAGCATCAAACAGGATCGGCGCCGCGGCGGCCCTCCCGATCAACCCCGGTACCGGCGCACCATCGGGGCGGCCGACCCAGACGCCGATGGTCATGCGGCCATCGAAGCCAACCGACCACGCGTCGCGATAGCCGTAGCTGGTGCCGGTCTTGAATGCGATCCGTCCATGCACGCC
>VAZV01000136.1:0-1907 GCA_005884765.1 Alphaproteobacteria bacterium
TGATCTTCGAGGGTATCTCGGTCGACGATGCGGGCAAGCAACATTACCTCGACGTGCACATCGCCTATCAGCAGGCGTGCCTGAACGCGATCGAGTATCTCAAGAAATTTGGCTATTCCGGCGCGCAAGCCTACACAATTCTGGGCGTCGCCCCCGTGCAAGGACATATCAGCGGCGTTGTGGACATTCCAAATGCCTGCGCCACGCTGTATCTGCCGACGGAGATTTTCGATTTCGATATCATGCCGTCAGCGACTGGGCCGATCAAGCACATCAAAGGCGGTGTCGACGTCTCGCTCTCACCGGACAAGTAATCCCTGCGCGAGGCGATGCGGGACGGCGGCGGTTCCGCCGCCCCGCATCCGCCGCCGCGGAAAAGCCGAACATCGATTGCGCGAGGAAATGTAATGCCGGTCTACGAGTATCTTTGCGATGGTTGCGGCCCGTTCACGGACGTGCGGCCGATGGCCGAATGCGATGCCCCGCTGGATTGCCCGCAATGTGAGCGTTCTTCGCCGCGCGTGATCCTGACCG
This sequence comes from Alphaproteobacteria bacterium, assembly GCA_005884765.1. Lineage (GTDB taxonomy): Bacteria > Pseudomonadota > Alphaproteobacteria > Rhizobiales > Xanthobacteraceae > Bradyrhizobium. The sequence continues at coordinate 535 of VAZV01000136.1, forward strand.
CGCCGAATTTCTTCTGCATGCCGTCGGACAAGCGCAGAGCGCATGCCACCAACGAACGCAGCGCCAATGCGCCGAAGACGCTCGGCGAATACAAGGCCTCGCACGCGCCTGGCTGCGGTTGCTGCTCCGCCAAGCCGTCGCGGCTGATGAAAAAAACGAGGAGCGGCGCCAAGAGCTTTCCGACCGCGCGACCCTGGATGATCAGCCACTAGATGACTAGAGCCTTTCGTCCGCCTTTTGAACCGATCGGCACCTGATCATTCGGGCGCGCCGAGCGATCGTAGATACTCGACCATCTCCGCCTGCCGCTTTCCTCCGCCATGACGTGCCCAACCCAGCGGGGTGCCGTGCCAGATGGTGTCCCGTATATCCAGCCGTGCGCCGCGCTCGACCAGGAGCCGAACCACCGCCGTGTCGCCCACCAAGACCGCTTGGTGCAACGGCGTCGTATGTGCGTGGTTGCCTTCGTGGTTGTAACGGTTGGGATCCTCTCCGGCGTCGAGCAAGAGGCGAACAATCTCCGCATGTCCGTGTTGCGCAGCCAGCGATAACGCACGATGACGCGCTTCGGCGTCAGCGGTTGGGAGCAGATGGCCCGCCTCGTCCACAAAGCCCAGTCCGGCGGCAGCGGGCAGATCGATGCGGGCTCCGCGTCTCGCCAAAGCCTTGGCGGCACCGCTCATTCCGAAGGTCAGCGCGGTCACCAGCGGGCCTCCCCATTTCCTGGTACCGCGTCCTTCGATAGCCGCGCCAAAATCCAGCAGCAATTCGACGAGCGGTACCTGGAGTCCCGCCTTGGCCGGGTGGCTACTCGACACCAGCATGCTCATGGTGGTGCACTCGGCGCCATACATGTCGGCGATGGCGTCGGGCTCGGCGCCGGCCTCAAGCAGCGCGCGGGTGATCTCGACGGCGTTGGGCGGCGTCTTTTGGCGATATGCCTCGACGCCATTGGCGGCGACGTAGTGGAGCAACGTGGCGTGGTGCACTGGCGGATCGAAACAACAGACGCGGCTGGAACGGGCGTGGACGAGAGCGGGGTCGCGGCGGAGCGTGTCTTCGAGCACGGCGAGATCGCCATTGACCACGGCTTCGACAGCGGATTCGAATTCGAAGACGGCGCCGTCCCGCGAGACCGTTTGGACGTGGGCGACGAGTGAGGGCCAGTCAAGGACGTCGTAATAGCGAGCGACTGTGAGACGAGCATCGTCGAGCGAGAGGGCGGCGTCGCGGATTTCGGTGTCGGGGATGAACTTCGGGCGCCATTTGATCTTCTCGTCGAGGAAGCGGGGGTGCTTGCGGTGGAAAAGATCGATCGCCGCGGGATCGGCAGCGCGGTGCGCCGCGAGCAGACTTTCCGCCTGTTGCTCGTA
>VAZV01000136.1:1920-61229 GCA_005884765.1 Alphaproteobacteria bacterium
CGGGTGTGCTGCCAGTGCGCGTTGGGGAACCGAACGTCGGGGTCGGCGATGGTCACGACCATCTGAAGCGACGTTCGCGCCGGTGCCTTTTCAGCGGATCAGCGTGGCGATTTGGCGGCAATCAACCCGCGCAAGATCGTTCTTCCATCGCTCGAGGGCCTACCGGCGCAACAAAGGCTGCTCCCGGACCCGGCCGACGACCGCGTGGACGTCGCTCCAAGCAGGTTTGTCCGGCGCGAATTGCCGGCGCAGGTATGTCGCAAGCTCCGCGACTTGATCGTCGCTCATGCTGTCTTTGAAGGCTGGCATGTAGCCGAGATCGCTCGACACCGGCCGGGCGATGCCGTGCAGGATCACCTGGATCAGATTATCCGGCACCGTGCTGTGCAGATTGCTATTGAGTGCCAGCGATGGCCGGCTGCCGAACAGTGGCGGGCCGCCGGGTTCGTGGCAAGCCGCGCACGCCCCGAGATAGAGACGCGCGCCGGCAGAGGAGGCCACGGTCACTGCCGAAGCTGTCTCAAGTCTCGCGGCCAGCAGCAGCTCGGCCCGGCTGTCGACCGTGGTCTCGCTGAACGAAGCGAGATAGACGGCCATGGCGCGGATATCCTGATCGGGCAAAACGGCAAGCTCTTTCACCACAGGCGCCATCGGGCCCGCGGCCACGCCGTGGAAACGGGATTCGCCGGTTCGCAGATAAACGTAGAGTTCATTCTCGCTCCATGGGATCGGCGCCTGCGAGAGCGAGGATAGCGCCGGCGCTTCCCAGCCTTCCGAAAAACCGCCGGCGAGATAGGCGTTTTGCGTTTCCGCACCGAGCGCATTGCGCGGCGAATGACATGCGCTGCAATGGCCGAGGCCTTCGACCAGGTAGGCACCGCGATTCCAGATTTCAGATTTCGAAGGATCCGACTGGAATACATCAGGCTGATGGAAAAGCGCGTTCCATCCCGCCATCAGGGGACGAAGGTTGAACGGAAACGCCAGTTGGTTTCTCGCAATGTCTGATCGCACCGGCGCCTGCGCCATCAGATAAGCATAGAGCGCCTGCAGGTCGGCGTCGGTTGCCTTGGCGAAATGCGTGTAGGGAAACGCCGGATAGAGATGCCGGCCGTCGCGATGGATGCCCTCGCGCATGGCGCGCTCGAAGGCGGGGTAAGACCACGCGCCGATGCCAGTGTCGACATCGGGAGTGATGTTGGTCGAGTAGATCGTGCCGAACGGGGTTTCCAGCGCTCGCCCGCCAGCGTTGAGAACGCCGCTCGCGCCGGTATGGCAGACCGCGCAGTCGCCGAGCGCGGATAATTGCCGGCCGCGGGCGATGGTCGCCGCGGAATAGACCGAGGCGTCCGGCCGCGCGATCGGCGCGATCGATCGCCACGGCAGCACCGCAGCGCCGATGCCGACCGCGGCGGCGCATAGGGCCGCGGCTGTCGCAACGACACCGCGCCGCCTGACAAAGGGATTTTGCCATCTGTCGGATGGTATCGCAGGCGCGGGCAGGGCTTGTGCCGCCGCCGGCTCCGCGCCGCGCAATCCCCGGAGAATTCGCTCCGGTGTAAACGGGAGCTCGCGAAAGCGTACGCCGGTCGCATCAAAGATCGCGTTGGCGATGGCGGCAGCACTCGGAACGGAGGCGGACTCGCCGACGCCCAGCGGCGGCTGTTCCTGGCGCGGCATCATCAGCACGTCGATCTTTGGCAGTTGCGGAAAACTGATGATGGGGTAGGCGCCCCATTCGCGGCTGGTCACCGCGTGACGATCAAACGATACCTGCTCCATCAGCGCACGGCTGGTCGACTGCACGACATTGCCATGGATCTGGTGACGCACGCCCTCCGGATTGATCATCAGCCCGGCATCCTGGCCTGCGACAACACGTGTCACGCTGACATCGCCGGTAGCCTTGTTGACGGCAACGTCGGCGATCCACGCCGACCACGCGGCGGGCCGACCCGGAAACGGGCCGTGAACGTAGAGCGCGTAGGCAAAGCCGCGCCCGCGCACGATGTCGCCTTCGGCAAGTGGCTCTTGCCGTACGGGACGCGGGCTCCAGCCGGCGCGTTCGGCGACCGCATTGACGAGGTTGATCGCGCGTTGGTCTTTCAAATAGCGGAGACGATATTCAATCGGATCGACGCCGGCCTCAGTCGCGAGTTCGTCGATATAGGACTCATGGGCAAACGTGTTCGGCAGTGCCGACACGCCGCGCAGCCATGACGCCCGCACGATCGGCGGCATGTCGTTGGCAACCACGCGCAAATGATCGTACTCATAGGGCGGGATCGCGGTGCGGTCGCCCATCTCGGACACCTCAGGCACGGGCGCGATGCGGCTGGTCAAGAGCAGCGCCAGGGTTGGCGCCCCGTTCGACGGATAACGCGTGACAAAATCATAACCGGCAACACTGCCGTCGGCGTTCAGCCCGCCGTTAACGTCCATCAATTGCGCGGTGCCCTTCGGCTCCCACGCATGCTCCTGTTCGCGCGTGAGCTGCACGCGCACGGGGCGGCCGACCGCGCGCGACAAGAGAAGCGCATCCGCGGTGACGTCGTCGGCGCAATTGCGGCCGTAGCAGCCCGCCGCTTCCAGCCGAATCACCTCGATCTCGGCATCCGGACGCTCGATCAACAGCGACAGATCGGCGCGCAGGATGTGCGGGTTTTGCGTGCCGGACCACACCCTGATGCGGCCATCCTGATAATCCGCCACCGCGCAGGACGGCCCGATCGAGCCATGCATCTGGTAGGGCCAGACATAAGTCCGCGGCATCGGCTTTGCGGCGGCCCCGATCGCGGCTTCGATATCGCCTTTATCGATCAATTTCCGTGGCGTCGACGGATTGGCGCGAAGCGCGGTCTCAATGTCCTTCAGGTCTGGCAGTGTCGGCGTGGGCTTCCAACTCACCCTGAGTTGACTGGCTGCCTTGACGGCGTTTTCCTCACGCTCGGCGACAACGCCGACGAAATCGCCGATCTGGACGACAGTGATTAACCCTGGGATATCTCTGACCGAGGCCTCGTCGACCGCGATCAGGCTGCTGCCGACGAAGTCGCCGGCATCGACGCCGGCATAGGGCGGACGCACGACACGGCCATGCAGCATGCCCGGCACGCGCACGTCGTGAACGTAGATGGGTTCGCCGGTCGCTTTCGCCGGAAGATCGACGCGCGGCACCGACTGCCCGACGAGGGTGTAGTTGCTGGCCGCCTTCACCTCAACGTCATCGGCGAGTTCGAGGCGGAGGATCTGATCCGCGATCAACTCGCCATAACTGACGCTGCGGTTATCCCTGCCGCGGATCAGGCCGTCTTCGATCGCAAGCTCTTCGGCCGCCAATTCGAGCCGTTCCGCCGCGCGCGCGATCAAAAATTGCCGCGCCTGCGCAGCCGCCTTGCGCAAAGGCACGGCTGAGATCTGGACGGTTTCGCTGGCGATGGTCGCGCCCTGATCGGGCACCTGTGAGGTGTCGCCGAGTACGACGACCACGCGCGCAAGGGACACGTCGAGTTCTTCGGCGACGATCTGCCCCAGCGCGGTGCGAATGCCGGTTCCGAGATCGACATGGCCGTTGTAGGCGGTGACCGAGCCGTCGGCTGATACCTTGATAAAGGTCTCGAACGCGCCATCCGAACCGGCGGGGCGCACAACCGACAGCGTACCCGGTGCCGCCATCAGCCTTGGGCCCCAAGATTTTGGCCCCCAAGATTTTGGGCCTCGAGACCTTGGGCCTCAAGGTCTTGCGGCTTGACGAGCAGACCCGCCGCGCGCATCGCTGCGCGCGCGATCTCGACATGCGCGCCGCACCGGCACAGATTGTAGCGCAGTGCTTGCAGGATTTCGGCTTCGGTTGGGTGGGGGTTGCGCATCAGCAGCGCCTTGGTGGTCATGATCATGCCGTTGAGGCAATAGCCGCACTGCGCGGCCTGCTCCTTGATGAAGGCGTCCTGCACCGGATCGGGGTGCGCGCGCGAGCCAAGGCCCTCGAGCGTCACGATGTCGCGCCCGGCGCAGCCTTGAATCGGAATCACACATGAGCGCGCCGCTACGCCGTCGATCAGCACCGTGCAGCTGCCGCACTCGCCGAGTCCGCAGCCATATTTCGGTCCGTTCAATTCCAGATCGTTGCGCAACACGTAAAGCAACGCAGTATCGGGAGCGGCGTCGACGTCATGGATCCTGCCATTGACGGCGAGGCGGATCGTGGATTGCGTCATCCCATAGTTCCGGTTGCGCTTGGCGAACATCCAGACAGTACCGTTTGCATACAAACGTGCAAGCCGCGCGTTCCGCACTGCAACCATTTGCCCGGTTTGTGAACAGCGGCGCCAGGCAACTGAGGTTTTATTCGGCAACCGCGCGATTTCGCCGGGCCAGACGCTTGACAGGTTTTGGCTTCGCGCGCAGGATCATTCGTATACGAACGATAGGTCAGTCGATACCGGCGGTCGGCGACAAGATCCGCTGCGATGCCTGCCCCGTGATGTGCTACATCAAGCCGGGCGCGGCCGGCGCCTGTGACCGCTACGCCAATCATGACGGAAAGCTCGTACGCGTCGATCCGCATATCGTGCTGGAACGAACGGTGTCGCATGGCGGACGGCTGGTGCCGTTCCAGGCCGGCGGCGATTGGGACGGCAAGATCGTCCACGAGCCCAGCATGTTCGTCACTGCGATCGGTGCCGGCACCACCTATCCCGATTACAAGCCGGCGCCCTTTATCGTCTCCTCCGCGATCGAGGGCGTCGACATGGTCACGGTCGTGACCGAGGGCATCTTCAGCTATTGCGGCGTCAAGGTGAAGATCGACACCGATCGCCATCTCGGGCCCGAAACCGCAACCGTCCGCGCACAGGGCGAGGCGGTCGGCCACGTCACCACAGGCGAATACGGCTCGCAGATGCTGTCGCTGGGCGGCGTGCATCATTTGACCGGCGGCTCCAAGAAAGAAGGCCGCGTCACCTGCGACGCGCTGATGGACCTGAGCAACTGCAAGCCGGTTGAGCTGACCATCGATGGCGGCGCCACCGTCGTGGTGCAGGCCGGGCATCCGCCTGTCGTCAACGGCGTTGCGGAGGAGCGCATGCGGGTGGGGTGTGGGTCGGCGACGATCGGCATGTTCGCCAAGCAATGGCAGGGCAAGGTCGACGAAGTCGTCGTGGTGGATGACCACATCACGGGTGTGCTCAGTGAGCATCAGGCCGGCAAGCTCTTGGATATTCCCGATACCGGTATCAAGATGAAGGGACGGCGCTCGACCCCGGGACGTTATTTCCAGGTCGCCGAGCCCGGCACCGGCTGGGGCGGCACCAAAATCTCCGACCCGCTTTCCGTGTTGGGCCCGTTCGATCCCAAGACCGCGCGGCCCGGCATGACCATGCTGATGGTCTCGACGACCGGCGAACACGCGGCCTATTACCAGCTCGACGAGGCGCTGCGCCCGATCGAAAAACAGATTCCGCTCGATCTCAAGCTGTCGGTCGAGCGCATCCAGGAGAATTGCGAGCCGGCGCTGTGCACGGTGTTGTTCATGGGCGGGGCGGGCGGTTCGCTGCGGGCCGGCGTCACCGACAATCCCGTGCGCCTGACGCGCTCGGTGAAGGACGCGTTGACGCGGGTCACCAGCGGTGGCGCGCCGGTCTATGTCTGGCCGGGTGGCGGCATTACGTTCATGGTCGATGTTACGCAGATGCCGGCGGGAGCCTTCGGTTACGTGCCGACCCCGGCGTTGGTGGCGCCGATCGAGTTCACGCTGAAACTGTCGGATTACGCCGCGCTCGGCGGACACATGGACTATGTGCGGCCGCTGGCCTCCTTGAAGGACAGCGCCGAAATCCGCCCGATGCCCTACATGCCGGGACGGCGCGCATGAAACGGCGTCCGCAAATCGCGCTTTTGGCTGACGGCAGGCGGCTGCATTTGCAGGACGGCCCGATTGATCTGATCGTGGAGGCGAAGGGGACGGAGGCAGATGTGCGCGCGGCCTATCAGGCCGCGGCGCGGCGGTTCGCCGGGTTGCTCGATGAGCTCTGCGAAGAGCTCGGCGAATTGCGAAGGGCGGCCGATCCTCGGCGATGCGCACTCAAGGGTGTCGTCGCGCGCCGCATGCATGCGGCGGTGGCACCCTTTGCAGGTGATTGCTTCATTACGCCGATGGCCGCAGTCGCAGGCTCGGTGGCCGAGGAGATCCTTGGCGCGATGCTGGGCGCGGCGCGACTGACGCGCGCTTACGTCAATAATGGCGGCGACATTGCGCTGCATCTTTGCGATGGCGAGCAGTTCACGGTCGGCTTGATGGATCGGCCGGATGGCCATGGCTTGTTGCGCACGATGATGATCCATGCCGACGATGCCGCTCGCGGCATCGCGACCAGCGGTCGCCATGGCCGCAGCTTTTCGCTCGGCATCGCCGATGCCGTGACCGTGGTGGCGCGAACCGCGTCGCAGGCCGATGCCGCCGCCACCATCATTGCCAATGCCGTCGATCTGCCCGAGCATCCCGCCATTGTCCGCCGGCCCGCTAACGAGTTGCAGCCCGACAGCGATCTCGGCGCGCGGCTCGTCACCCGCGATGTCGGTGAATTGTCTAATCGCGAGATCGAGGACGCGCTTGAATCGGGAAGCCGGCGCGCGCACGAATTGCTCGCCGCCGGATTGATCGAAGGCGCCGCGCTGCGATTGCAGGGCGAGACCGTTGTCGTGAGAGTGCGAACGCTCGAGGCGCCCCAATCGCCGGAGCTTCACAATCGCGCACTAGAGAATGCGATGCATGATTGATCGGAAACGAGGCAGATAGCGATGAGTGCCGTTATTCGCAAGATCGTCACGGTGGTCGAAGAGACGCATCTGGAGATGGGAAAGACCATTGCGCCGCCGACAAGACGGGCGGCGGCCATCGCTGTGATCGAAAACCCGTTTGCCGGCAGGTATGTCGAGGACCTCTCGCCGTTGATCGCCATTGGCGAGGAACTCGGCGAATTGCTCGCCAAAAAGGCCGTCGCAGCCCTCGGCATCGATGGCGCCAAAGCGCAAAGCTACGGCAAGGCCGCCGCCGTCGGTGAAAACGGCGAGCTCGAGCATGCGGCGGCGATCTTGCATCCCAGGATGGGCACGCCGGTGCGCAAGGTATTGAGCAAGGGCGCGGCGCTGATCCCGTCCTCAAAAAAGCGCAGCGGCCCGGGAACGACGCTGGATATCCCGCTCGGGCACAAGGACGCGGCGTTCGTGCGCAGCCATTTCGACGGCATGGAAGTGCAGATCAATGACGCACCGCGCGCCAACGAGATCATGGTCGCGGTTGCCGTCACCGATAGCGGCCGGCCGTTGCCGCGGGTCGGCGGTTTGACGGTCGCGGAAGTCAAGGGCGAGGACGGTTTAAGATAATTTCTTCAACAGCGGAGGTTATGGATGCAACGAAGACATTTCCTGGGAGTGAGCCTGGCAATCACACTTGCCGGTATGACGAATACCGCCTTGGCGCAAAGCGAGATCAAGATCGGCGAAATCAACAGCTACTCGCTGCTGCCCGCCTTCACCGAGCCGTATCGCAAAGGATGGCAGCTCGCGGTCGAGGAGATCAACGCCAGCGGCGGCATCAACGGCAAGAAGCTCGTCGTCGTCTCCAAGGATGACGGCGGCAAGCCGGCGGATGCGCAGACCGCCGCCAATGAGCTGGTGTCGAGCGAGAATGTCGCGATGCTGGCCGGCACCTTTCTGTCCAACATCGGTCTTGCCGTCAGCGACTTCGCCAACCAGAAGAAGATCTTCTTCCTGGCTGCCGAGCCTCTGACCGACGCCATCACCTGGGCCAAGGGCAATCGCTACACCTTCCGCCTCCGCCCTTCGAACTACATGCAGGCGGCGATGCTGGCGGAAGCCGCCGCAAAGCTGCCGGCCAAGCGCTGGGCGACGATTGCGCCGAATTATGAATACGGCCAATCGGCGGTGGCAGTGTTCAAGAAATTGATGTCGGAGAAGCGGCCCGATATCCAGTGGGTCGACGAGCAGTGGCCGCCGTTCGGCAAGATCGATGCAGGTCCGGTGGTGCAGGCGCTCGCGCAAGCCAATCCGGAAGCGATTCTTAACGTCACCTTCGGCGCCGACCTCGTCAAGTTCGTGCGCGAAGGCAATACACGCGGCTTGTTCAAGGATCGCACCGTGGTCTCGTTCCTCACTGGCGAGCCGGAATATCTTGATCCGCTCAAGGAAGAGACGCCGGAGGGCTGGATCGTCACCGGCTATCCCTGGTACTCAATCAAAACGCCGGAACATGACGCGTTCCTGAAAGCCTATCAGGCCAAGTATAATGACTATCCGCGGCTCGGCTCGATCGTCGGCTACCAGACCATCAAGTCGGCGGCGGCGATCCTCGCCAAAGCCAATTCGACCGACCCGGAGAAGCTGATCGCAGCGACCGAAGGCTTGTCGGTGGCCTCGCCGTTTGGTGAGATTACCTTCCGCAAGATCGATCATCAATCGACGCTCGGCGCCTTCGTTGGCAAGACCGCGCTGAAAGACGGCAAGGGCGTGATGGTGGATGCCGTCTATAAAAAAGGCTCCGACTATCTGCCAAGCGATGCCGAAGTCGAAAAGCTGCGCCCGAAGGATTAGCGCGTTTGACTACTTCTCCCTCTCCCCGTCCTTGCGGGGAGAGGGCTGGGGTGAGGGGCTCTCTCCACGACACGCGCTCGCGGATGGTCCTCCCCACCCGGATTGCTTCGCAATCCGACCTCTTCCCGCAAGCGGGGCGAGGTGAAAGAAGAGAGTCTTCACCCTGAGGAGGCGCGAAGCGTCGTCTCGAAGGATGAAGCCACTGCACTCAAGATAGCGCGCGAGCGCGGACCGCGAATGGCCTTTTACATCGTCCAGTTCCTGACCGGTCTTGCCAGCGCAGCGTCGCTGTTTCTGGTCGCCTCAGGGCTGTCGATCATCTTCGGCGTGACGCGGATCGTGAATTTCGCGCATGGCGCATTCTATATGCTCGGCGCGTATGTCGCGTTCACGCTGACTGATCGCTTCTCCGGCGCGCTCGGGTTCTGGGGCGGCATCGTTGTCGCCGCACTGATCATTGCTGCGGTTGGTGTGCTGGTCGAGATGGCTTTATTGCGGCGAATCTACCATTCTCCCGAATTGTTTCAACTGCTCGCGACCTTCGGTCTGACCCTGATGGTCGAGGACCTCGTGGTGCTGATCTGGGGCCCGAGCGAGCTGTTGGGCCGCCGCGCGCCCGGCTTCAAGGGCGCGGTCGATTTCTTCGGCCAGAATATCCCAAGCTATGATCTGTTCCTGATCGCGTTGGGTCCGATTGTGCTCGGCATCCTCTGGCTCTTGTTCCAACGCACCCGTTGGGGCGTTCTGGTCCGCGCGGCGACGCAGGACCGCGACATGGTGGCGGCGCTCGGCGTCAACCAGAAATGGCTGTTCACATCCGTGTTTGCGGTCGGCGTATTTCTGGCGGCGCTCGGCGGCGCCTTGCAGATCCCGCGCGATGCGGTGCATCACGCCATGGATCTGCGGATCATCGTCGATGTGTTCGTGGTGGTCGTGATCGGTGGGCTCGGCAGCATCATTGGCGCCTTTGTCGCGGCGGTGCTGGTATCGGAACTGAACGCGTTCGGCATCCTGATCTTCCCGAAGATATCGATCATCCTGGTGTTCCTGGTGATGGCCGCAGTACTGATCGTGCGTCCTTGGGGCCTGTTCGGCAAACAGGAGGGGCCCGCGCGCCGCACACCGGGATTGACCGTCAATCCGTGGCGTACGTTGACATCAGGCGAACGGCTCGCGGCGACAGCCGCATTGATCATCGCGGCGGCGCTGCCGCTCTTCAGCGGCAATTACGCGCTCACCATCGGCTCGGAAATCGCAATCTTCGTGATCTTTGCCGCCAGCCTGCATTTCCTGATGGCGGTTGGCGGGCTCGCCTCGTTCGGCCATGCCGCCTATTTCGGACTTGGCGCCTATGGTGTCGCCTTCCTCGCCAAGATGGCGGGTCTGCCGATGATTGTCTCACTTCTTCTTGGCCCGCTGCTCGGGTGCCTTGGCGCGGCGGTGTTTGGCTTCTTCGCGGTTCAGCTGTCCGGCGTCTATTTTGCGATGCTGACACTGGCTTTTGCGCAGATCGTCTGGTCGATCGCGTTCCAGTGGGTCACGGTGACCGGCGGCGATAACGGCATCCTCGGCGTCTGGCCGGAAAAATGGGCGGCGAGCCCGTCGCATTTTTACTGGCTGTCGCTCGGCATTGCCGCGCTGATGGTCGTAGGCTTGCGGATCGTCGTGTTTTCGCCGTTCGGCTTTGCATTGCGAGCGACGCGCGACTCGCCACTACGCAGCGAGGCCATCGGTATCGACGGCAAGCGCATCCAGTGGACCGCTTTCGTGATCGCGGGCACGGTGGCCGGCGTTGCCGGCGCGCTATTTGCGTATCTCAAGGGCAGCGTGTTTCCGGATAGCCTCGGCATCTCCTTATCGGTGGACGCGTTGGTGATGGTGTTGCTCGGCGGCGTCGAGACGATCTCCGGCGCCGTCGTCGGCGCCATCGTCTACAAGGCGCTCAATATCTGGCTGGTGAGCCAGACCGATCTCTCCAAGCTGGTGCTTGGCGCGTTCATCGTGCTGATCGTGGTCGCTTTTCCCAAGGGCATTGTCGGCATGCTGGAGACGATCCGCAACCGCCGCCGCTCCGCATCGGCAAAGTCGGCGCTGCTTGCCTCGCCAATCGAGACGGCCGAATGAGCATGGTGCCCACATTGCTGTCGGTCGAGGGCCTCTCCAAGTCCTATGGCGGGGTGCATGCCGTCCGCGGTGTCTCGTTTGAGCTCAAGGCCGGCGAGATCCTGGCGCTGATCGGCCCCAACGGCGCGGGCAAAAGCACCTGTTTCGATATGCTCAATGGCCAGAAGGATCCCGACAGCGGTCGGATCAAACTCTTGGGCGAAGATACCGCGGGGCGGCCGCCGCGCGCGATCTGTCGGCTTGGCGTCGGGCGCACCTTCCAGATCACCGCGACGTTCCCGACCATGACGGTACGCGAGAACGTACAGGTCGCGCTGGTGTCGTATCGCGGGCAATTGTTCAATCTCTGGTCCTCGACGCCGTGGTTCGAGCAAGGCGAAGCCGGCCGCCTGTTGGAATTGGTCGGGATGGGCGGCTATGCGGATCGGCCATGCGGTGAGCTCGCCTACGGCGATCTCAAACGGCTGGAGCTTGCGGTTGCGCTTGCCAATCAGCCAAAGCTTCTGCTGATGGATGAGCCGACGGCCGGTATGGCGCCGCGCGAGCGCATCGAATTGATGCGGCTCACCGCGCGGATCGCGCGCGAGCAGTCGATCGGCGTGCTCTTCACCGAGCATGACATGGACGTGGTGTTCGAGCATGCCGACCGCATCCTCGTGCTCAACCGCGGTAGCCTGATTGCTGAGGGATCGCCGGAACAAGTGCGTGGCAACCGTGAGGTCCGCGCGGTCTATCTCGGCGAGGGCCTGGTCTACGACGCGCGCCACCGCAAGGGGCTATCGGTATGAAGCTCAGCGTCCAAGATCTCAACAGCCACTATGGTCCCGCGCATATCCTGTTCGATATCGCGCTCGAGGTCGGCGATGGCGAGGTGGTCGCGCTGCTCGGGCGCAACGGCGCCGGCAAGTCGACGACCTTTCGCTCCATCGTCGGCCTGGTCGAGCAGCGCTCCGGCCGCATCCTCTTCGAGGGCAAGGACGTCTCGCACCAGCCGACGCACGCGATCGTAAGCCGCGGGCTTGGCTATGTGCCGGAAGAGCGGCGCATCTTCACCGAACTGACGGTGGAGGAGAACCTCGAAGTCGGCCGCCAGCCGAGGCGGTCGAACGCGCCGCATTGGACGCGCGAAAAACTGTTCGCGCTGTTTCCGAACCTCGGCGAAATGCGCAACCGGCCGGGCGGCCGCATGAGCGGCGGCGAGCAGCAGATGCTGACGATCGCGCGCACCTTGATGGGCAACCCATCGCTGGTCTTGCTCGACGAGCCCTCGGAAGGGCTGTCGCCGAAAATTGTCGAACAGATGGTCGATGCCATCCTGACCATGAAGAAGGAAGGCGTCTCAATCGTCGTCTCCGAGCAGAATTTGCACTTTGCGAAATTGATTTCCGACCGCGCCTACATCATCGAGCGTGGCCGGATCTGCTTTGGCGGCACGATGGCCGAGTTGGATGGGCGCCCGGACATCCGCGATGCGCATCTATCGTTGTGATCGGAAGGGCAGGGGGTGTCGATGGCCAGGAATGCTTCGCTGAAAAAGAGCGTCAGGTCGGCAAGGCCACTCTATATCCTCGACGAGCAGATCGGCTTCATCCTGCGCCAGGTATGGCAACGCCATGCGACGATCTTCGCGCGCGACATCGGTATCAATCTGACGCCGACGCAATGGGCGGCGCTCGCCAAATTGCTCGAGACCGGCCCGTGCTCGCAAAATCAATTGGGGCGGTTGACCGCGATGGATGTCGCGACCATCAAGGGCGTCATCGACCGGCTGACCGCGCGCGGCCTGACCGAAACCAGCCCCGATCCCGCGGACGGCCGCCGCTTGCTGGTCAGCCTCACCCGCGCGGGCCAGCAGATGGCCGAGAAGGTTGCGCCGAATGCGCTGGCGATTTCGAAGGAAACGCTGGCGCCGCTCGATGCCAGAGAACGCGAGACGCTGGTCGCGCTGCTCAGCAAGCTACGGTGAACGGTCGATGTTTTCTGGTTCCATTGCGCTGCAGCTTTTTCCCCCGTATGTTGCCCATGCGTAACAGTTGCGAACAGGCTGTGGTGATACCTTCCATAGAGTTCTAACCGCACGGATCGTGCGATCTCATGGCTCATGCCGTTGGGTTCGCGGGGGATCACGGAATGAACCAACGCTTCGGGCTGCTGACTTGTCTTGCCGCCTCGGCTCTGCTTGCCGCGCTTTCGAGTGATGCGATAGCGGCTGCCCGCCACAAGCAAATCGAGCAGGGCAAGAAGGCGGGTGCGGCGAGCAAGACGGCGCATCATCGCAATACGGCGCATCAGAAAGATAAGCATGCCGGGCATACGACGCGGCGCAAGTCGGAGCCGCATGTAGAGGCCACTCAAGCTGCGGAGACGCCGGCGCTGTCGGGCGACGCCGCGGCCGTCAAGAATGCGATCGATCTGGTGCGCAAGGTCAAGACGGCCGACGCGATTGCAATCGAAAAGACCATCGCTGATCCGGTGGCGCAAAAGCTGGTCGAATGGTACCTGCTGCGCCACCCGGAGGGCGATGCGAATTTCAGCCGCTATGCGGCGTTCATCGCCGACAACCCGGGCTGGCCGAGTATAAGCACGTTGCGCCGACGCGCCGAGGCACGGCTCTGGCAGGAACGCAGCGACGCGGCCGCCGTTCACCACTTTACCGGCGACCAGCCAGCGAGCGCCAAAGGCCGCTTCGCGCTGGCGCGGGTGCTGCTTGCCGAAGGCGACCGTGACGGCGCGGCGCGCCTGGCCCGCGAGGCTTGGCGGTCGGAAGAATTGACCGAGCGGGCCGAATCCGAAGCGTTCGACACCTTCCACGACTTGTTCACGAGCGAGGACCGCCGCGCGCGCATGGACAAGCGCATCGGCGCCAAGGATTTCTCGGCAGCAATGCGCGCGGCGCATCGTTTTGGAGGCGAGGGGCCTTCGATCGTGAAGGCGTGCGAGGCGGTCAAGGGCGATGAGAAGAAGGCACTCGATCTGCTCGATTCGGTCGCAACCGAGGCCCGCCAGGATTTGGGCTATACGCTGTGCCGCATTCACTGGATGGTGCGTCATGACCGGCTTGATGAAGCCGCCCGCCTGATCGTGGCGGCGCCGGCGGAAACGATGGCGCTGCAGGACACCGACGAGTGGTGGCGCGAGCGGCGCGTTCTCGCTCGCAAGCTGCTCGATCAGCACAAATACGAGACCGCTTATCAGGTCGTGCGCGACGCAGCACTTCCGGCCAGCGAAAGCTACCGGGCCGATTTCCATTTCATGACCGGCTGGATTGCGTTCCGCTATCTCAATGATCCCGCCATGGCGCGCCGCCATTTCGCCCATATCGACGACGGTTCGCTCAATCCGATCGTGCGGGCGCGGGCAGGCTACTGGCGCGGCCGCGTTGCCGAAGCGATCGGCGAGCAGGACGAGGCGCGCGCAAACTATGAAGACGCGGCGCGCCATACCACGGCCTATTACGGGCAACTCGCGCGCGCCAAGCTCGGTCTCGATAAAATGGAGCTGCGGACGCCTCCTGCCGCCGATTCCGCCAACACCCAAGCGCTCGCCGACGAACTCGTGCGCGCCGCCGACATGCTCTATACGGTCGGCGAGCGGGATCTTGCGGCGAGCTTTGTGTCTGACCTCGCCGAGCAAAGCGGCGACGCTGCGACGCTGGCGGCGCTTGGCGAATTGACTGGCCGGCGCAACCACGCCCACGCCATGCTGGAGATCGGCAGAATAGCGCTTGCGCGCGGCCTCGCGGTCGATCCTTATGCCTTTCCGACCATCGGGATTCCGCAGCACAATCCGATCGGCCCCGCAATCGACCGCAGCATCATCTATTCGGTGGCACGCACCGAGAGCGCGTTCGACCAACGCGACAAGTCGTCCGCCATGGCGGTCGGCCTGATGCAGGTGACGCCGGAGGCCGGGCGCGATACGGCCAAAAGATTCGGCGTCGAGTACGATTGGGACCGCATGGTGTCCGATCCCGTCTACAACACACAGATGGGCGCTGCCGAGATCTCAGCACTGCTTAGGGAATATAACGGCTGCCACATCATGACCTTCGCTGGTTATAACGCCGGCCGCGGCCGCGTCCGCGATTGGGTGAAAGCCTATGGTGATCCGCGCGATCCCAATGTCGATCCGGTCGATTGGGTTGAACGCATTCCATTTTCCGAAACGCGAAACTACGTCCAGCGCGTCATGGAGAACATGTTGGTCTATCGCGTCCGTTTCGGCGCTCCGGCAACGGTTATCTCGAAGATCGACCAGCGTGACGGAGCGGGGCAAGAGGCCAGTTCGGCGCCACCTTTATCGACCCAGGCATCAGGTTCGGAGTAGTCAGTCAGTAGCTTGACCCGCGAGGCTGAACACCAGCGCAATAGCCCCCACCACGATCAGGCTTACGGCCCAGGACGTATCCAGGTTGAACCAGCTCCGCGATACGAATTTGAGGCCGAGATAGCGGTAAACCAGCCACGCGGAGCATCCGCCGGCTGTGATCATCGCGGTGGCGTGGACGACGGCCACCAGCACGGCCATCCTGAGACTCGTGTTGATCAGGGTCGCATCTGCCTGGTGGCCGGTGTCGAGGTCGGCATCCCCGCAGAGTCCAAGATAGATCGGCACGAGCATCAGCCCAGCGCCATGAGCGATGGCGACAGCAAAGGACCAAAGCCCCAATTGCGTCGGTCGGATCCGCGCCAATGCCCGGAGATGACGGCGCTCGACAAGCCGGTAGACGCCAAACCCGATAACAAGAAGGCCGGCGCCGATCTGAAGCTGACGCTGCCATTCGACCAGCGCGACCAATATCGCGAAGGGAAGCAGCACAAGCAGCATCGCCAGCAAATGGCCGGCGGCTAGCGGCCCAAGCGCAGCCATCACGGCACGCGAACTCCGCTCCATCAATCCGGCCGAAACGGCGAGCGGCCATCCCATTCCCGGGTTCACCCCGTGATAGAGGCCGCTCGCGATGACTGCCAGCCAGAGCCAGGCAGGTGTCCAATCGGCTGCACTCAAATTCAAACCGACGGATAGCAGAACGAGTCCGTCGAACAGTCGCCGCCGTCGAGTCGGATCTGATGCGCCCGGTACCCGTCGGGGAAGCTCACCCAGTAGTCCTTTGCGAGCTCAAGGCCACCGCCAGGGCTGGCATTGGCCATCACCTCGACGCCCGGAATCCCTTGCGGGTAGAATTGGTCGTCCCACGTCGAGTAGAGCGAGTTGGTCCAGTAGACCCGTTTGCCGTCGCGGCTGATCTCCACCATCTGGGGGCCGCCTGCATAGGCCTTGCCGTTCGGATGAGCCGTGCGGCGCGCGATGCCGCCGGCGCGGACCGATCCGGCAAGCTTCGGCTTTCGGGGGTCGGTGACATCGTATTGACGCATCTCGCCGGTGCCCCAACAGGAGACGTAGAGAAACTTGTCATCCATCGACAGGTCGATATCGGTCACCAGTGGTGGCACCGCGCCAAAGCCCTGCAGAAGTGGCGGCAGCTGGTCCTTGGGCGCGGGCTCGGGTGTGATTGTCGCCGTCTTCTCGGCGTGAAACCTGCCGCCCTCCCGCCACCAGGTCCAAATCGAGCCTTCGAGGTTCGTGGTGTCGACCACGACGCCCAGGAAGCCGTGCTCGCGAACGGGGTCATGCGCGGGACGCACCTCCAGCGCCATTTGATGATTGGCACCGAGGTCGATCGTCTGGACGTTTCGCCGCGCCCGCAGATCCCAAAAATGGATCCGATGGCCGTATTTGTTGGACAGCAGGTCCTCCGGCACGATCCCGTTCTCGAATTGCGGGGGCAGCGCCCACTCGCTGGTCACCATGTAATCGCGTGGCAGATTCCACCAGAAATCATAGTGCAGCGTTTGCGGACCGCGATCGAGCTCCCACCGCCCGAGGACATCGAATGTCTCGCAGTCCATGATGAAGACGCCGGGAGGTCCGTCGGTGCCGGCTTTGCCGCCGCCGCCGAGCGTGCTGATGTAGATGCCTTCCGGCCCGCAGTGGACGGTGTGGGGCCGCGAGTAGCCGGTCTTGTTGAAGATTTCCTCAGGCTCGATGATTTTGTGAATCTTCGCTTCTGTGGGGTCCGGCTTGGTATCGATGACGTAAATCCGGGAGGAGCGGATGCCCGGAATGATGAGATAGCGACGCTCGAGGAATGCGTGACCGGTGAGCGGCGACAACGCCGACGAGCAGGCGTTCCATCCGAAATGGTGAAATTCGTCCCCCTTGTTGGGCATCGTCACCGTATGGACGACTTGACTGAAGGTCGAAGAACCCGGCTTCACGTCGATCACGGCGAGCGCGTCGGGCTTTGAAAAGTCTGGACTAAGCAGCAACGTGTAAGCGAAGCTCTCCGGCGGAGCTTCCATTGCAAGCTTCGGCGATGCATGAAACGTGGGATCCGGCCTGATCGTCATCGTACTGCCTCCCTGTTCGTCTGGACGTGCGCCAATCTCGCCCAGCAGCAAGCAGAAAGAACTAACGCGGCTCGCTGAGGTTCCTATGCGAGTGCCGCCGGCTAGTTTCGATCATCCTCATAATACACTATTATTGGTAAGCCGCCACGATGTCCGACACGGCGCGCTCAAGCTGTTTTGCGGTGGCGCATTGGCGGACCACGCTGCAGAACGCGGCATATCGCGGCATTTCGGAATCGCCCCAGCCCCAGGCCATGCGGCCTTCGGGGTTCAGCCAGACCAGCCGCTTGGATCGCTCCGAGATGCGGCGAAGGATGTCGGCGCGCGGATCAAGGTTGTTGGTGCGGGCGTCGCCGAGAACGATCACCGTGGTCTTCGCCGTCACGCTCGCCATGAAGTCCTTCTCGAAATCCGCGAACGAACCGCCGTAGTCCGACGAGCCAAATCCGACCTTCGACATGATCTCGCTCATCGCCTCCTCGGGCGATTTGTTGTCGAGGATGTCGCTGACCTCGATCAGATGGCCGGAGAACGCAAATGAGCGCACGTCGTCCACCACCTCATGCAGGCTGTGGATCAAGAGCAGGAAGAAGTCGGACACCTGCGCCACCGACCCGGAGACGTCGCAGAGCGCCACGATCTTCGGCCGGTCGCGATGGCGGCGTTTCCACGAGGTGAGGAACGGCACGCCGCCCCAGGCGGCGTTGCGACGAAGCGTCCTTCTGGTGTCGAGATGCCCGCGCCGCTGGCGCTTGCGGGGCTTGCTGTGGCGCTCGCGCAGCCGTCGCGCGATGGCACGGATCAAGACCTTCATCTGCTCGACCTGGCGGCGCTCGAGGCGGGCGAGCGGCGCGCTACGCAGGATTTCGTGGCGGAGATTTTCGGCTTCCTCGCGTCCGTAGAGCAGCAACGCCTGGTTGACCGTATCCCGCACGTTTTCTCGCAACGCCTCGGTCGCTGCCGTGAGCCGTTCGGCTTCCGACGGGTTGCTGGCGGTGAGTGCATCGAGATCATCGCGAAGGCGAGCAATACCGAGCGCTTCGAGAATCCGGGTCGAGAAGATCCCACGCTGGGTGAAATAGCGTATGTCGGACAGCGAGGCGGCGTTCGCCGCATTCGCCAGTGCGGCGGCGATCGCGTTGCGATCCCGCGCCATCAGCATCTGCGTCAGCTCGCCAAGCTCGGGCGACGGCGCACTGGCGCCGCCCGTTTGTGTCTCGCCAGGGCTCAAGTGCGCTTCCGCGCTTTCGGCGGCGTCCTCGCTTGCGGTCTCTTCCTTCACGTCAGGCTGGCTGAAGAACAGGTCGAAGCAATTGCCGAGCGCCTGTTTTTCGTCCTCGCTTTTGGCGAGCGTCAAAAGCAACGCGTCGCGCAGAATACCCCTGTCGGCAAATCCGACATCTTTGACCGCTCGCATGGCATCGATGGTTTCCGCGGGCGACACCCGAACGCCGGCGCCGCGTGCCGCCCGAAAAAAGCGATGCAGCTCCTGGCGCATCAGCCGAACACGCCTTGCCGGCCGGCTTTGGCGACAAAGCTCGTCACCTGCGGCATCGCGGTTTCGATGTCGGCCTCGTATTTCAAGAGCACGTTGAGCGTTTCCTTGACGGTTTCGTGATCGAGCTCCGAGGACTGCAGAAGCACCAGCACGCGCGCCCAATCGATGGTCTCGCTGACCGAGGGCAGTTTCTTCAGATCGAGCGCGCGAACCTGGTTGATGAAGCCGACAATCTGACCGCGCAGCGATTGCGAGATGCCGGGGACGCGGCTTTCGACGATGCGCTCTTCGAGCTTCTGCTCGGGAAAGCCGATATGCAGATGCAGGCACCGGCGCTTGAGCGCGTCGGAAAGGTCGCGCTCGCCGTTGGAGGTCAAGATCACCGTCGGCTTCACCAGCGCCGCGACGGTGCCGAGCTCGGGGATGCTGATCTGGTAATCCGAGAGTATTTCGAGCAAAAGCGATTCGAATTCGGCGTCCGATTTGTCGATCTCGTCGACCAGCAGCACGCAGCCTTTGGCCTGCTCCAGGGCCTGGAGCAGGGGGCGCGGCTCGACGAATTCCTTGGAGAAAAACACGTCGCCGAAGTCGTGCAGCCGGTCGAGCGCCGCCGATAGCGTCTCCGCGCCGCCCAAGACTTCGCCGAGCTTGTCCTTTAGAATTTGAGTGTAGAGAAGCTGCTTGGCGTATTTCCATTCGTACAGCGCCTTGGCTTCATCGAGCCCTTCATAGCATTGCATGCGGATCATCTTGAGCCCGCGCCATGCCGCCAGCGCCTTTGCCAGTTCGGTCTTGCCGACGCCGGCCGGGCCCTCGACCAGGATCGGCTTCTCGATCCGCTCGGCGAGATAGACTGCGGTCGCGATCTGCGGGCTGGCGATATAGCCCGCCGAGGCCAGTCCCGACGTGACGGCCTCGATCGAAACCGCAGGCAGATTGTTGCTCATGATTGCCGACGCTCCATATGGGCCCGGTCCGGGCTGGCCACGTAGAATTACGCCAATCGCGCTGCCCCGCAAACTGCTGTCATCAGTGCCCGACGATCTCGGGCACCTTGGTCGCGGGCGGGGTATTGCGGCTGCGCTGGGTGCGGACGATGCCGTCGATGATGGTCATGCCGACGCCGGGCAGGTCGCCGTGCTGCACGCTTTCCAGGATGTCCTTGCCGGGTGAATGCTGCGCCTTGTCCATGATGACGAAATCGGCGGAGCGGCCGACCTCGATGATACCGCAATCAAGCGCCCGCATGCGCGCCGTGTTGCCGGTCGCAAAGCAGAACGCGATTTCCGCCGGCACCTCGCCGAGCGACGACAGCATCGAGATCATACGCAGGATTCCCAAGGGCTGCACACCGGAGCCGGCGGGCGCGTCGGTGCCGAGGATGACACGGCTCAGATCGCCCATCTCGTGCGCGGTTCGCAGCGTGAACAGCGCCGAGCGTTCGTTGCCGTTGTGAACGAGCTCGAGCCCGCGCTTGCAGCCCTCGCAGATGCAGCGGATCTGGTCGTCGGGCAGCGCGGTGTGGCCGCCATTGATGTGACCGATCACGTCGGTGTCGGCCTCCAGCACCACGTCCTTGTCGATCAGGCCGGATCCGGGAATCGAGGGACCGCCGGTGTGGATGGTACTCTGGATGCCGTATTTGCGCGCCCAGCCGACCATCTTGCGCGCGGTCGGGCCGTCCTTGACGCCGCCAAGGCCGACCTCGCCAAGCAGCTTGACGCCGGCTGCGGCCAATTCCTTGAAATCGTCCTCGACCATCTCGCATTCGATGACGGGGGCGCCGGCGTGAACTTTCACGCCGCCGGGGCGCAGCGTCCAGAACGCGCGCTGCGCGAAGATCGCCATCGCCTTCAGTCCAACGACGTCGCGCGGACGGCCGGGCATGTGGACCTCGCCCGCGGAGATCATGGTGGTGACGCCGCCGTGGAGATAACTGTCGATCCAGTTGATCTGGTTCTGTCGCGGTGTCCAGTCGCCGGCGACGGGATGGACATGGCTGTCGATCAGACCGGGCGCGACCGTGGTGCCGTTGGCATCGACGATGGTGGTGGCGCCCTCGGTATTCACGTCCTTGGCGCGGCCGATGGCGGTGATCTTGCCGTTTTCGGCCGTGATCGTATCGGCATCGAGGATCGGCCTCTCCATGCCGCCGGAGAGCAACAGGCCGATGTTGCGGATCACCAGCTTGCTCGGGCCGGCGGCCTGGGGTCCATCGTGGGCCATGGGATTTTCCTTTTTGTTCAATGCCTTCGCACTAGCGCAACGACATCTTGCGCGCGGCTTGACGGCGGGATCAAGCTGGATTATTCGTTTGTATACGAATGATCGTATACAAACGATCAGGCCGATACAATCGGTTTCACGAGACGACGGAACGGGTAGCAATGAGCAATTTCAACCAGGAAAGCGTGCTGAGCGTCCATCACTGGACCGATACCCTGTTCTCTTTCACCACCACGCGCGATCCCTCGTTCCGCTTCCGCAACGGCGAGTTCACGATGATCGGGCTCAAGGTCGGCGAGCGGCCGCTCTTGCGTGCCTACAGCGTCGCCAGCGCCAATTACGAGGACACGCTCGAATTCTTCTCGATCAAGGTGCCGGATGGGCCGCTGACGTCACGTCTCCAGCATCTGAAGCAGGGCGATGAGATCATCGTCAGCCGCAAGGCAACCGGAACGCTGGTCATCGACAACCTGGACGACGGTCGCAATCTCTATTTGATCGGCACCGGCACTGGCTTGGCGCCGTTCCTGAGCGTGATCAAGGACCCTGAGACCTATGAGCGATTCGAGAAAGTCGTGCTGCTGCACGGCTGCCGCCGCGTCGCTGAGCTCGCCTATGGCGAGATGATCACGGAAAGGCTGCCGAACGACGAATTGATCGGCGAACTTGTCCGCAACCAGCTGATCTATTATCCGACCGTGACGCGCGATCCCTTCCGTAACCGCGGCCGGATCACCGACTTGATCAATTCGGGCAAATTGTTCGGCGACATCGGGCTTGCCGCGATCGAGCCGGCGCACGACCGCGTCATGATCTGCGGCAGCCCGGCGCTGGTGCAGGACACCCGCGCATTGCTATCAGGCAAAGGCTTCGTCGAAGGCAATCACGGCGAGCCGGCCCAGTTCGTGGTCGAGAAGGCATTCGCCGAGCGCTAGAGCGAGACGGTCGCCCAGCAGTGCGCCTAGGCCGTCGCCTTGCCAAGGCGCGCGAAAATCTCGTCGACCGGCGCCGGCGGCGTCACTTTAAAAGTTTCGTCGAGAACCCTCCGCAGCTCGTCGGCGCTGCCGATCGTGCGTTCATCGGTGACCTCGCCGTCGCGTGCCTCGATCGTCAACCTGCGATTCATCAGCTTGTAACGTATGTCGCTGTCGACGCGTTCCATGATCAGCGTGGAGGTGAACGGCACGTCGGGACTGGTCGACGTGTACCAGTTGCCGAGCTCGTAGTCGGATTGGATTTGCGGCTGCAGGGTGAAGACATATTTGGTCCGCCAGCCCGTCGACCGCTTCGCGCTCAGTGAGGTCAGGCCGTCCTCCTCGGTGAGCCGGTAGGTACCCATGGCGGTGCGCTGTTCAATATCGGTCCTGAACTGCAACGGCGTATCGAGCACGCAGACGCCAAAACCGACGTCGGCAAGATGGGGTCCCTCGGGCAGATCGACCTTCAGCAGCATGTGAACCTTGGGGCCGAGCGGACTGTCGGGGTGCGACATCCAGCGCACGCGGCCAGCTAGACCGGTCACCTTGAAGCCGATGGTTTCCAGTGCTGCCTTGAACACAGCATTCTGCTCGAAGCAATATCCGCCGCGCCGGCTGTCGACGAGCTTTCCCTGGAGCGCGCCGAGACCGAGTTGGACCGGACGGCCGAGCAGGGGATCGAAGCTCTCGAACGGGATCGCCTTGACGTGGCAGGCGTGCAGGGCTTTGAGCGTCGCAAGATCGGGTGCTTCCGCGCCTTCAAAGCCGATGCGCGTCAGGTAGGGTTTGAGCCGAAATTCGGTTGACATAACTTGTGCTCCGAAATGAACAAGTGCGTGAAATGGATTTTTGTATTCGTATGGGAGCTCCGCAGGGCGAAGGCCAACTCGTGTTGGCCGCGCATTCAATCGCGGACAGGCGGCTGAATCAAGCCTCACCACGCCACAGCCTCACCACGCCACGAACGCGAGCAGCGTGCCGTTGGCGGCAGCGGGTGAGACGCAAATGCCGCCGCCGCTGCAGAAGCCCGCAGAGCCCAGCGCCTTTTCCGTCGCCGCGAGGTCGGCCGCAATCACAAGCCCGGCGCCGCCACGCTCCGGCAGTCCCGCGATTGATATTTCGGGATAGCGCTTTGCGAGTTGATCCCTGGTCAGGAATACAAAATCGGCGCGGTCCGCCCCTGACGGCGCCGTCACCGCGCCGTCCTGCTCATTTCTCGTCTCGCGATCGATCATGCGCGACATATGGGCTGCGGCCTTGGCCGGCTCCTGCGTCGCGATCAGCACCTGCCGCAGGCGTTTGGCGCCGTTGGCGTGTTTCATCAGTTCGGGAATCCACACCGTTTCGCGCGTTTTGTGCTGGCAGGCGAAGATGCGCACGCCGCCCGGCGCTTCCGCAACTGGCCACTGGAAGGTCCGAAATTTGGCCGCCGAAAGCCTGCCGTCGGGCATCGTCACCGGTCGCTCGAAATCGGTCGGACCGATCGGCGCGCAGCCGCGCGCGCGAATTTCCTCGGCGCCGGCGGCGGAGTCGATCGCGGTAAAGGCGACGCGTTCGATGCCGTCGCCGTGCTGGGCAAGAAACGCCCGCGCCGGAGCGTTGTGCTCCGTCTCGGTGAGCACGCCGAGCAATTCCATGTAGTCCGGGTCGAACATGATGGTGTAGTTGCCCGTTCCCATGTGGGCGCTGTGGGTGCCGCGCGGCGACAGCGTGAAGCCCAGGCGCTTCCAGTTCTCGGCGGCCTTATCGAGCTCCCTCACCATGAGCACGGCGTGATCTATTCCGACGATGTTCCTCAGTGCCACGCTTTGTTTCCCCGGCATCCGTTGGCATACTGACCTAATCAGATCGGTCTGGCCCCGGCAAGAAAGGACGACGATGGATATCGCAGAGGTCCGCTGGCCGGATTCGCTATGGGCTGCGGTGACGCCGAAAGGACCCGATCTGCCCGAACTAAGCGGCGGCCAGGCGGCCGATGTCGTCATCATCGGAGCCGGCTTCACGGGCCTGTCGACCGCGTTGCATTTGCGCGAGGCGGGCGTGGATGTAGCGATCGTGGAGGCGATGGAGCCGGGGTGGGGCGCTTCGGGGCGCAACAACGGGCAGGTGATCCCGACCTTGTCGCGGCCCGATCCCGAAGACATCGTCGCCAAACACGGCGCAGCCGGCGAACGCTTCGTCGGCCTGCTGCGCGACAGCGCGTCGATGCTGTTCGAACTCGCGCGCCGTCACAGAATAGAGGCCGAACAGGAACAATCCGGCTGGGTGCAGCCGGTGCATTCATCCGGCCGCATCAAGATCGCCGAACGCCGTGTCCGGCAATGGTCGAAATTCGGCGCAGCCGTCGAGTTGCTGTCGCGCGAGCAGGTCAGGGACATGCTGGGCTCGGAAGCCTGGTTCGGCGGCTTTTGGAACCGTACCGGCGGTCACATCAATCCGCTGGCGCTGTCGCGCGGTCTTGCGCGCGCCGTGCTCGACAAGGGCGCGAAAATCTACGCCCGTTCGCCGGCGCTCAAATTCGAGCGCCGCAGCGATCGATGGCTGGTGAAGACGGCGAACGGCGAGATCAGCGGCCGTGCATTGGTGGTCGCGACCAACGCTTATAGCGGCGAATTCTCGAGAACGCTTGTGCCCGACATCGCACATGAGGTGATGCCGGTATTCTCCTGGCAAATGGCCACGCAGCCTTTGTCGGACAATGTTCGCAAGACGATCATTCCGGCTCGCCAAGCGATGTCGGATACCCATGGCGAACTTTATTTCGCACGCTACGACGCGCGAAATCGCCTGGTCACCGGTGGCGCCGTGATCGGTCCCGGCAACAAGCCGGAACGGCTGAAGGCGAGGGTGACGGAGCGTCTGCAACAGCTGTGGCCGCAGATCGGCGAGCTCTCTTTCGATTATATATGGAATGGCTATGTCGGCATGACCACCGATTTCCTGCCGCGCATCCACCGGCTCGGCCCAGATGCCTATGGCTGGACTGGCTGCAACGGCCGTGCGGTGGCGCTCTCGATTGCGCTCGGCCATGAGCTATCGAAAGCGGTTCGCGGCGTCGGCGAAAGCGATCTGGCGCTGCCGTTCACAGAACCCGCGCCCATTCCGGCGCATGGTCTCCTTCGCAAACTCGCGCCGCTGATGCTGCTCCTCTACCGCCGGCGCGACGCGCGCGAGATGACTTGAAAAAGGCCTTTTGGGAATATCCGTCCGAGCCGGGTGCCGCGCACGACAAGGTTTTTCCCCGTTTGTCACCTGCAGGAACTGCAACCTTGCTATTTCGGTAAGCGGGCTTGCCGGAACGGGCGCTCCGGCCAACATGGAGTGAAACAAACAATGGAGTCCAGGAGAGCACCATGGGCCTTCAAGAAACAAAAGTCGAATCGCTTCCGTTCGTAACAGCCGAACTCAATTATCTCGCTCCCACCGCCGGGAAACCGCGAACCTACGCCTATGATCCGCCGCCGGGCGAGCCGAAGACGACCGCGCTACCCGAACCCCACCAGGTTCCGATCTTTGATGCGCGCCTGATCGCCGACGCCAGTTCACTGGACCGTGAAGGCTTTGCCCTGGTTCGCCATCCGACCGTGGTCAAGGACTTCTACGATGATAAGGAAGTGAGGAGCGTCTACTATCCCGCCGCTGAAGCCTTCTTGAAGGCAACGTTGAAGGCCGACCGCGTCTTCATCTTCGACCATACCGTGCGCAAGCGCGTCGAGGGCGCCGCCGACGTACGTGGCGCCGGCCCGCGGCAGCCGGCAACGCGCGTCCATGTCGACCAGACCGAAATATCGGGCGCCAACCGCGTTCGCGAGCATTTGCCCGACGAAGCCGACGAACTTCTCAGGGGGCGGGTGCAGGTCATCAATCTGTGGCGGCCGATCCGCGGACCGGTGCGGGATGCACCGCTCGCGATGTGCGACGGTCAAAGCGTTGCACCCGGTGATCTCATTGCATCCGATCTGATCTACCCCAACCGAAGCGGGGAGACCTATTCGGTGAAGTATAATCCCGATCACCGCTGGTTCTATATCCCGCAGATGACGGCGGACGAGGCGCTGCTCCTCAAGTGCTACGATTCCGCAACCGACGGTCGGACCCGCTTCGTGCCGCACACCGCGTTCATCGATCCCACGACTCCACCTGACACCCCGCCACGCGAAAGCATCGAGCTGAGGACACTGGTGTTTCACAAGCACTGATCCCCGCGGTAGCCGGGCTCTTCGGCACAGCGGATAGCATGCTGTCCGTTGGCCGAACTTGATACCCTTGGAGCGATCGCGCCGATCCGCTACAAGGGCTGAATGACCACAAAAATCGATCCCATTACACGGTCGGTTGTTCAATACCGCCTCAGTTCGATCGTGCAGGAGATGGGCGAAGCCATGCTTCGCACCTCCTATTCGCAGATCCTCAATTCCAGCCGCGATTTTTCACTGGCGATTTGCGATACGGGCGGCCGCCTGATCGCGCAAGCCGACCACCTTCCGGTGCATGTCGGAGCATTGCCCTGGGCGACGTTGGCGGTCGAAGAACGCTTTAGCGACGTCAGGGCCGGCGACGTGATCCTGCTCAACGATCCCTATCATGGCGGCAGCCATCTGCCGGACCTGACGGCCTTCGTGCCGATTTTCGACGGCAAGAAGCGCCTGCTCTGGACCATCGTCCGCGCGCATCAAAGCGATATCGGCGGTGCGACCCATGGCGCCTATAACCCTTCCGCGACCGAGATCTTTCAGGAGGGCTTGCGTGTCCCGCCGATCAAGCTCTACGAGGCCGGACGGCCGCGCGAGGATCTGCTCGATTTGCTGGCGCTGAACGTCCGAAATCCCCGCGAGTTTCGCGGCGATCTCGCCGCGATGCTGGGCGCGGCGCATCTGGGCGAGCGGCGTGTCTCAAAACTCTTCAGCGAGTTCGGCGCGCCAGTTGTCGAAGCTGCCATTGAAGCGATCCTTGATGCGACCGAGCATCAGACGCGCGCGGTGGTCTCGACCTGGAAGGACGGCGTCTTTTACGGCGAAGCGTTGCTTGACGATGACGGTCACGGCCGCAGCGATATTCGCATCGTCGCAAAGGTCACCAAGAAGGGTAGCGACGTCGAGGTCGATCTGTCCCAGTCCGATCCGCAGTCGACCAGTTTCGTGAACTCCTCGCATGCCAACATGCAGGCCGCGGTGGCGATGGCCTTTGCCTATCTGATCGACGCCGATATTCCCAAGAACACCGGCGCGCTGCGCCCACTGACGGTGATCGCAAAGCAGGGGACGATTGTCTGGGCCGATCCGGGCCGGCCGGTGACGTTGTGCACCAGCCACCCGTCGAACGAGATCGTCGAAGCGATCGTGAAAGCGCTATCGGCATCCTGTCCGGAACGCGCGATGGCGGGATGGGGCCGTCGCTTCCGGATCGCAATCCAGGGTGAAGACCCGCGAACCGGACGCGAGTTCATCTGGCACATGTTTCATGCCCGCCCCGGCGGCGGCGCATCGTCCGGCGGGGACGGCTGGTCGTCGATCGGCGAATGGCACTCGGTTGGCGGCCTCAAGTTCGGCAGTCTCGAGGTCGCCGAAGTGCGTTTTCCCCTGCATTTCCGCCATCACGAATTCCGTGCCGACTCCGGCGGCGACGGACAATTTCGCGGCGGGCTCGGCGTCGCGCTTGATCTCGTGCTGGAAACCGAAAAACCAGCGCGCGGCAATACCGCGGGCGATGGCGCGCGCCACGGCCCGTGTGGAATGCTGGGCGGCAAGGATGGCAAGCCGCATTGCTATCGCTTGCTGTCCGAGGGCCGTGAGCCGCGCCTGTTGCGCACCAAGGAAGTCGGCATCGAAATCCACCCCGGCGATTGCCTTGAGATACGCTCCTCCGGCGGCGGCGGTTGGGGACTGCCAGCACTGCGGTCGGAGGAGGCTCGCCGTCGCGATCGCGAACAAGGCCTGACTGACGTGGTCTCACAGCGGCGCAGCGCGTGATGTTCACGATCGGGATTGACGTCGGCGGTACCTTCACCGACCTGGTCGCGAGCGACGAGGCAGGCCACACCGTGTTCGCGAAATCGCCATCGACCCCGGCCGACCAGTCGATCGGCGTGATGGCGGGCCTCGACGAGCTTGCTAAAAGATTGAACCTGACCCGCGGCGAACTGCTCGCGGCAACGGCGCGCCTGGTTCACGGAACGACGGTCGCGACCAATGCGCTGCTGGAGCGAAAGGGCGCCAAGGTCGCGCTGTTGACCACCGAGGGCCACCGCGACTTGATCGAGATGCGCGAGGGCCTCAAGCCGAACCGCTATGATTTGCGGTCGCCGCCGCCGGAGCCGCTGGTGCCGCGCGAGCGCCGCCTCGGAATTCTGGAACGGCTCAAGGCGAACGGCGATGTCCTCATCCCGCTCGATACCAAGTCGCTGGACAAGCGCATCGCGGCCATCCAACAATCCGGCGCGAGCTCGGTCGCGGTTTGTTTTCTGCATTCCTACCTCAACCCCGTGCACGAACTCGCAGCCGTCCAACGTCTGGCCGAGGCGTTGCCCGATGTCAGCGTCTCGCGCTCCAGCGACGTGCTGCCGCAGATCAAGGAATATGAGCGCGTCTCAACCACGGTCGTGAATGCTTATGTCGAGCCGGTGGTGCGGCGCTATCTGAACAATCTCGAAACGCGCCTGGACGAAGCCGGATTCATGGGCAATCTCTTTATAGTCCTGTCGCACGGCGGCATGGCTCCGCTCGAGGAAGCCTCGCGGCTTGCCGCGGGCACTGTATTGTCGGGACCTGCCGGCGGTGTCTCTGGCAGCCGCCGCTGCGCCGAGCTGCTCGGTATTGCCGATCTCGTGCCGTTCGACATGGGCGGCACCAGCACCGACATCTCGCTGATATCGGGTGGGCAGGCATCGCTTTCGGCCGACGGCATGCTGGCCGGACAGCGCATCGCGCTTCGCAGCCTCGACATTGCCAGCATCGCGGCGGGCGGCGGGTCGATCGCCAGCGTCGATGCCAGCGGGACGCTTCACGTCGGACCGCAAAGCGCAGGCTCCGTTCCTGGACCAGCGTGTTACGGCAACGGCGGTTTAGCTGCGACCGTTACCGATGCCAATGTCGTGCTCGGCTATCTCGATCCCACTGCTTTCATGGGAGGCCAGAGTCCGCTCGACCGCACTGCTGCCGAAGCCGCGATCGAGGCGGTCGCAACATCGTTGGGGCTGTCCCGGCTGGAAGCCGCAGCCGGCATCTACCGGATGATCAACCTGAAGATGGCCGACGGCATCCGTCTGATGACCTTGCGCCGCGGGGTTGATCCGCGCCGGTTTGCGCTGTTGAGTTTCGGCGGCGCCGCGGGCCTGCACGCGGCGGAAGTCGCGCGCGAACTCGAGATCAGGCGCATCATCGTGCCGGCGGTGGCCTCGGTGCTGTCGGCATGGGGCATGCTCACCAGCGATTTGCGCTACGAGGTGAGCCGGACCCATTATGGCGCGGGATCGCGGATTTCGGCCGACGAAGTTCTCGGGATGTTTGCCGAGTTGGAGCAGCAGGCGGCCGGCCGGCTGCGCTCGTGGTTCAATGGGCCGATTGCAACGGTGCGGTCGGCCGAGATGCGCTATGGCGAGCAGGTATTTGAAATCGACGTGCCGCTGAGTGATGTCGATTGGTCGGCAGCCGATCTCGTCGATCAGATCGAAGAGCGGTTTCATCGCCACCACGAGGAGCTTTACACCTACGCCTCGCCCGGTCAGGAGGTCGTGTTCGTCAATGCGCGCGTCGCGGCGGTCGGCCGGGTATCGAAGCGCGGCACCGACGCGAAAACGGTGCAGTCGGCCAAGCCTTGCGTCGCACATGCGATGCGGCGCGCTTTTTTCGGCATGTGGCGCGATATTCCCGTTTATTCGTTCGACAGCCTCTCGCCAGGACATTCACTCACGGGCCCCGCGATCATCGAGGCGGAGACGACGACCGTGCTCGTCGACACAGATGACCGCGTGAGCGTGAACGCGCTGGGCTGGCTTGATATCACCCTTCGCAACGGAGCAATCTAGCGGCGCTAGTTGAACGCCATGCCGCCGCTCAACGCGATGGTCTGGCCCGTCATGTAGGCATTGTCCAGCAGCATCATGACGGCCCGTGCGACCTCGTCGGCCTTGCCGAAACGGCCCAGCGGAATCCGGCTGACGAGATTTTCCTGGCCCCGCACCATGTCCGTTTCGATCAGGGAGGGCGCGACGGCGTTGACGGTGATGCCCTCTTTCACGAGCCGCGCGGCGTAACCGCGCGTCAATCCCTCGATACCCGCCTTCGACGCATTGTAGTGAGGCCCGATGGAGCCGGCACCCCGGGCGGCGCCCGAGGAGATGTTGACGATGCGGCCCCATTGCTTGGCCCGCATCATCGGCAGGACGGCCCGGGTGCAGAGGAAAACCGACTTCAAATTGATCGCGATCGTTCGATCGAAATCGGCTTCGGAGAGGTCGTCGATGCCGCGCGTGATCGCGATTCCGGCATTGTTGATCAGAACGTCGATCGGCCCAAGCTCTGATTTGACGCGCTCCACCATTTGGGCGACGGCGGATGTCTGTGAGACGTCGGCGGGAATCGCGACGGCGCGCCCATCGGCCTTCACTATCGTGTCGACCAGTTTGTTCGCTTCGTCTGCGCGCTCGCGATAATTGATGGCAACGGTTGCGCCGGCCTGCGCCAGCGCTTTGGATATCGCCGCGCCGATGCCGCGCGATCCGCCTGTCACGAGCGCCGTGCGTCCCTGCAGCGTACGTATCGTCATCGAGATCTCCGATTTTTGTCGAGCCATGGCCCCGAACGTCAATAAATATGAGCCCTGACCCAAGTTGCAACGACCCGCCGGCAGGGTCGCGCGTCGCGAGCTCAACCGCCCTTGACCGCGCCTGCGGTCAAGCCGGCGACGATCTGGCGCTGGGCGAACATGGTCAGCAGCAATACCGGGAAGGTGACGATGAGCGCGGCCGCCGCAAGCGGACCCCAGCTCAGTTGATCGAACGAAATCATGTTGTACACGGCGACGGGCAGGGTGCGCGTCTCCCGCCCCGCGAGCACGATGCCGAATACGAAATTATTCCAGGAAAATATCACCGCGAGAATGAAGGCAACCGCAACGCCCGGCTGCGCGATCGGTAACGCTACATGCCGGAATACCTGCCAGCGGGTTGCGCCGTCGATCAACGCCGCCTCTTCAAGCTCGAGCGGCGTGGTTTCGAAATAGCCGATCATGATCCAGATCACGATCGGCACCGTCACCACGAGATGAATGATGATCTGCGGCACCAGTGTGCCGAGTAGTCCCAACCACTGGAACAGAAGAAACAACGGAATGAGATAGGATAGCCCGGGCGTGATCCGCGCGATCAGGATCACAACCGCGGATTTGTGTGCGGCCATCCTGGCGATGCCGTAACCGGCGGGTACGCCGACCAGCATCGCCAGCAAGGTCGCCGTTCCGGTAACGAGCAGACTGTTGACGAAATAGGTCAGGAAGCGGTTGGACGCGAGCACATCGGCG
The DNA here is from genome assembly GCA_005884765.1 of Alphaproteobacteria bacterium. Lineage (GTDB taxonomy): Bacteria > Pseudomonadota > Alphaproteobacteria > Rhizobiales > Xanthobacteraceae > Bradyrhizobium. The sequence continues at coordinate 33,282 of VAZV01000136.1, forward strand.
TAGTTTTTCCAGGCGAAATGTGTGGGGATGAAAATCGGCGGATAGGCGGCGTTGTCGACCTCGAACTTGACCGAGAGCGAGGCCATCCAGAGGAAAAACAGGATCGCCGGCGATACGATGACGAACACCGCCAGTGCGAGCCCGAACTTGCCGAGGATGTGCTGTACACTCATGCGCCCAGACCTATCTCGGTCCACAACGTGCGTTGGCGCAGATAGAGCAGCACGGCTGCTAATGCTACGATCAGCACGAAGAAGATCACCGCGATCGCCGAGCCGTAGCCGAGGTCGTAATAGATGAAGGCGACGCTGTAGAGATAGAGATTGATGGTCTCAGAAGCTGAGCCGGGACCCCCTTGCGTGATCGCAAAAATGACGTCGAAGCTTTTGACCGCATCGATGCCGCGGATCATCGCGGCAATGAACAGGAATGGCATGATCAGCGGCAGGGTGATGTAGCGGAACATCTGCCACATGCCCGCGCCGTCGATCTGCGCACTTTCGTAAGGCTCGATCGGGATCGCCGCAATGCCGCCGAGCACGATCAGCATGACGAGGGGGGGTCCATTGCCAGGTCTCGACCAGCACGAGCGAGGGGATCACGGTTGCCGGATGAAATACCCAAAGCTGCGGCGGCAACCCCACCAGCGAAAGCAGATAATTGAGCACGCCGAGTTGCGGGTGGAACATCATGGTCCAGACCAGCGCGATCGCGACCGGCGTTGCCATCATCGGCATAATGAAGATCGCGCGCAGGAAACCGCGCCATGGAAATTTCGCGTGGAACACGACGGCGGCGAAGGTGCCGAAGATCAGCGGCAGCAGTACCGATAGCGCGGTATAGACCAGCGTATGCTCCACCGCTTCTATGAAGCGAGGATCGTTCGGCAGCCGCAGGTAGTTGGCGAGCCCGACGAAGGTCGTCGGCGAACCGACTTTCCATTCGTGTAGGCTCATCCAGATCGTGAACAGCCACGGGAAGATGATTACGGCAAGAACCACGATCAACGCCGGCAGCACGAACGGCCAGTATGATGGCGGCCGCCATTCCCGCTCCGGCGCGGGCTCGATTTTGGCCACGCCCGGAGTGGCTTGCGTCAAGGTGCTCACGCCTTCTCGCTGCGCTCCAGGATCGGTCGGAATTGCTCGTGCGCCTTCTTCAATTCGGATGCCGGATCGGCGCCCGAGAGTGTGGCTGTGACGGCAGCGCCGACGAGGTCGCGGAACTGGGCGACCGGAATGATGACGGGGAGGCCGAGCTTGCTGATCTTCGCGGAATCGATCACCGATTGCAGCCACGCCTGCGGGAGCTTGACGCCCTTGCGGACTTCAGGATCGTTGAGCACCGAATTGCGGAACGGGACGCCGCCGCCCGCCTGCAGCAGCCGCGCGCCTTGCGCCTTCGAGACCGCCCATTGGCAAAGCAGGTAAGCGGCTTCCTTGTTCTTGCTCGCCGCGGCGATGCCGAGGCCGTCGCCATAGGTCGCCGAATATTGTCCCTTGGGTCCGGCCGGCACCAAGGTATAGCCGACCTTGCCGACGATGCGCGAAGCATTCGGGTCTTCCAGCGGCGGCGCCCAGCCGACGCCGTCGATCCACATCGCCGAGCGCCCTTGTGTGAACGAGGCCATCGACTCCATCCAGTTGAAGCCGGCGACCCCGGGAGGCGCCACTTTCGTGAGTAGCTTTTGATAGAGCTTTGTCGCCTCGATCGCCTCCGGGCCGTCGGTCAGGATGCCGCCCTTGGCATCGAGGAATTCGCCGCCGTAGTCGAGGTAGAAGTTGGTCCACAGCGTCATGTTGGCGTTGCGCAAACCGCGTCCGACGAAACCGAAGGTGCCCTCTTTGGGGTCGGTGAGCTTCTCCGCCGCTTCGACCATTTCGTCCAGCGTCTTCGGCACCGCAACGCCCTTCTTCTGGAACATCTCCTTGTTGTAATAGAGAATGAAATAGTCGACCGACCATGGCAGCGAGAGCATCTGCCCCTTGTCGTTCTTGGCGTACTGAAGACCGGCGGCGGAGAAATCGCTTTCGAGGAGATCCGGCGCGGTGAGCGTCGGGTCCTTCATGTAGCCGGAGATGTCGGCGAGCCAGCCCGCCTTCTCGAACTGCCGCTTCTGCACATGATAGCTCACATGAATCACGTCGAAGCTCGGCTTGCCGGACGCAAGCTCGATCACCGCTTTCTGCCGCTGCTGCTGCTCCGGGATCTGTTCCGACTCGACCTCGATACCGGTCAGTTCGGTGAATTCCTTGATGTTCTTCTGCAGATTGTCGCCGCGCGGCCCTTTGGCAAGGATCACTTCCAATTTGGTGCCGGCGTATTTCTTCCATTGCGGCTCGGCGGCCTGCGCGGGCAATCCAGAAAAAGTGAGCGCGCCCGCGGCGGCTGATCCGGCCAGCACGGCGCGGCGCGAGATGCGGTGGTCTATCATTGTTTCCTCCCCTGGATCGTCTTTTTGCTAGGCTGACTGTAGCGCCTGCAAGGCTGCTGCAACAGGCCTGTTCGCGCAAGAACTCCTCCGGCTCGCCGCTTGAACAGCGCCAAGGCGCCCGTTACGCTCGCCCCTACATTTCCCGGAGAAACAACGAGAGGAAACAAGAATGAAGCAGCTTCGGATCGGCGACATCACCATTGATGCGGTGATCGAGCGCGAGGGCCCATGGCGGCGGCCGCAGGATTTCTTTCCCGCCTATGACGAGGCCGTCTTCAAGCACCATTTGCCCTCGATGGAGCCGGAGGTGTTCGACACCGCGCTCGGAATGATCGTCATCACCTATCAGACCTTCGTGGTGCGCACGCCGCATTATACGATTCTGGTCGATACCTGCACCGGCGAGGACAAGGGTCATCCGCCGCCGTTCGATTTTCCCGGCAAGGAGCGCTGGCGCAACGAGCTGTTCGCGTTGGGAGTCGGATACGAGCAGGTGGACTACGTGTTCTGCACCCACCTCCATATCGACCATACCGGCTGGAACACCACGTTAAGAGACGGGCGCTGGGTGCCGACCTTCCCGAATGCAAAATACATTTTTCACAAGCGCGAATATGCCGTGTGGGAAGCTGAGCATAAAAAGGGCTCCAATCCGCCCGGCACCGTGTTCCGCGACAATTGCCTCCCCGTCGTGGAGGCAGGCCAGGCGCTTCTTGTCGATGACGACTACGCGCTGGATGACACCATTACGCTGACGCCGACCCCGGGGCACTCGCCCTGTCATTGCTGCGTCAATATCTTCTCGAACGGCAAACGCGCGGTGGTCGCCGGCGATTTGATGCATCACGTGATCCAGTGTCGGGAGCCGGACTGGTCGGCGAAGCCCGACTGGGATCCGAAGCAGTCGGCGGCGTCGCGGCGGAAGTTCTTTGCCACCGTCGCCGACACCGATACGCTGATCTTGCCGATCCACTTCCCGGCGCCGACCGCAGGCCTGCTGATCGCCGACGGCGGGCGCTTCAACTATCGCTACAAGCGCGAATAGCAGCCGCTATCCCATCTTCATGTTGAAAAGCTTTGCCGCCGTGAGCCCAAGGATATCGGCCCTCTGGCTGTCGGTCAGCGATTCCGTCGCGAAGATGGGATCTACCGGATGAAGCTCCCAGGGATAAGGATAGTCGCTGCCGAGCACGACCTGGCTGGCGCCGACCTGGGCCACCAGATGGCGGATCGCTTCAGGGGTGAAGATCAGGGAATCGAAATAGATCTGCTTGAGATATTCGGTGGGCGCCTTCTTCAGCTTGATGTCGGGGTTGCAGCCTTTCGGCCCGACCAGACAGGCATGGTCAGAACGATCGGCGTAAGAGGGCAGGAAGCCGCCGCCATGGGCAGCGATCACCTTCAACCCCGGAAAGCGGTCGAAGGTCCCTTCGTAGATCAGGTGCGATAGCGCAAGCGTCGTCCCCAGCGGATTGCCGATGGTGTTGCTGAGCCAGCCGTTGCCGGCGAGGCGCTTGCTGAGCTCGGGCAGGCCCTGCGGATGAATGAACAAGGGCACGCCGAGTTCTTCCGCCTTGGCCCATACCGGATGGAATTTCGCATCGGAGAATTCCAGGTCTGCCACCCTGTCGCCGATGGCGGCGCCCTTCAATCCCTGCTTCTTCACCGCGGTCTCGAGCTCCTGCACCGCAAGATCGGGCGCCTGCAGCGTCAGCGAGGCAAAAGCCGCGAAGCGGTCGGGCTTGGAGGCACAAAGCTCGGCGAGCTTCTCGTTCTGGAGCTTCACGATCTGCCCCGCCAGGTCACGGTCGCGGCCGTACCAGAACGGATTGATAGACAACACCTCCATGTCGATGGCTTGGGAGTCCATGGCGGCAATGCGCCGGTCGACCTCGATGAAAGCCTCCTGGGCGCCGTTGACAGGGGGAAGCTGGATTTTGGCGGCTTCTTCGCCGAGCAGCGCGCCGGCTTCGTGGAAATGGCAATGGGCATGCACGTCGATCGTCTTGACCCGTTTTCCGCCGACCATGACCGGGAGCTTTTGCCGTGCCGCTTCCTGACCGTGCGCGCTCTTGAGAAGGCCGCAACTGCAGAAGACGATACCGGTAGCGGCGGCCGCACTTCCCTTGAGAAAATCACGGCGTGTGGTCATGACCATTTCCTCCCTGTACTGCTTTTGTTTTCTGAGCAGAATTGCGCGCTCGCTCATTACGGCCAGCGTAGCCATGCCACATGGCGGCGGCAAGGCGTCCGACGTCACCCGTCCGTCAATCGACGGCGAGAGCGGGCCTCAGCTTTGCGTTAGTTGCTGCGCACCATGAGATTGGCTGCACCGAAGGGGACTTGATCGCTCGATCGTTCTGGGCTCAAATTCGCCATCCACGATGTCGGGAGGACACCCATGGTAAGAAGCATTGTTCTGGCTTCAGTGATCGCGACGCTGGCAATCGGCTCGGCTTTTGCGCAGGAATCCTGTGAAAGCAAAGCGGTCGGCAAGGACGGCAAGGCCCTCGCAGGCGCAGCAAAGACGTCGTTCATGAAGAAGTGCATGGCTGATCAATGCGCGACCAAGGCTGTGGGCTCCGACGGCAAACCCTTGGCGGGCGCGGCAAAAACCAGCTTCATGAAGAAGTGTGAAAAGGGCTAGGTTAGTAAACCAGTAGCAGGCCTACGGCGTAGCTTTAATGCATTCGGCGCCGCCGTAGCTTACGAACTCGCTCGCGATATTTGGTGGCCCATCTCAGTCGATGGGCTTTGAGCGCAACTCGTCCGCCGTCGCATTCACAAAGCCGAATTTCGCATAAGCCGCCTGTCCCGCCTCGCTGGCGACAAAGGCCAGATAGCGATCCGCGGCTTGCCGGTGCTTGCTGTTGGTCAGTACGCCGATGGCGTAGGAAACGGCGTCTCGCAGACTATCGGATGGCGGCAGCTCGACTGCATCCAGGTTTGCACCGAGGCGCTGCGCCTCCAGCGCCTCGGTCTTCCAGACAATACCGGCGTCCGATTTTCCATCCTGAAGTCGCGCCGGGGTTTCGCGGTGATGAACGGCCGTGAACCAGTTATTGGCTGTGGTCTGGCAAGACACGCACTCTTTTCCACCGGAAATCTGCTGCCAGACGTTGTGCCGCTCCAGCACCTTGCGGGCGTAGAACTGCATGATCCCTTCATTGACGGGGTTTGGCATTGACGTTTTGACGTCGGCGCGGACCAGATCGTTTATTCCCGTGACGTTCTTCGGGTTGTTCTTCGCCACCAGAATCTGGAGCTCGTTATGCATATAGACGGCATATTGGCTCATCAGATTGGCGGCCTTCAATTGCTTGAGATGGCCCAAATTTACCGACGCGTAGACGTCGGGTGTGGCGGCGTATTCATGGCCCTTATAGACCCATCCGCCGGCAAGGATCGCGGAAACGATCAAGCCCGGGGGGAGCGTCATCAGTCCGACCGATAATCCCCCTTCGCTCCGCCTGAACGCGCCGATCACCTCGTCCATGGCGAAAAACTGATTGCCTGCGACCCACAGCGTGAGATCGGCGTTCGGCATCCGCGCGAGCGCGTCGGTGCCGGTTACGACCGATCCGTCAGCGGCGTAGAGTTTGATGTCGGTGTCCTTGTCCGGCGGAATGGCGACCAGCTTCGATGCCGCCGCATCCTCGGCCCGCGTATGCGGCAGCGGCGATATGGTCAGCGTCGCCAAAAAGGCAATCTTGATCGCCGTTCGAAGCAATGCGTTCCTCATGATGAGCCCTCAGTGGAATATAATAGGATCGGGTGCATGCCCTAAGATTTATCTTCTTCGGTCATCATGAAGATGGCGCCCGTCAGTGTCGTTCCGATGGCGAACGACAGGACGAGAGCACCCATTGCCACAATGCCGTCCGCGTTTGCGCCGTCGCCGTAAAGAAAGACGATGCCCGACGGATGGATCAGGATCAGCGCCAGCGCGAACAGCAGGCCCATCGCGACGCCCATGGCGGCGTGGGCAACGAGCTTGGTCAGCCCGGCGGGCGAGAGCAGTCCTGGCGGCTTGTTGGTACGCATGACCGGCCTCCGAAAGGCCAAGTGCGAAACGCTTCGAGCGCCGTACCGGTTCCGAAGCTCAAGCGAATTTGTGAAATCTTCGTGAGTTTAACAAAGGTGACATCGGCGGCGACTAAACCCGCGTCGTCATGTGAACCTCGGGTTGGAGAGCCTCTATGTTCGATCCGCAAACGGGTGCGCTGTTGCGCGCTGTGCTCGATGAGCTGTGCGAGAACGTCCCCCAGCAGGAAACCTCGACACGAACCCGTGTTGCTTCTAGAATCCTGGAGGCTGCCAGCAAAGGAGAGTGGTCGATCGACGATCTGAAAGAGGCAGGCCGCGAAGCCCTGCATGACGCGCCCACGATGTGGCGCTGAGAGGGAGAGCTGGGGCGAAGGCGCGCGCGCTCCGAGGATATGTCAGCACGGATGGCGTACGCCGTCCCGCCCGACGAATGTGCCGGACGCGCCATCGTAGGACCGATAGCGCCGGGCGCAATAAGACTGGTCGCGCACCGATCCGATCGCGACTTGCGAAGGGTAGGGCGTGGCGGAGCGCCAGGGGTTGCTGGCGAATAACCCGGCGGCCCCGATCCAGGCGGTGGAGGGATCGGCGACGAAGTTGCCCGGGAAGAAGCCGTTGGTGGGGAAGTCGCGGCCGTCGTCACGACCGTCGTAGTACCAGCCGCTGGTGTTGCCGTAGCGCAGAACCCGGTAGTCCCCCGCCAAAGCCGGTGTTGCCGCCAAGGAGGTCAGGATGGCCGCAGCAGCTAGCATGTTTCGCAGCGTGATCATGGTGGCTTTGTCCATCACATCAAGGCCTGATCGTTCCCCAATCGCCCTTCCAGCCGGTAAGCCGTCCGCGTCGGAATTGCAGGTAAAGCCCGTCGCTGCGGAACGACAATGTCATGCCTTTCACATTGGGGAGGGCGAGGAAAAGCTCGTCGCCGGGACGGCCGCGAATATAGTTCAATGGCACGCCCAATGCAGACGAGGCCTGTTCGGCATTCATGCCGAAGGCAAGCGGGGTCCGGTTTGGCGGAACGCCGGCACCCTGCTGTGCGCGCGCGGCGCCCGCGATCGCCAGCATCAAGGCCAATGCGGTGTTGAAGATCAGTTTCCTTACCAAGCGCTTCAAGCCTCATTGTTGGAGTGACACCAGCGTGCCTCTTGGCGTCCAGCCGCCGCCGAGCGCCTGGAACAGGCTGCTAGCCGCCAATAGCTTGTTCAGGCGAACCAGCACCAGGTTGTTCTCCGCCGTGAACAGCGTCTGTTGGGTCTGCAAAACCGTGATGAGGTTGACGGTGCCGCCGCGCAATTGGGTTTCCGCGACGTCAAAAGCCTTGCGGGAGCTTGTGACGACATCCCTTTGCAGCCGCTCCTGAAGGGTAAATTTTTGCAAGGCAATCAGCGCCTTCTCGACGTCGGCGAATGCGGAAAGCACCGCCTTGCGGTAGGCTTGGAGGTTTTGCAACTGCACGCCTTTCGCCTGTTTCAACTGACTTTCCAGCAGGAAGCCGTCGAAGATCGGCTGGGTCAGCGACGCCGTGAGCGTGTAGAACCATGCGCCCGGCGTGAACAGCGATGCCAACGCGGCGCTCTGGAAACCGGTCGTGCCTGTCAATTGAATTTGCGGAAAGAACGCCGCGCGGGCGGCTTCGACGCTGAAGTTGGAGGAGGCGAGGAGCGCTTCGGCCTGGCGGATGTCCGGCCGTTGATAGAGCAGCTCCGACGGCAGCCCCGGCGTAACGCGCGGGATGGTGATTTGGCCGGTCGATCCGCCGTGGACGGTGAAATTCGCCGGCGCGCGCGCGACCAGCAAGGCCATGGCGGCAATGTTCTGTCCCAATGTGACTTCAAGCGGAGGGATGGCAGCGCGCTGGGTCGCCGCCAGCGCCTCCTGCTGCGACAGGTCGAGTTGCGAGGCCGTCCCTCCGTTGAACTGATTCTTGATGACAGCAAGAATGCGCTCGGCCGCCGCTAGATTCTGGCGAGTAACGCGAATCTGTTCCTGTGCAGCCAGGATCTGGAAATAGGTGTTAGCGACCGTCACTTCCGTCGTCAGCGTGACCACCTCGCGATTGTACCGCGAGACCGTCGCGTTCTCTTCCGCTGCATAGAGCATCGCGCGGTTCTTGCCCCAGAAATCGAGCATGTAGCTCGCCGTCAGTCCGGTCTGGAAGGTATTGAAGGTCGCACCGCCGAAGCCCTGGCCGCTGCTGATCGTATTGGCGCTGCTCTGCTTCTGCCGTTCGGCGCTGGCATTTCCGGTCAGTGTCGGCAGCAGGGGTGCGCCCGAAACCCCGACCTGGGCATCGGCCTGCACGATCTGGGCGATCGCGACTGCGATATCCAGATTATAGATTTGGGCCGCCTCCATCAGCGAGGTCAGTTCGCCGGAGCGGAAGCCGCGCCACCAATCCAGGACCGGCACGGCCGCGTCGGCGTCGCTCTTGGGCGCCGCGCGATAGCTCGCGGACATGTCGAGATTGAGTTCCGGACGCTCCGATCCGAGGATGCAGCCGGACAGTGCCGGGCACAGCACCAGCGCCGCCAGGGCGGAAGCGGCGCGCAATTTGCTGCCGAGGTCGACGCGCGCGGTCTTGATCCGGGCATGCTTGCGGATCGGCTGGAGGTCTCGAACTGACGAAGTTGTCGGCATTTACTCGCCCGGTTGCAGTGAAGGCCCGGGCGCATGCGGTGCCGCGCCACCACCTCTCAGACGTTGGCTCCAGAGGCGGAACCTGTCTAGATACAAATAGATCACAGGTGTCGAATAAAGCGTCAGCACTTGACTCAAGATCAGTCCCCCGACGATCGCTATGCCGAGCGGCTGCCTGAGTTCGCCGCCTTCGCCCAGGCCGACAGCGAGCGGAAGCGCGCCGAGCATCGCGGCCATGGTCGTCATCATGATGGGGCGGAAGCGGAGCAGGCAGGCTTCGCGAATCGCGTCAAGTGGGCTCAGTCCGCGCCTTCTTTCGGCATCGAGTGCGAAATCGATCATCATGATCGCGTTCTTCTTGACGATGCCGATCAAGAGAATGACGCCGATCAATGACATGATGCTGAATTCGGTGTTGAACGCCATCAGCGCCAGCAACGCTCCTACGCCGGCGGACGGCAGGGTGGAAAGTATCGTCAGCGGGTGAACATAACTTTCGTAGAGCACGCCGAGCACGATGTAGATCGTGACCAGGGCCGCGAGAATCAGGAAGGGCTGATTGCTCAGTGAATCCTGAAACGCCTTCGCCGTGCCCTGGAAGGTGCCACGGGTCGTTGCAGGCACGCCGATCCGATTCATGGTGGCCTCGATGGTGGTGATCGCCGTGCTCAGCGAGACGTTCGGTGGCAGATTGAACGAGATGGTATTGGCGACCAACAGACCCTGATGATTGACGGCTAGCGGTGTCGCGCCTTGGGTAAAGCGGGCAACGGCCGCGAGCGGAATCATGGATTCCTGTTTGGTGCTGACCGCCGAACCGGTCGAGGCGACACCCTTTCCGGTGGCGCCGATCGAATTGGTCGCAAGATTCCGCGCGGCCTGCGCGTTGGCGGAAGTTGCGGCGGTCGACTTTGCGGTTGTCGTCGCCGCTACCGTGCCGGCCACCGCATTGGTCGCCTGCGAGCCACCGACCGAGCCACCGGAGGTGGAGACGTAAACATCCTTCAGCGTCTCGGGGTTTTGCCAATAACGCGGCGCCACCTCCATGATCACGTGATACTGGTTGCGTGCGACATAGATGGTGGAGACCTGGCGCTGCCCGAAGGCATCGTAAAGCGTGTTGTCGATCTGGCTGACGGTGATCCCGAGCCGCGCGGCGGCGTCGCGGTCGATCACCAGATTGGACTCGAGCCCCTTGTTCTGCTGGTCGCTGTTGACGTCGGCGAGATTTGGCTCGCGCTGCAACGCTGCCGCGATCTTGGGTGCCCATTCATTGAGCTCTTCCAGCGTGGGGCTCTGCAGCGTGTATTGGTATTGCGCGTTGCTGGCCCGGCCGCCGACACGGATGTCCTGCACCGATTGCAGGAACAGGGTCGCCCCCGGCACGACCGCCATCTCGCGCCGGAGCCGGCCGATCACGCCATCGGCGGAGATGTGGCGCTCATTGAGCGGAACCAGTGACATGAACATGAACCCGGAATTGGTCTGGCCGCCGCCAGTGAAGCCGACCACGGTTTCGACCGCGGGATCCTTCTTGATGATGGAGATGAACTGCGCCAGCTTCTGCTGCATCAGTTGAAACGAGATGCTCTGGTCGGCCTGGATGACGCCGATGATCCGCCCGGTATCCTGCTGCGGAAAGAAGCCCTTCGGGATGATGCCGTAGAGGTAGAAATTGAGACCCAGCACCGCGGCGAGGATCAGCATCATCGATCGCGGGTGTTCCAGCGCCGAAGTCAGACTACGCCGGTAGAAACCCAGCATCGCCTCGAAGAAGCGCTCGCTGATCCAATAAAGCCAGCCGTGCCGCTCGCCGGTGTGGCCGCGAAGCAATACGGCGCACATCATCGGCGTCGTTGCCAGCGAGACCGCAAGCGAGATCAGGATCGATATCGAGATCACCATCGCGAATTCGCGGAACAGCCGCCCGACGATGCCGCCCATCAGCAGGATCGGGATGAACACTGCGATCAGCGAGATGCTCATCGAGAGCACGGTGAAGCCGACCTCATTGGCGCCCTTGAGTGCTGCTTCAAGCGGCGACAGCCCAGCCTCGATGTAGCGGGTGACGTTTTCCAGGACGACGATGGCGTCGTCGACCACGAACCCGGTCGCCACGGTAAGCGCCATCAGCGACAGATTGTCGAGGCTGTAGCCGATCAGGTACATGGCGCCGAAGGTGGCGACCAGCGACACCGAGACCGCGACAACGGGGATGAACGTGGCCCGCAAGTTCCGCAGGAACGCGAAGACCACGATGATCACCAGCAGCACGGCGAGGACCAGGGTGCGCTCGACATCGCGCAACGAGGTGCGAATGGTCGTCGAACGGTCGACGCCCAACGCGATATCGATGGCAGGCGAAATCGATGCCCGGAGCTGAGGCAGCAGTGCCTTTACGAGATCGACGGTAGAGATGATGTTGGCGCCTGGTTGCCGGTACAGGATGACCAGAACTGCCGCCTTGCCATTGGCAAGCCCGGAGTTGCGGAGATTCTCCACCCCATCGGTGACCTCGCCGACATCGGAAAGATGCACTGCCGCGCCGTTGCGGTAAGCCACGATCAGCGATTGGTAGTCGATTGCCTTGTTGGCCTGGTCGTTGGCGTAGATCTGGTATCGCTGATCGCCGACGTCGATGCCGCCTTTCGGGCTGTGCGCATTGGCGCTGGCGAGCGCCGCTCGCACGTCCTCAAGGCCGATGCCGTATTTGTAGAGGGCTTGCGGAATCAGGTCGACCCGGACCGCCGGCAGCGAACTGCCGCTTACGACGACTTCGCCGATTCCTTCGACCTGCGAGAGTTTCTGCGCGAGCACGGTCGAGGCGGCATCATAGAGTTCGCCGCGTGTCGCGGTATCGGAGGTCAAGGTCAGGACCAGGATCGGCGCGTCGGCGGGATTGACCTTGCGGTAGGTCGGGTTGGTCCGCAGGCTGGTCGGAAGGTCGGCACGGGCCGCATTGATTGCGGCCTGCACGTCGCGCGCCGCGCCGTTGATGTCGCGACTCAACCCGAACTGCAGCGTAATGCGCGTGCTGCCTACCGTGCTCGAGGAGGTCATCTCGGTTACATCAGCAATCTGTCCGAGATGACGCTCGAGCGGGCTTGCAACCGTCGTTGCGACATCTTGCGGACTCGCGCCCGGCAAGCTCGCTTGCACCGAAATCGTCGGGAAATCCACCTGCGGCAGCGGCGCGACCGGCAGCTTGAAGAACGCCACCGCTCCCGCTGCAGCGAGCCCGAACGTCAGCAACGTCGTTGCGACCGGCCGGCGAATGAAGGGTGTTGACGGGTCCATGGCTCAGCTCGATCCGCTGGTCTGGCCGGCAGCATCGGGCCGTGCGGAAAACCGCGACGCCAGGCGGTCGAACCAGAGATAGATCACCGGCGTCGTAAACAGCGTCAACATCTGGCTGACCAGAAGACCGCCGACGATGGAAATGCCGAGCGGATGCCGCAATTCCGAACCCGCGCCGGTGCCGACCATCAAGGGCAGGGCGCCCAGCACGGCAGCCATCGTCGTCATGATGATCGGCCTGAAACGCAGCAGACAGGCCTGATAGATCGCTTCCCGCGGCGGCCTGCCCTCGTTGCGCTCGGCATCGAGCGCGAAGTCGATCATCATGATCGCGTTCTTCTTCACGATGCCAATCAACAGAATGATACCGATGATCGCGACGATCGTCAGGTCGTCGCCGGCGATCATCAGCGCCAGCAGCGCGCCGATACCGGCCGAGGGCAGCGTCGAGAGAATGGTGAGTGGATGGATGAAGCTCTCATAGAGCACGCCAAGCACGATATAAACGGTGACGATCGCAGCCAGGATCAGGAAGAGCTGGTTGGAGAGCGATGACTGGAACGCAAGCGCCGCACCCTGAAAGCTGGTGATAACGCCGAGCGGCACGCCGATATCGACTTGCGCTTGCTTGATCGCGGTCACGGCCGCGCCGAGGGCTGCGCCCGGCGCCAGATTGAAAGACACGGTGGCGGAGGGGAATTGTCCGAGATGGGAGATCTGCAGCGGCGCGGTTTCCTCGCGCATCTTCGCCATAACCGCGAGCGGTACCGGCGTGGTGCCGATCGACGACGGCAGGTAGATCTTGGACAGGGCATCGAGCGAATTTTGCAGGGCCGGATCGGCCTCGAGAATGACGCGGTACTGGTTCGAATTGGTGAAGACGGTGGAAACGATGCGCTGGCCGTAGGAGTCGTAAAGGGCGTTGTCGATGGTGGCCGGCGTGATCCCGAAACGCGCCGCCTGGTCGCGGTCGATCTCCACGAATACGGAAAGCCCCTGCGCGGAAATATCGCTGGTGACGTCCCCAAGCTCCGGAAGCGTCCTCAGCTTGTCGACCAGCTTGGGCGTCCACTCGGCAAGCTGCAGCGGATCGGCGTCCTGCAGGATGAACTGGTATTGCGTCCGGCTGATGGTGCCCTCGATGGTCAGGTCCTGCACCGGTTGCATATAGAGCGTGATGCCGGTCAGCGAGGCCGTAGCATTCTTGATACGGGCCATCACGGTCGCAACGTCGGACTTGCGCTGATCGTGGGGTTTAAGGTTGATCAGCAGACGGCCGCTGTTGAGCGTGGTATTGGTGCCGTCCACGCCGATGAACGACGAAAGACTGTCGACTTCGGGATCCCGCAAGATGACGCTCGCCAATTGCTGCTGCCGTTCGGCCATCGCGGCGTAGGAGACCGACTGCGGCGCCTCGGAAATCGCTTGAATGACGCCGGTGTCCTGCAGCGGGAAGAATCCCTTGGGGATGACGACGTAGAGCAGCGCGGTGAGGCCGAAGGTCGCGAGCGCGATCAAGAGCACGAAAGTCTGTCGGTCGAGCACCCAGTTGAGCATGTTGCCGTAGATCTCGATCACCCGTTCGAAGCCTTCGCGGCTGTAACGCTGAAACGCATTTTCGTGCGCTTCGGTCTCCGCCTTCAAAAGCTTGGCGCAGGCCATCGGCACCAGCGTCAATGAGACGATCGCCGAAATCAGGATGGTCACCGACAGCGTAATCGCGAATTCGCGGAACAGGCGGCCGACGACGTCGCCCATGAACAATAGCGGAATCAGAACGGCGATTAGCGACACCGTCAGCGAGATGATGGTGAAGCCGATCTGCTCGGAGCCGCGAAGCGCGGCTTGCAGGGGCGGATCGCCTTCCTCGATGTAGCGGGAGATGTTCTCGATCACGACGATGGCGTCGTCGACCACGAAGCCGGTGGCAATGGTCAGCGCCATCAGCGAAAGATTGTTGAGGCTGAAGCCGAACAGGTACATGGCTCCGAGCGTGCCGACCAGCGACAGCGGAACCGAAAGGCTTGGGATCAGCGTTGCCCGCGTAGAGCGCAGGAACACGAAGATCACCATCACCACCAGAACGACCGCGAGCGACAATTCATATTCGACGTCGCGCACCGAGGCGCGGATGGTGACGGTCCGGTCGGTCAGGATGTTGAGGTCGATCGCCGCCGGCAGCGTGGCCTGCAGTTGCGGCAACAGCGACTTGATGCCCTCGACCACGGAAATGACGTTGGCGCCGGGTTGCCGCTGGATATTGAGGATGATCGCCGGGACCTCATTCATCCAGGCGCCGAGCTTGTCGTTCTGCGCGCCATCGACGACGTCGCCGACATCGCTGAGACGGACCGGCGAACCGTTCTTGTAGGCGACGATCAAGGACCTGTAATCGCCGGCGTTGCGGATCTGGTCATTGGCATTGATCGTGTAGGCGCGCATCCCCCCGTCAAAGTTTCCCTTCGGCGTGTTGACGTTGGCGTTGGCAAGGGTGGTGCGGAGGTCATCGATGTTGAGCCCGTAGGCGGCGAGCTTGCGGATATCGGCACGGATTCGCACCGCGGGCCGCTGGCCGCCGCTGATGCTGACGAGGCCAACGCCCGGAAGCTGGGAGATCTTTTGTGCCAGGCGGGTGTCGACGAAATCCTCTACCTGCGTGAGCGGCATGGTCTTGGACGTCAAGCCCATCGTCAGGATCGGCGCATCCGCCGGATTCACCTTGGCGTAGATCGGCGGCGCCGGCAGGTCGGACGGCAAGAGATTGCCCGCGGCATTAATGGCGGCCTGCACCTCCTGCTCGGCGATATCGAGCGAAATGCTCAGTCCGAACTGCAGCGTGATGACCGATGCGCCGGCGGAGCTCACCGAGCTCATCTGGTTGAGGTTTGGCATCTGGCCGAACTGCACCTCCAGCGGAGCGGTGATGGAGGAGGTCATCACATCGGGACTGGCACCGGGATAGAAGGTCTGGACCTGGATGGTCGGGTAGTCGACTTCCGGCAAGGCGGCCACAGGAAGGAAGCGGAACGCCAGCATGCCCGACAGCATGATGGCGATCATCAGCAACGTCGTTGCCACCGGCCGCATGATGAACGGCTGTGACGGGTTCATTGTTTCGGCCCGTCATCCGAGCGCCGCTTCTTGCCGCCGTCGGCTTTTCCCGGGCCGGTCGTCTGATCCGGCGACTTGGTTGGGCCTGGTATTGCGTTGGTCTCTGTCGCCGTTCGCACGTTGATCTTGGCGCCATCGCGCAGCTTGTCGGCGCCATCGATCACGACGCGATCGCCGGGTACCAGCCCTGAGAGTACCTCCACGCGATCACCTTCGGTCACGCCGAGTTTTACCGGGCGGACCGATACCGTGCTGTCGGCATTGACCAGGTAGACAAACGTTCCCGGCACGCCGCGCTGGATGCCGGCCGTGGACATCGTGGTCACGTCCTTGTGCGTGTCCAGCAGCAGGCGGATATTGACGAACTGGTTCGGATAGAGCGCTTCCGCCTCGTTCGGGAATGTCGCGCGCAGCTTGATCGTGCCGGTGGTCGGATCGATCTGGCTGTCGAACGTCTGCAGCGTGCCGTCGGCAATCTTGTTGGCGCCGCTGCGGTCGAAAGCGGTCGCGGGCAGCATGGCGCCCGCCTGCAGGCGCTTTGCGATCGCCTGCAAATTGTCCTCGGGCACCGTGAACAGCACGCTGATCGGCTTAAGCTGCGTAATCACGACAATGCCGTTGGTGTCGCCCGGCGTGACATAATTACCGAGGTCAACCTGGCGCAATCCGACGCGACCGTCGATCGGCGAGAGGATCCGGGTATAATTCAGATTCACCTCGGCCGACTTGACCGAGGCGCGGTCCGCCTCAACCGTGCCCTGGTCCTGGGCGACAAGCGCGATCTGCGTATCCAGCGTTTGGTGCGGCACCGCGTTCTGCGCCGCCAGCCCCTGATAGCGCGTGAGATCGACCTGTGCGCCTTTGAGTATCGCTTCGTCGCGCGCAAGCTGACCCTTGGCCTGGGCCAGTGTCGCTTCATAAGGGCGCGAATCGATTTCGGCGATGAGGTCGCCTTTCTTGACTTCCTCGCCTTCCTTGAAATCGATCTTGATCAAATAGCCGCTGATCTGGCTCCGGATGGTGACGGTGGCCAGCGACGTGACGGTTCCCAGCGCGTTGAGATTGATGCCAATATCACCTTTGCTGACCGTTTCCGGGACGATCGACATCGGCGCGGCGCCACGGCCGGCGCCACCGCCTGCGCCTTGCTGCGGCGCACTACCTTGCCGGGTCCACCACACGATGCCGGCGACCATCAGCAAAACCACCAGCGCGGGCAGAACGAAACTTCGGCGCGGCCGCGGCTTGTCCTTTGGCGAAGCCTGATTGGGAGGCGCTTTGGTCGGGGGCTTTACGGGTTGGTCCATGAACCTGCCTTCAGAGCGGCGCGGGAAGCGCTCTCGCAACGTTCCACAAGTTTACCTGTTCTGCAGCCTTTGGGACATTCGCAGGCGCGACATTTTGAATGGTTCCCCACCGTCTTGTCGCATTAACATTCAGAAAGGATTGCGTTTCCTGGTCCGACCGTGGCTTGGGAACAATGCGGGCCGCGACGGATTTTTCCCGCATGCGCCGCGTGCACGTCGAACCGCTGGCCGCAGACCGGGCCGTCGCCCGTTTTGTCGCTGACAATACCACGCCGCAGCTCGAGCGGACCTCGCGCATGCTGACATGGGCGGCAGACGAACATCTGCTCTATGCGTTGTCGATCGGCCTGTGGCTTGGAAGCTTGCGCCGCGGACCGCGCCAGCGCGCGGATGCTGACCACATGCTGGCCTGCGTGCTCGCAAGCAGTATCCTGCCGCACCTTTTGAAGAGTTTCATCGACCAGGAGCGTCCCGACCGTTGCATGGTGCACAGGCGGCGGCGCGGAATTCCCCGTTCCGGCAAGCCTTATGACGCCTTTCCGTCGGGACACGCCTTGCATGTCGGCGCGCTGGCATCGGCGATATCCTGGATATATCCGGAATGGCAGAAGCTGGCCTGGACGGTAGGTGGCGCGCTGGCTGCGACGCGTATCATTGTGCTGGCGCACTGGGCGAGCGACGTCGTCGTGGGGCTCGGCGCGGGCGTGCTGATCGAGCGCCTGTTGCGACCACTTACGCGCCGCTATCGACGACGCGGTGCGCGACCCAAGCCATATCAGTATTCGGCTTAGTATTTGGCGCAGCCACGCGCTGATTCGCGCCCGATGGCGGGTTGCCGCGACGATAAATTGCGCGAAGATCGTCATTCGGGGGCGGTGGTCAGGGAATCCGGATTTCCGATGCAGCGACGCCGTCAGGATCGCGCGCCGAAGGCGGATTTGTAGTCCTGCCGTTTCGACCAGGACACGTAGTAGGCCACACATGTCATGATCGAGATTCCGGCGGCGCTCACAATGATCTGCATCGCAAGCGAGTTCGGTCCGGTGATCAGGAGCAGATGTCCGGCAAATGACAAAAAGACGCCGGCGCAGAAGGCTGCGAGCCACTGCTCGCCGCAGATGAGAACGGGCTGCAAGACTTTCCAGCCAAACCCATAGGCGTTGTTTGGCACGAGGCGCGTGAACAGGAAAGTCAGGGCAAGCAGGTGAAGCACGCGATAGGGCGCAATATTCTCCCTGTCGTTGGGCAGGAATGAGCCGATCAACCAGTCCGGCATGAAGCTTGCGAGTTCGGCGTTCTTTCCGGCGATCGTGACGATCAAAGCGAACAGCAGGTAAGCCACGGCGGCAACGCGCAGAGGCAGAAGCTTCGAAACCGAACGTACCAGCCCTCCACCGACCAGCGCACACCAGACGCCGAGGACGAAAAGCAGTTGCCAGCAGAACGGATTGAAGTACCAGCGCCCATCCGGAAACGAAGCCAGGTTCCAGTCGAGCACACGCGCGGCGATGTAGAGGGCGAGCGAGGCGATCATGGTCAGGGTCGGCCAGCGAAACATTCCCCACAGCGTGAATGGGAACAGCGCCATCAGGGCGATGAACAATTGCAGCACGTCGAGGTTGAGCGGCTTGGCTTGCAGCAGCAGGCCATGGATCAGGATACGGATCGGATGGTCGATGATCCCGCTGACGTTGAACTCAGCGATGATCTCCGGCGCGGCATACTGGGCCGCCACATGGCTGATGGTGTCGACATAAATCACGAACAGAACGACGTAGGCTGCATAAAGTTGCCACACGCGCTTGAAGATGCGGGTTGCCGTGACAACGAGCCCGCGCTCCAGCATCATTTTTCCATAAAAAATCGCGGCGGCGTAACCCGCGGCAAACACGAACAGGTCGGTCGCGCCGCTAAAGCCGAAATTGCGGACGGTCAGAAGGCTGACCACGTTATTGGGAATGTGGTCGAGAAAGAGAAACCAGATCGCGATGCCGCGCGCGAAGTCGAGCCGGAGGTCGCGATCACAGGCCGCGAGGTTGATCTTCGTCTGCAGGTTCATGTTGAAGAAAAAACGGCAAGGCTTGAGCGAATCAGGGTTTGGGGAATCTACGTTGGCTGTCCCAATCGTCCGAATAGACTTTGTGTGAAGATGTGGTCTCGATGCCTCCGCACAAAGCAGCCATCGGTCTTTTGAGCCCTTCAGCGATCACAATCCCGGCAGTGCCGGGTGATTGGGCGCGGCTCCGCCGCATCGACATTTGAAGGGTCCGGTCGGAAATGATTCAATTGAATTACATCGGAATAATATGAAACATATGTTGCAAAAGCCAGGGAGTGGATTAGGCTCTCGCCATGGATCATGGCCCGCTAGCCGACCGGATCATCAAGGCGTTTGACACCATGTCCGGCCAGCTTCAGGCCGGCGCCCGATATGTGTTGGAGCGGCCCCGCGATGTGGCGCTGCTGTCGATGCGCGAGCAGGCGCGTCAGGCCGGCGTCCAGCCGGCAACCATGACCCGGCTCGCCAAGCACCTTGGCATGGACGGTTATGACGGCGTGCGCGAACTTTACGCGGCGGCGGTGCGAGACGGCGAAATCGGCTTCGCCGGCAAGGCCGGCGCCCAGGTCGCGAGCCAGAAGCTCAAGGGAGACAAGGCGTTGGCCGCGGAAATGCTGCGCTCGATCGGCAAGCAGATCGAGCGCCTTGCGGCGCCCGATCGGCTGGACCGGCTGGTCGCGGCGGCGAGGACGTTGGCTTCGGCGCGCCGGATCTATTGTCTGGGCCTGCGCTCAAGCCACTCGATAGCGTGGCATCTTCATTACGTGCTCTCGCTGGTCGGCGAACGTTCCACGCACATCGACGGCATCGCCGCTACCGGCGCCGACGCCTTGGCGCGCGCCACCAGCAGGGACGTTCTCTTGGTCGCAAGCGTGCTGCCCTACACACGGCTGACAGTGGAACTTGCGGAATACGCCGTGGAGCAGGGGATGGCCGTGGTTGCGATCACCGACAGCGAGGTGGCGCCGCTGGCGCAGATCGCGCAGCATGCCGTGATCGTGGCGACCGACAGCCCGTCATTTTTTCACGCAATGTCGCCGGCGTTCGTGGTCGCCGAAATCTTGGGCGCAATCATCGCGGGCCGCGGCGGCGACGACGCGCTTGCCGCGCTGCGCCACACTGACGAGCATCTCGCGGCGCTCAACACGCATTTGAAACCAAGGGCCAAACAGAAGACCTCATGACCCATATTCTTCATCGCGCGGCGAATACGGTGATGCCGGTTGCCGTCGGCGGCAAGGGCATCGAGCTGTTCGACCGGAACGGCAAAGGTTACATCGATGCCTCGGGTGGCGCCGCCGTCTCCTGTCTCGGACATGGTCATCCGGATATCCTTGCGGCCCTGCACAAGCAGCTCGACACGCTCGCGTATGCCCACACCGGCTTTTTCACGACAGAAATTGCCGAGAAGCTGGCGGATCGCCTGGTCGAGGACGCGCCGGAAGGCATCGATCACGTCTATCTCGTGAGCGGCGGATCGGAGGCAATCGAGGCCGCCATCAAGATGGCGCGGCAATATTTTGTCGAAAAAGGCGAAAGCCGGCGTCGCCACATCATCGCGCGGCGCCAGAGCTATCACGGCAACACGCTGGGCGCGCTGGCGACCGGCGGCAACGAATGGCGTCGCGCTCAATTCCAGCCGTTGTTGATCGAAACCCACCATATCGATCCCTGCTATGCCTATCGGTTGCAGGAGAAAGCCGAGAGCGATGCCGACTATGCGGCGCGTTCGGCGCAGGCGCTGGAAGACAAGATCCTCGAGCTCGGGCCGGATCAGGTCATCGCCTTCGTGGCAGAGACCGTCGTTGGTGCGACGCTCGGCGCGGTGCCGCCAGTCGCCGATTATTTCAAGCGGATCCGCGCGATCTGCGATCGATATGGAGTGCTCTTGATCCTGGATGAAGTGATGTGCGGGATGGGCCGCACCGGTACGCTGCATGCCTGCGAACAGGACGGGATTTCGCCCGATTTGCTGGCGATCGCCAAGGGCCTGGGCGGCGGCTATCAGCCAGTCGGCGCGGTGCTGCTCAGCGGGCGAATCTTCGATTCGTTCTCGAAGGGCTCGGGCTTCTTCCAGCATGGCCACACCTATATGGGCCATCCGATGGCCGCTGCGGCCGGCTTTGCCGTGCAGGAAGTCATTCGCCGCGACAACCTGCTCAATAACGTCGTCGCCATGGGCAACCATCTGCAGCGCCGGATGGAGGAGCGGTTTGCCAACCACCATCATGTCGGCGATATCCGCGGACGCGGCCTGTTCCGCGGTGTCGAATTGGTCAGAGATCGCGATACCAAGCAGCCCTTTGCTCCACAGTCGAAGCTGAACGCTCAAGTCAAGCGCGAGGCGATGGCGCGCGGCCTGATGGTCTACCCGATGGGCGGCACCATCGACGGCCTGAACGGGGACCACGTTCTGCTGGCGCCGCCGTTTATCGTCAACGAGGGAGAAGTGGATGTCATCGTCGATCGCCTCGGCGATGCGATCGATGCGGCGATCGCGTCGATCGAGTGAAGTTGGCGTCGATGGCCGGCAGCATCCATCGACGCTGCTATCCACACATTCGGCAGGCAATCCGGCGGATCATGCGCCGCGCCGCATAAGTTAGTCGTGTAAAATGGAGGAACGTGGACATGAAGTTTCGTGGAGGTCTGGTTACGGCGGCGCTGATGGCGCTGACGGCGTCAACTGTGCCGGCAATGACGCAGCAAAAATTCGTCACCATCGGGACCGGCGGCGTGACCGGCGTTTATTACGCTGTCGGCGGCGCGGTCTGCCGGTTGATGAACAAGAGCAGGGCGGACACCGGCCTTCGCTGCTCGGTCGAATCGACCGGCGGATCGGTCTTCAACGCCAACGCCATCAAATCGGGCGAACTCGATTTCGGGTTGGCGCAATCCGACATTCAATTCGCCGCCGCCAAAGGTGAGGGTCAGTTTAAGGGCAACGCCAACCCCGATTTGCGAGCCGTGTTCTCCGTGCATCCCGAGCCGTTCACGGTATTGGCGCGCAAGGACGCTGGCGTGGCCAAATTCGAGGATTTCAAGGGCAAGCGCTTCAACGTCGGCAATCCCGGCTCTGGCACGCTTTCGTCGATGGAAGAGTTGCTCAGGCAGATGGGCTGGACCAAAAATGATTTCTCGCTCGCCGCAGAACTCAAGGCCGACGAGCAAGGAACAGCGCTGTGCGATAACAAGATCGACGGGTTCTTCTATGGCGTCGGCCATCCGTCGGCGGCGATCCAGGACCCGACCATAGCGTGCGGCGCCAAGCTCATCTCGTTGACCGGGCCGGCGGTTGATGCGCTGGTGAAGGATCATCCATATTACGCCAAGGCGACCATCCCGGGAGGCATGTACGCCAACAATCCGAATCCGACAGAAACCTATGGCGTGCTTGCGACCGTCGTCACTTCGGCGAATGTTGCCGACACCACTGTCTACGCCCTGGTCAAGGCGGTGTTCGACAATTTCGACGAATTCAAGAAGCTGCATCCCGCTTTCGCCCATCTCGAACCGAAGGACATGATCAAGAACGGATTGTCGGCGCCGCTGCATCCGGGCGCGATCAAGTACTACAAGGAAAAAGGCTGGATGTGAGTTCGGAGGAGGGAGGGCGAGAGCTCTCCCTGCAGCCTTTGCGGCAAGCGTTGTTTGAGTGGCGGGAACGCGATGACGAACTTGATTGATGGGCCGCCCGGGCGCGAAGCGCTCGAAACCATGGTCGCGGAGGCCGACACCGGCGGACGCAAGCCGACCGGGCTCAGCAAGACCTACATTTTTGTCGTCTCGCTCGCCTGGGCGCTGTTTCAGCTTTGGTATGCTTCTCCGCTTCCCTACAAACTGCATTTTGGCGTGGTCAACGACGGTCAGGCCCGCATCGTTCATCTGACGTTTGCGTTCCTGCTCGCCTTCGCCACGTTTCCCGCGCTGAAATCCTCTCCGCGCAATCGAATTCCCGTTACCGACTGGATATTGGCGGCGCTTGGGGTTTCGGCCGCGCTGTACCTGCTCGTCTTCTATAATGAAATCTCGTTACGTCCTGGCTTGCCTTCGTCGTTGGACGTGGTGGTTTCGACGATCGGCGTGCTTCTGTTGCTTGAGGCCGCAAGGCGCGCGGTCGGCCCGGCGCTCGCGATCATTGCCACGTTGATGCTGGTCTACATTTTCGCCGGGCCCTGGCTGCCGGGGATGATGGGACACAAGGGCGCGTCACTCTCGCGCGTGGCATCGCAGATGTGGCTGACCTCTGAAGGCATCTTCGGGGTGGCGCTGGGCGTATCGACCAACGTGGTGTTCTTTTTCGTGCTGTTCGGCAGCCTGTTGGAAAAGGCCGGCGCCGGAAATTATTTTATCCAGCTCGCCTTCGCCATGCTTGGCACATTCCGCGGCGGCCCAGCCAAAGCAGGCGTCGTTGCCTCCGGCATGACCGGAATGATTTCCGGCTCGTCGATCGCCAATACCGTCATGACCGGCACCTTCACAATCCCCCTGATGAAGCGGGTCGGCTATTCGGCCGTCAAGGCAGGCGCCATCGAAGCAGCGGCGGGCGTCAACGGGCAATTGATGCCGCCGGTGATGGGCGCGGCAGCGTTCCTGATCGCGGAATATGTCGGCATTACCTACGCCGAAGTCGTCAAGCACGCCTTTCTGCCGGCGTTCCTCACCTATGGCGCGCTGTTCTATATTGTCGATATCGAGGCCGCCAAGCTTGGACTGCGCGGGCTGCCGCGGTCGTCCACCGCGCCCATCCATCATTCATTGCTGCGCGCGTTGATGACCGTCTGCGGGATGATTATCCTGAGCGGCATCGTCTATTGGGGCATCGGCTGGACCAAGATCGTATTCGGCAACGCCGCCATCTGGATCCTCGGCGTGGCGCTGCTCGCGGCCTATGTCGCGTTGATCCGCTACAAGGCCAAGCATGCCGATCTCGCGCTCGATGATGTCACCAAGGCCATCGTCAGGGTGCCGGATTTCTTCGAAACCGCGCGCACCGGCCTGCATTTTCTTCTTCCCGTCATCGTCCTGATCTGGTGCCTGATGGTGGAGGAGATGTCGCCCGGCCTATCCGCCTTCTGGGGCACCCTGTTCCTGATTTTCATCATGGTCACCCAGCGCCCGCTGGTCGCGGCATTTCGCGACGAACACGATTTGATGGCGCGGCTGCATGAGGGTTTTGACGACCTCATCACCGCGTTGCAGAGCGCCTCGCGCAACATGACGTCGGTCGGCATCGCCACTGCGGCTGCCGGCATTATCGTCGGCGCGGTTTCGCTGACCGGCATTGGCCTCGTCATGACGGAAATCGTCGAGACTGCATCCGGCGGCAATCTCATGGCCATGCTGCTGCTCACGGCGCTGATCTGCCTGATCCTTGGCATAGGCATGCCGACGACCGCGAACTATGTCGTGGTGGCGACACTGATGGCGCCGGTCCTGGTCGAGGTCGCCCAGCAGAACGATCTCGCGGTGCCGCTGGTCGCAGTGCACTTGTTCGTATTCTATTTCGGATTGATGGCGGATGTGCATCCACCGGCCGGTCTCGCCGCTTACGCCGCCGCAGCGATCTCGGGCGCCGATCCCATCAAAACCGGGCTGCAGGGATTCTGGTATGAAATCCGGACGGGATTGCTTCCCTTCATCTTTATGTTCAATACCGAACTGTTGCTGATCGACGTCGGCGATGCCGCCCATTTCCTGCTGATCGTCGGCTGCTCGATTATAGCGATGGGTTGTTTCGTCTCCGCCACGCAGAACTGGCTGGTGACGCGCAACCGCTGGTACGAAACGCTGGCGCTGCTGCTGATTTGTTTTACCATGTTCCGGCCAAGCTACTGGCTCGATCGGCTGCAAGCGCCATTCGATGCGAGGCCGGCTACAGACATCATGCGCGTCGCCGATACCATACCGCGGGGCTCGACCTTGCGTTTTCGCGTCATGAGCCAGTCGCGCGCCGGCGAGGACGTCGAAAAAATCGTGCGGCTGACCATGCCGTCGGGCAATACCACAGCCGAGCGCCTGCAACGGGCCGGGTTGACGCTGTCAACCCTGGGCGATCAGGTCACGATTAGTCTTGTCAGCTTCGGCAGCGAGGCCGCCAAGTATGGGCTTGCCCCCGGCGACCAGATCACCTCGGTGCTGGTGCCGACGGACCGGGCTAGCCGCTACTGGTTTGCGATTCCTGCGCTTCTGCTGCTGGGCGTCGTCGTTCTGCTTCAGCGTCGAAGACAACAGCTTAAATTGGTGGTCGCTCGTTAGCGCAGGGAGCTGTGAGATCAGGACACCTTCTGGAAGGGCCGGCCGGCCGGCATCCCTGCGTATCGATCGTTTTGCATCGGCATCGGCGCTGGCCGTACCAGCGGAACAAGCAACCGGCAGACCAGGCCCTCGGCGCGCCAATCGAACAAGACTCGTCCCCCGAGTTGCGATTCGACGCTCGCGATCAGGCTTCTTGTACCAAAGCCGCGCGAAACCGGTGTTCGCACCGAGGGGCCACCGGTTTCCTCCCACACCAACGCGAGCAAATCGTTCTCAACGTCCCATGTGATGGACAGTTGGCCCGACACGACGGACAGCGCGCCGTATTTTGCCGAGTTGGTGACCAGCTCGTGCAAGGCGAGCGCAAGGGTTTGCGCAGTCGCAGGCTGAAGTTGCACTTCGGCGCCGGAAAGCTGTATCTGGCCGCCCCTGCAATAAGGCGCGAGTTCCTCGTCGACCAGTTTGCCGATCTCCGCGCCCTGCCAGCTCGACAGCGAGAGGATGGTATGCACCCGGGCGAGCGCATTGATGCGTCCTTCAACGGCGTCCACGTAGGTCTTCACAGTATCGGCCCGGGTCAAGCGAACGATCGACTGCGCCAGTGCCAGCGCGTTCTTGGCGCGATGATCGACTTCCCGGGTCAAGAGGGTCTGGCGCTCTTCCGCGCGCTTGCGCTCGCTAATATCGACCGTCACACCGCTGACGCGAACGACGCGGCCGTTCCAGTCGATCGTCGCCGCCGCCGTGCCGACGCACCAACGCACTTCGCCGTCCGGGCGGTTGACGCGGAATTCCGCCTCATACGAGCGCGCGCCTTTGCTGAATTCGGCGATCGCCTTGCGCAACTCGTCCAGGTCATCGGGATGCAGCAAGGCCTGGATATTCGCCGATGTCACCTCAAAGCTGTTCGGATTGACGCCGAAGATCCGGTATTGGCCCTCGTCCCACATCCAGTCGCCGTTGATCCAGTCCCAGTCCCACGATCCCATCTTGCCGGCGGCGATCGCCATGCTGCGGCGCTGTTCGCTTTCGACCAGCTTTGCCGTTGATTTCTCCAGCTCCGCGGTGCGGGCGCGAACGCGGTCCTCGAGCTCGGCATTGAGCCGCTCCAGTTGCCGGGTCTTCCGGTAGAGCTCGGCAAAGACCTTAATTTTCGCCCGCAGCACTTCGGGTACGACCGGCACCGGAACGTAGTCGACCGCGCCCATTTCGTAACCGCGCAGCCGGTCGATATCGCTGACCTGAATCGCCGAGATGAAGATCATCGCGGTCTTCTGGAAGCGGGGATGCTCGCGGATCATGGCGGCGAGCTCAAAACCGTCCAGTTCCGGCATGCAGACGTCGACCAGGATGATCGCGATTTCATTTTTCAGCAGGATCTCGAGCGCTTCGCGGCCGGACGCGGCGACGACGAGGTTTTCGCCGAGTTCCTTGAGAATGACCTCATAGGCAAGCAGCTTGGCTGGCTGATCGTCGACCAGAAGGATGTTCACCTTTTCATGGTCCATCATCGAAATACCGTTCAGCGATGCAGCCACATGCGAATAGCGAGAAGCAGTTGCTCGGTATTGACCGGCTTGGCCAGATAGTCCGAGGCGCCGGCCTCCAGGCACTTCTCCCGGTCGCCCTTCATCGCTTTCGCCGTAAGCGCGATGATAGGGAGGCGGCCGAACGACGGATTTTGCCGGATCGCCGCCATTGTCTGGTAGCCGTCCATTTGTGGCATCATGATATCCATCAGAACAATCGCAATCTCAGGGTTTAATTCGACGAGCGTGACCGCCTCGCTTCCGGTGGTCGCGGTGAGCACCTTCATGCCGCGCCGTTCCAGGACGCTGGACAGAGCAAAGATGTTGCGGGCATCGTCGTCAACGAGCAGCGCGGTCTTGCCCACAAGGTCTTCGTCGGAACTGTTGAGCTTTTCGAGCATTCGCTGCTTGTCGATCGGCAATTCCGTGATCACACGGTGCAGAAACAATGACGTTTCGTCGAGCAACCGTTCCGGTGACTCCACGCCCTTGACCACGATGCTCCGCGCCATGGTGTGAAGTTCCGCATCTTCTTCGGCGGACAGTTCCCGTCCAGTGAATACGACGACGGGGACGTTGCACAGCCCGTCGTCGTTGCGGATCTTGTCCAGTACCTCGAAGCCGCTCATGTCGGGCAGCCGCAAGTCCAGCACCACGCAATCGCAGGGGTTATCGCGCAGCTCCGAGAGCGCGCCGGCGCCGGTATCGGTAATGACGAGCTCGATGTCGTCGTGGTCGAGGAGCTCCCGGATGCTTAATTGCTCAGCCGCATTGTCTTCGACGATCAGCAGCCGCTTGCGGCGAGGCCGCGCGTATTCCCTGATCTTTGACAGTGCCGCGCTGACGCCTTCGGTCGTGGTCGGTTTGTTGACGAAGGAGAATGCGCCGCGCGCCAGCGCATGCTGGCGATCCTCGTCCAGCGTGATGATCTGGACCGGGATGTGACGCGTCAACGGATTGTGCTTCAACTGGCTCAGCACGGTCCAGCCGAGCATGTCCGGCAGGAACACGTCGAGCGAGACCGCGGCCGGCTGGAATTGCTTGGCGAGATCCAGCGCTTCTGCGCCGCGTGCGGCGACCAGCACCTTGAACCCCTTGTCGCGGGCGAGATCGATCAGAACGCGCGCGTAATGCGGGTCGTCTTCGACGATCAGAAGAATGGTATCGCCGGGTTCCAGGTTTAGCCGGTCATCCGGCAGTTGCTCGATGACCCATTCCTGCGTCACGGTCGGCAACGCCGGAGCAGGGCTGTACGGCGGCGCGCCGCTG